>JAAYMW010000056.1 GCA_012521175.1 Candidatus Epulonipiscium sp.
AATAAGGAGTACAAAAATAGCCAATAGTTTATTCTGCTTTTTCATAAATCAGTTCATTCCTTCCATTGATTTTTTGTTCTATAGAGATGATTTCTCCGTCTTTCATATGTATGAGTCTGTCGGCATAGTCAGCGATTTCTGTATCATGGGAAACGACTACCATGGTCTGATTATATTTTCTTGCCATGCTTGTCATAAGTTCTAATATTTCAATTGTAGTATGGGTATCCAGATTTCCGGTAGGTTCATCTGCAAAGATAATGGTAGGTCGATTTACAAATGCTCTTGCAATACTTACTCTTTGCTGCTGCCCACCGCTCATTTCATTGGGTTTATGTTTTAAACGGGAACCTAAACCTACGGCTTCCAACATTTCTTTTGCCAGGGATTCTCGTTTTTTCTTTGGCATTCCTTGAAAAACAAGAGGCAGACATACATTTTCTAAGGCCGTAAGAGAAGGAATTAGATTATAGGATTGAAAAATAAAGCCTATATATTTTTGCCTGAATTTTGCCAGTTGGGCTTCATTCATCTTTTCAATATAATGCCCTTTTATTTTTACGCTACCTTTTGTAGGTTTTTCTAATCCTGCCATCATATTGAGCAGGGTGGATTTACCTGATCCGGATGCCCCCAAAAGGCAGCAAATCTCACCTTGGGGAATTTGTAAATCTATGTGATTTAAAGCGATAATTTTTTCTTGTCCCATGCGATAGACTTTTCTAATTCCCTGGATATTAATAATTGAATTCAACAGCAATCCTCCTTTCTAAATTTTGACATATAATTTTATTTTACCACATCTTTCATCTACTTATGTTAAAAACCTATTAAATAAGTATTAAGAATTCCTTATTTATATGCAGATAGAAATCTTGATATTAAAAGAATATATTGAAATTTTTTACTGAATCTACTCATAAATTAATAGTATCGATATCATTTGGGGGCTGATGTCTATGTTGAAAGGAATGGCTTTATTGGAGACAGCAAGGTGTTTCTTACCCAGGGGAGCTACCTTTACGCCAATTAAAAGTTATAATGATTATTCTTTTATACAGACAGGAGATATAGATGGAGATGGAAAAGAAGAAATTATTGTAGGCTATTTATGTTATAAGCAACCTTTCGTGATGGTTTTAAAAAATATTGAAAACAGATGGTATAGGATATTAACGATTAAAGGGAGTGGCTATGATATTGACTCTGTATTTCTTTTGCCCACCTCAGAAAGCAGAAGCAGTAAAAAAGATATTGTTATAAAATGGGTGAAGGGTAAGGGGAGAATTGAAACAAATGTTTTTACATGGAAATTAGGAAAGCTATATAAAATAGAAGAAACCAGATATTCTGAAATAGAAAAGGCACCAGTTCATATAGAAACCCTTCATCCAATTAAAATATATAAGATTGGAGGTGTTCAGTGGGGTTATATGAATGATTATGGAGAGACAGTAATTTTTCCACAGTATGATTATGCTGAACCTTTTCAAGAAAACGGATTGGCAGTAGTCAGTGTAAATTTACTGTATGGTCTTATAGATCCTAGCGGAGATTATGTGATTCCACCAAAGTATTCATATATCGGAGAATTTTCGGAAGGCAGAGCTCAAGTTCGAGATGGGTTAAAAACAAAGATGATTGATGAAAAAGGCAATGTTTTATTTGCAACGAATGGGGATATCTTTCCTATGAAAAACAATAGGGCTGTATTTTCTATTGTGGACGAAGAAAGTGAATGGAAGTATGGATATATTGACCGGGAAGGAAATGTTATAATATCGCCACAATATAGATATGCAAGAAGTTTCGAAGAAGGAAAAGCCGTCGTTGAGAATATGACAGGAGGATACTCGATTATTGATCCAGAAGGTAATATCATCTCCAATTTAGATTATGCATTTATAGGGGGAATAGGGGAAGGATTGCTGTCTTTTCAAGAGAAATTAGGCGATCAATATGGATACATCGATATAGAAGGAAATATCATCATACCTGCTCAATTTGACACTGCAGAAGAATTTCAGGACGGCAGAGCGGTAGTAAGTATTCAGCAGGATAGTGGTTTTTATTATGGACTAATAAATAGGAATGGGAAATATATTATTTCACCTCGATATAATTATATCCGAATTTTAGGAGAAAAACGGATTGGCCTGGGTATTCCAGTGAATGAGAATAACCCTGTTTGGGCAGATTCTAAGTATGCAATTGCAGATTTAGACGGAAATATTTTGACGGATTTCATGTATTATGATCTTACAGATTACAATAAGGGATATGCCTCTGCCAATGACGGTCAGACGACATTCTTTATTAACAGAGAAGGCAAAAAAGTGAATCATTTACCTATAGTCGAAGGAAGCGGTTCCCTCAGCTTTGAAGGAAATATCATTGGAGGAAATATAGATTATAGAATCATTTATTTAAATAAGGATGGAAAGGTCATTTGGGATGAAGAGAATTCTATTCAATTGAATGCTCAGTTTAGAGTTCAGGAGAAAAAATATGCTCCCAACAGATATTATTTAGTGTATTATCCTGAAATTATAGGGATAAAAGATGGACAGATTAGTCACCAAACAAATGAAAAACTTCGCAAAATGTCAAAGGCTGAAGGGATGAATAAAGATGAAATTATGGATTCAACTTATTTTGGAGATTATCTTGTAACCTTTTTTAGAAATGATTTAATAGGAATTGAGTTAAACGGGTACCATTATCCCTTTGGGGCAGCTCATGGGATGCCAAGTAAAATCTATGCTCATATTAATTTAAAAACTGGTGAATTTTATGAATTACAAAATCTTTTTAAGAAAAATAGTAATTATGTAGAAATCCTAAGTAAAATTATTAGAGAACAAATTATTCAAAAAGGAGAAGAGTCCTATATTTGGCTGGATAGTTATCAAGGGATTAGACCGAATCAACCATTTAATATTACTAATTCTGCCCTTCATATTTACTTTAATCCTTATGAAATTGCGCCTTATGCTGCAGGATTTCCTATGTTTGAAATTCCATTTGAAGATATTATAGATATCATCGATACGGAAGGAGATTTCTGGAGAAACATACAAAATAATTCATGATATTTTACAAAGCGGCCAACGGCCGCTTTAATTGTTAAAGAAAAGATAAAAAGAATGTTGACAAAACAAATTTGTTATGTTAGTATAACAATCTGTTGTCAAAAGATTAACAGTAATACATTGTTTGGAATTAATTTCCGGTTGATTTATGTAAAGAAACATGTTAAAATACAATTCCTGTCGTAGCAATGGCAAAAACAGGGGTATTCAAAACAGATTAAAATAATTGAAAAATAACAGTTGACTTTCTAGAAGAAACGTGATATACTTTATTCTTGTTGACAAAAAACGACAAAACATTGATCTTTGAAAACTAAACAGCACAAACCAAGAAAACCCAATCAATTCCATTGATTGAAGGATAAAAAGCCAGAGTTTGGCAAGGATTTTAACATGAGAGTTTGATCCTGGCTCAGGATGAACGCTG
>JAAYMW010000057.1 GCA_012521175.1 Candidatus Epulonipiscium sp.
CGGAGAAGGAGGGATTTGAACCCTCGCGCCGATTGCTCGACCTATACCCTTAGCAGGGGCACCTCTTCAGCCACTTGAGTACTTCTCCAAGATTTCTATTGCAAAGTATACCATACTGTTTCCCCTCTGTCAACGACTTCCACGAATCCCCTAAAAATTAATGTATATATTGACTTATATATGTTATCATAATATTATAATATAGAAACAAATATTGGGGTGAACATATGGACATAAAATCCTTAGAAAAAAAGGCAGAAATACTAAAGGCTCTCGGTCATCCGGCGAGGCTTTGTATTGTAAAGGGACTACTGGAGCATGGTGGATGTAATGTATCTTACATGCAAAATTGTATCGGACTTCCTCAATCCACTGTATCTCAGCATATATCAAAATTAAAAGCAGCAGGTATAATTGAAGGCATAAGAAACGGATTAGAAATTACGTATAAAGTTGTCGATGAGGACGTCATTAAAATCATGGGGGCTTTATTTCCTTCAGAAAAAAAATAAAGAGCAGACGCTCTTTATTTTTTTGTAATCTTTTCTATATTGCCCATGTAAGGTCTTAAAGCTTTTGGAATAATAATGCTTCCATCTTCTTGCTGGAAGTTTTCTAAGATTGCCGCAGTAGTTCTTCCTATGGCAACACCACTACCGTTTAATGTGTGTACAAACTGTGCCTTATCCTCTACCTTGTCTTTATATTTTATATTAGCTCTTCTTGCCTGGAAGCTTTCAAAATTGCTGCAGCTGGATATTTCCACATATCTGTTATAGCTAGGCATCCATACTTCGATATCGTATTTCATAGCAGCTGTAAATCCAAGATCTCCGATACATATCTTTACTACTCTATATGGAATCTCTAATAATTGAAGAATTTCTTCTGCATCTCTTGTAAGAGATTCTAATTCTTCATAAGAATTTTCCGGCTTTGTAAATTTAACAAGCTCTACTTTATTAAACTGATGCTGACGGATGACACCCCTGGTATCTCTTCCGGCAGATCCAGCTTCCGCTCTAAAACAAGCAGTATAAGCACAATGCTTAATTGGAAGTTTAGAGCCGTCTAAAATTTGATCTCTGTACATATTGGTTACAGGTACTTCAGCTGTTGGTACCAAGAAATAATCCGTATTTTCTACTTTAAAAGCATCTTCTTCAAACTTTGGCAACTGACCTGTTCCAATCATACTTCTTCTATGCACCATAAAGGGAGGAAACACTTCTTCATATCCATGCTTTTCTGTATGCACATCGAGCATAAAGTTCATAAGCGCTCGCTCAAGTCTTGCTCCAAGACCTTTATACACTGTAAATCTTGCCCCTGTAATTTTAGCTGCAGTTGCAAAATCTAAAATATCTAAATCTTCTCCTATTTCCCAGTGAGGTTTTGGTTCAAAATCAAATTGTCTTGGGGTTCCAAATCTACGAACTTCTACATTATCTTCATCGCTGTCTCCCATTGGAACGGAAGGATGAGGAATATTAGGAATAGTCAAAAGAAGATTTTCTAATTTGGTATCGACTTCTTTTAATTCCCCATCTAGTTCCTTTATTTTATTAGAGAGTTCTTTCATTTCTTCAAGGATACCAGAAACATCTTTTCCTTCTTTTTTGAGTATAGGAACTTGCTTTGAAACAGCATTTTGTTTACTTTTAAGCTGTTCTACCTCCTGAAGAATGGCTCTTCTTCTTTCATCCAATACCAAGAAGTCATCCAGGTTGAAATCTTCTTTTCTAAATTTTAGGGCTTCTTTTACTTCTTCAAAATGATTTCGAAGCAATTTTACATCTAACATCTTTATACCTCCTTTGAAATTTAAAAGCCCCCGCCCTAATTAAAGGACGAGAGCCATCTCGCGTTGCCACCTTTCTTGTTATATATATAAAATATATAACCTCTCTTTAGTGAGATAAAGGTCACACCCTTCTGATTTATCATCAGCAGCTAAGAAAGTGGATCGTTTTATCCTCTAAATCGGTTTCCACCAACCACCGACTCTCTGTATTAGAGAGTATAAAACTATTCTTTCCTCATCGCTATTTTTCATTCTTAAATTGACTTTATTATAACATATAAAAAAAATTTTTCAACGGATAAATTTTTAGGTATAAAACTTGCTAAAATGGTTATCCTGTAAATGTACCCAATGGAAAGGTACATCGCTAAATCCCCCCTCAACCTGGTGCTTCTCCCCCCTGAAGCCCAGGTCTTTTTTTGTTTTTGATTTTTCCTTAAATTGCAATATTAAATGCAACACCCCTGTGAAAAAATCATGTAGAATAGGACTGACAATAGTCAAAATCAGCCTTAAGCCCATCTTAATAATAACAGGAG
>JAAYMW010000058.1 GCA_012521175.1 Candidatus Epulonipiscium sp.
CTATATACATGGCCTACGGCCTTTTTCTCTTCCAAAATTTCAATAAAATAGAAAAAATCTAATTTCCTATAAAGAAAAAAGCTTTACTGGAAATTAGATGCGAAATCTCTGTTAATTCTTATGGTATCTTGACTTTTATTAAGCTGTCTTATAATGTTTCGAAGAGGCGTATAAATTCCCATCAATATAAATAAGGCAATGATTATAAATAACATTTGTTCTAACAGATGATAAAAGAACCTTTTTAGAACCTCAGCATATTCTGTCATAACAAAACTCCTTATCACTGCACTTATTATATTCTATTCATAAATACTTGTATAACATACTTTAAAATATGAACTTTTCGATTACCTCTTTAACGGCCCCTTCGTTGTTATTGTTGGTCGTTACATAATCTGCTTTTTTCTTAATATCCGGATGTGCATTGGCTACAGCCACCCCAAGCCCTGCTTCTTCTATCATATATAAATCATTAAAACTATCACCTATGCATATAATTTCTTCTCTTTTAATTCCCAAAATTTCTCCCAGTCTTCTGACCGCCAACCCTTTATTAGCATAAATACTGGTAAATTCTAAATAAAATGGCTTAGAAAAAAACATATGCAGTTTTCCATTAACCCAAGGTCTTAATTTTTCCTGAATCTTAACTAATTTTTCATGTTCATCTTGAAATAATACTTTAATGGCATCTTCTTTAATCCACTTAGTTAAATCTCCTACTTCCACCGGAGCAACGCCCGTTAACTTTTTGTATCTTTCTGTATAGCAATTGGCTTTTTCTACAAATAAAGCATCCTTATGATAGGTTTGAACATGAATCTTCTCTTTTTTGGCATATTCAAATAAATATTTGGCATATTCTATGGAAACATTTTCTTGTACAATTGGCTCCAGGGTTTTGGTATTAAAAATAATAGCGCCATTATAGGAAATGCCATACTGATTATCTCCCTTTAAATTGAGCTGTTTAAGATATGGATTAAGGGAACTGCTGGATCTTCCTGAACAAAGAACGACTCTGACACCTTTTTCTATAGCTTTTTGTATGGCATCTTGATTTTCCTTGGAAATGGTCAAATCATCGCTTAAAAGTGTATCATCCATATCTACTGCTAACATTTTATATGACATTTTTTTCTTCCTTTCATCTTGTATAACTAGTAAACAATATTTGTACGTCTCATTATAGCATAGTTAGGATGAATTCCCAAACTTGTTTGCTTATATTGACATTTTATGTTCTTTGGTATATAGTTTGTATATTAAAAGAATGCATTCTTTTAAATTAAATATGCGTCCGCTAGGGGAGCCTTTTGGCTGAGAGTGTGCACCATGCACTAACCCTTTGTACCTGATCCAGATAATGCTGGCGAAGGGAAGCGAAATTTTGGTAAACCTCCTGCGGACACAATTAAAGGAGGATTTTTTTATGTTTACAGAAGAAGCTTTACAAGGTTTTGTCGATTCATCTCTTGGTAAGACCGTAATCGTCTTCATAGCGTTGGTGCTTGTTGCCTTATTTGCAGGAAACCTTTATAAAAAGAAAAATCTTTCGGTTAAGGCATTAGCATATTCAGGTCTTGCCATCGCCCTTGCTACGATCCTATCTAATTTTACTTTGTTCCAGTTACCTCAAGGAGGCTCTGTTACGCCATTTTCCATGATGTTTATAGTTCTTATAGGTTATTGGTTTGGTCCTTTAGAAGGTATTTTAGCAGGAATTACTTATGGGCTTTTACAACTTGCTCTAGGAGGGTATGTAGTTCATCCTGCACAGCTTCTATTAGATTATCCCTTAGCTTTTGGCGCTTTAGGGCTTTCTGGATTCTTTAAAAAAGGTTCTTATTCTCTGATTTATGGCTATGCCGTAGGAGTATTTGGACGATTTGTATGCAGTTTCTTATCCGGATGGATTTTCTTTGGAGCTTATGCATGGGAAGGCTTTGATCCAATTACTTATTCTATACTTTACAATCTCTCCTATATAGGTATCGAAATGGTATTAACGATTCTTTTATTTATGATTCCTTCTTTTAGGTTTGCACTCAATCATATCAAGAAAACTGTAAATGTTAATGAGTATGCTTAAGAACTTAAAAAAGGATCCGTTGTTACAGCCTTTTGACAATAACAACGGATCCTTTTTAATACATCCATATACATCTAAACCGCTGGTATACATATACCCATTTTTAAAACAGCTTCAAGTTCTTTTACAAGAATTGGTCTGCTATATAAATAGCCCTGTCCAAATTTACAATTCATTTCTCTAAGACAATTTAATTGTTCTTTATTTTCTATCCCTTCTGCCACCAAGCTAAGCTTTAGGTCTTTGGATAAACTAACAATATTTCTTACTATATGGCTGCAAATAAGGTCTGTATTTAAATCCTTTATAAATTCTCTATCAATTTTAATGATATCACTTTTTAAATGCTTTAAATAATATAAAGAGGAATATCCCATACCAAAATCATCAATGGCTACTTTAATCTCCATTGCTTTTAGCTGTTCAAAATCCTTCACTACTTTTTCTGTATTTTGCAAGAGTACGCTTTCTGTAGCTTCTACAATTAAGAAGCTCGGATTTAACCCATACTCATCTAAAATGGCTTTTATAGATTCAACCAAATCTATTTGTTGCAATTGTACTCCCGAAAAATTTACTGCAATTTTGATTTCAGGAAACCCTAATTGCTTCCACCGTATATAATCCTTACAAACAGCCCTTAATATCCACTCTCCCAAAGGAATGATTAACTTTGAAGCCTCAGCAATAGAAATAAAGTCTGAAGGAAATACCATGCCAAATTTAGGATGATTCCATCGTATAAGCGCTTCTACGGATATAATTTTATTAGTGTCAATCTCTACTAACGGCTGATAATATACAATAAATTGCTCCTCTTGAATCGCTTTTTCTAAATCATTTCTTAATATAAATTGCTTATATCCATTGGCATTCATATCCTTAGAATAAAATTGATAATGATTGCCCCCCTGGCTTTTAACCGTCGTTAGGGTTATATCTAAATGTTTTAATAAGGAATCGGTATCTTCTCCATCATCAGGATAAGCTGCAGCGCCAATACTAATTTTTATGTATAATTCATGGGAATTAATAATAAAAGGCTTTTTAAATAAATCCATTATATCATTAATTTTTTTCTCACATTCCTCTATATTACAAGTATTAGATAAAATAACAACAAATTCGTCTCCCTGGATACGAAAAAGGCTTTTTTTATCTTCTAAATACTCTAAAATCCTGTCTCTTATTTTAAAGATTAACTGATCTCCCCATTGGATACCTAGATTATGATTAATCTCCTTAAAATGATCCAGATTAAAAGAAATGATAAAAAATTTTGTTTGATTATTTTTTGCAATATCTATTTCTTTATTGAGCTTTTTAATAAATGCTCTTCGATTAGGTAATTGGGTCAAATGGTCGATATTAAGATTTTTCAGGACATATCTTTTAATGCTCATTTTGTGCCTCCATA
>JAAYMW010000059.1 GCA_012521175.1 Candidatus Epulonipiscium sp.
AACCCGAAGGTCGGAGGTTCAAATCCTCCCTCCGCAACCAAATCTGGCGGAGTAGCTCAGATGGCTAGAGCATACGGTTCATACCCGTAGTGTCGGCGGTTCGACTCCGTCCTCCGCTACCATAAGGGCGCATAGCTCAGCTGGGAGAGCACCTGCCTTACAAGCAGGGGGTCACAGGTTCGAGCCCTGTTGCGCCCATTTATTAAAAGATATATGCAAAGATTTGCATATATCTTTTTTTGTGTCTTTTTTTATGGTTTTCGCCATATAATTATTGGCTGTAACCCTATTGGGTGACAAAGTGTGCGAAATAAAAAATGTGTTTATAAATTCTTGTAAAATAGAAGGACAAGTTGTCTAAAGGTTTTTTATACAATTTCCAGATAGTGACAAATAATTCGATCCCTTTCTATTATAATGAAAAGGCAAAATAGGGAGGGATATTACAAAGATGGAACGTATAGAATACCGTACTTTTAAGAAAACAGAGATACCTAATGCCAAAAGAACAATCCATTGGAAAGAAATCTTTCTGGGTGCCACGTACAAGGATTTATTGATTGATATTATAGGATTTATGATTTCCCGGGTCATTTTATTTACCAATTTACTTCCGTTAAGCATTGCATATTTTGCTGCAGGTCTGTCTGCAAAGGCCAATCGAATCTGGTTGCTTTTATTTACCACTGCCGGGGTTTTAAGTGTAAGAGATGTCACCCTATATTCAAAATATATTGGGACCTTTATTTTGATGTTTTTTATTCAGTCTTTTATAGAATCCAAAGCATATAAGCCAAGTAAAATTGTACAGGCTGTTACTGCGATGATTGCCTGTTTTGCTATGGGGATGCTTTTTGCAGCGATTCATGGCTTTGCGGGATACTACTTAATTGTGGCAATTTTGGAGAGTATCTTTGTTTTTACCGCTGCATATATATATGGCAGTGCAATCTCTTGTATGAGAGGACATTTGAAAAGAACAATTTTAAGCAATGAAGAAATCATCAGTTTAATTTTAGTTTTTGGAACAGCAATTGCTGGTATTATTGATTTTTCTATTGTTGGAATTTATTTTCGAGAAGTTGTGAGCATTTTGCTGGTATTATTATTCGGTTTTATAGGAGGTCCTACGATAGGAGGAACCATAGGAATTGTGATAGGGACGATTCTTACCCTTATAGGGGTACTGCCCTCAGTATCTATCGGGATTTTAGGCATATCTGGTATGATTGCAGGTTTATTTAAAGAGATTGGCCGAATAGGAAGTAGCATAGGCTTTTTGTTAGGGCAGATAATCGTTTCCTTTTATTTTGAGGGCACAGCTATTACCTATGATTTTTTAAAGCCTCATATTGCAGCCATTATTCTTTTTCTTACGCTTCCCACAGAGGTTATTACCCTTATTAAACAGTTTATTCATTATGAGCCTGAAGTAGGACAAGAAGTTTATTATAAACGTATCAGAGATATTACAGCACAACAATTAGAAGCCTTTTCTAATGCTTTTTTAAAACTATCAAAAACTTTTTCCAATATTTCAAAGAAAAAGAGCAGTTTGAATCAAAGAGATGTTTCCATGCTGATTGAGGATGTTGCTTCCAGAGTATGTCAGAACTGTGGGTTGTGTGCCCACTGCTGGGAAAGTGATTTTTACAATACATACCAAACAGTATTTAGTATCTTATCAGCGGCAGAAAAGAAATCCAGGATAGACTTAAATGATATCCCTCAGGATTTTATAGAAAAATGCCTGAAGGTAGATGCGTTTGTAGATACAACCAACAGGATGTTTGAACTATATAAATTAAATCTGATCTGGCATAACAGAATTGTAGAAAGCAGAGAGCTGGTTTCAGAACAATTAAGAGGGGTTTCATCCATAATTGGGAATTTGGCAATGGAAGTGTATGGAGAAGTTTACTTTAAAGAAGAATTAGAACAGGCAATAAGGGTAGAGTTGGACAAAGAAAAGATTGTTGTATCTGATGTGATAGTCGTTTTAAATCGGCAAAACAAATACGAAGTGGTCATCGAGCATACTCCCTGTAGGGGAAAGCGGCTGTGTACAAAAAATGTTATCCCTGTAGTAAGCAATATCTTAGGAAGAAAGATGAAACTTGTTGGCAACGGATGTGCTGGAATGAATGGCAAAGACAAATGTAAGTTAAAACTCATTGAAGAAGAAAAATACAGGATTATGACGGGGGTAGCAAAAGAATCCAAAGATAGTAGTTCCATATCGGGAGATCATTATTCCTTTATGCAAATAAAGAACGGCCAATACCTGTTAGCTCTTTCTGATGGTATGGGCACCGGCAATAAAGCCAGTGAAGAAAGCAGTGCGGCGATTGAGCTTCTGGAAGAATTCATGGAATCAGGCTTTGATAAGGACCTTGCGATAAAAATGATTAATTCTGTATTGGTATTAAAATCCAATGAAGAATTCTTCTCGACCCTTGATATGACGATTATTGATTTGTATACAGGGGTTGCAGAATTTGTGAAAATTGGAGCTGCCTCAGCTTTCTTAAAGAGAGGAGATACTGTAGAAATTATAGGTTCTTCTTCCCTGCCGGTAGGAATGCTTAATAATGTAGACATAGATATGACTAAGAAGAAACTAAAAGACGGCGATATCATCATTATGGTTACCGATGGGGTTTTGGATTCTAAAAAAGATATTATCGAAAAAGAAAAATGGTTTAGCGAAATCCTAAAAGGTATTGATGTCAATCAACCGGAGTATATTGCCGAGTATCTTTTAAATATTGCAAAAGAAAGTTCAGGAGAAGAAATTGAAGATGATATGACAGTTTTGGTTGCTAAAGTATGGGAAAAATATGTGTAAATCCTATATGTATACAATCACAAATAAAGGGAAAACTTATCCATGAATAAAAAGTATGATGGAGGTTTTCCTATGGACCATATATCTAGAGACAGGGTGGTACTGATTGAAAATAAAAGAGGCGGCTGGTACGAAAAGGCGATTTTTATCTTAAATAAAGATATAAATCCTAACCAAATGCCAAAGGATATTGTGGCTGAAGCAGAAAGAATCATAGGAGATTATATGAAGCGAAATAAACCGGCATATTTCCGTAAGAAGTTTAAAAAACGCAGTACAGACCGGATTTTAAACTGCTGTTTGCTCTTAAGTATTATAGTGTTCATTTATTATGCAGCCCAGCTTTTTTGATCCAGCCTTTAAAGGAATACATATTTTAAAGCAGTGTACCAATTGTGCACTGCTTTTTGCGTGTTTTTAGTACTGTACTTGCATTTATACAGTTCATTATGTATCATCTAAATAAGAACGTATTTTTAAAAACGGGTGTTGTAGATGCTAAAGAGGATTTATAAATTTATAAAAGAATATAACATGATACAAAAAGATAATAATATAATAGTCGGAGTGTCCGGAGGAGCAGATTCTATGTGTCTGCTTCATTTGTTAAAAGAATTGTCTCGGGACTATCCCTTTAAGTTAACTGTTGTTCATATCAACCATGGAATAAGAGGGAAAGAAGCTGACGAAGATGCAGCTTATGTGCGAGATATTTGTAAAGCATGGGATATTCCCTGCCGTATCTATGCTGTTGATATAAAAGAAGAAGCCTTAAAAAGAAAGTGCAGCGAAGAAGAAACCGGTAGAGCGATTCGGTATGAGATTTTTGAAAAGGTAAGATTAGAGACCGGTGGGGCCAAAATAGCAGTGGCCCATAACATGAATGATCAGGCAGAAACGGTTTTAATGCAGCTCTTTAGAGGCAGTGGCATGAAAGGGTTAGGAGGCATTTCTCCGGTTAGAGGGAATATTATAAGGCCACTTCTGGAGTTTACAAGAGACGAGATTGAAAGCTATTGTATCCAAAATCAGATACAATATAGACAAGATTACACCAATGCATTAAACATATACACCCGAAATAAAATACGCAACGAGCTGATTCCTTTTATTCAAGAAAATTTCAATCCAAATATTGTTAAAACTTTATACAATATGAGCATACTTCTTAGAGAAGAAGAGAGTTTTTTAAATGAACAGGCACAAGCTCATCTTAAGTGCTGCGTAAAAGAAGAAAAGGATCAGCTTTTAATACTGGATAATCATGTATTTAACACTTATCACCCAATTCTTAAAAAAAGAATCATAAGAGCCGTCATAGAAAGATTGAGTGGTCATTTAAGAAATATTGATTCAAACCATATTTTGGATGTTATTGAGTTAAGCACAAAAGGTACTGGGAAAAAGCTCTGCCTTCCCAATGCTATCATTGTAAAAAGGCAATATGAAGATTTAATATTCCAGGTCGGAGAAAAGACCTTTGAGGATTTTTGCTATAATATTCCTATACCATCCAATCTATGGATTAAAGAACTTAATGCCCGGCTGGAAACAAAATTGCTGGATAAAGAGAATTTTAACTTATCGCTTTATAATACCTGTACGAAAAGTTTTGACTATGATAAAATAGAAAATGGTTTGCAGATTAGAACTAAAAAACCGGGAGACCGCATTATTCTTAAAAACGGAACCAAAAAACTTAAGGATTTTTTCATTGATGAAAAGATTCCAAGGGATGAAAGAAATAAAATTCCCTTACTGGCAGATGGCCATAAAATTCTTTGGGTGATTGGCTATCGGTATAGCGATGCTTATAAAATTACTTCATCCACAGGGAAAGTTTTGCAAGTTCAGTTCATGCCTTTGACTAAAGAGGAAATATAAGATATAATGACATTTATTTATTATGGGAGGAACATTGTAATGAAACATCTAGATGTACTCATTTCAGAGGAACAAATTAAAAATCGCATCAAGGAATTAGGGCAGCAAATTACAAAGGATTATGAAGGAAAAGAAATTTGTTTGATTTGTGTTTTAAAAGGCGGCGTTATGTTTATGGTAGATCTTTCCAAGGAAATAGACCTTCCTTTGGAGATGGATTTTATGGCAGTATCCAGCTATGGCAATGAAATGACAAGCAGTGGAGTTGTAAAAATTGTAAAAGATTTGGATGAACCTATCGAAGGAAAGCATGTTTTAATTGTAGAAGATATTATTGATTCAGGCCGTACCTTAAGTTACTTAGTAAAAACATTAAACAATAGAAAACCAGCAAGTCTTCGTATCTGTACGCTTTTAGACAAACCGGAACAAAGAGTATCCGATGTAAAAGTAGATTATGTGGGCTTTACAATCCCTGATGAATTTGTACTGGGTTATGGCCTTGACTATATGCAAAAATATAGAAATCTTCCCTATATCGCAGTCATGAGAGATACTGAAAAATAAGTATTTTGGGGTCTTTCTTGCACTTCCCCAATTAGTATGGTATCATAATTTGATGGTATAGTTTATAACTTGTATTAGATGAGATATTAGTGCATGTTAAGAGGCAGGAAGGAGGAATGGGTTTGAAAAAATATTTTAAAGGGCTTAGCTTATATATGTTGATTTTTATTATCATCATTTTAGCTGTGATTTTTACTACAAATAATATCCCTAACAGCCCCGAAAATCAAGTCACTTACGATCAATTAATAAAAAGTCTGCAAAACCAAGAAGTAAAAAGCCTGGAGATTTATCCAGAAGCCGATTCCAGAGGAGCAGAAGTTAAGGCAATTCTAACCAACGGTGATTTAGTGATTATTAGTGTTCCCAGTGTGGATCATTTTATGGAACGTATTGAAGAATTTGAAGGAAGTACGCAGATTCATACTTATAAAGTTGCTCGTCCTAACTGGTTTGTGCAGCTTTTGCCTTCCCTTGTCATTATGGTATTAGTGGTGATTTTATTAATCTTTATTATGCAGCAAGTACAAGGCGGAGGCGGTGGAAGCCGGGTGATGAGCTTTGGCAAAAGCAGAGCCAAAATGGTTGTAGATGATAAAAAGAAAGTTACTTTTAATAATGTGGCAGGGTTAGACGAAGAAAAAGAAGAACTAAAAGAAATTGTAGACTTCTTAAAACAACCCAGAAAATATGTTGAACTAGGAGCAAGAATCCCTAAAGGCGTTCTTTTAGTAGGACCTCCGGGAACAGGTAAAACCCTACTTGCAAAGGCGGTAGCAGGAGAAGCTGGAGTTCCGTTTTTTAGCATTTCCGGGTCCGACTTTGTTGAAATGTTTGTAGGAGTAGGAGCTTCCAGGGTAAGAGATCTTTTTGAACAGGCAAAGAAAAACTCCCCATGTATCGTTTTTATTGATGAAATTGATGCCGTAGGCAGAAGAAGGGGAGCCGGTCTTGGAGGGGGCCATGATGAAAGAGAACAAACGCTTAACCAATTGCTTGTTGAAATGGATGGTTTCGGAGTGAATGAAGGGGTTATTGTTATTGCGGCGACCAATAGGGCAGATATCCTGGACCCAGCTTTACTTCGTCCTGGTCGTTTTGATAGAAGAGTTGTAGTAGGCAGACCAGATGTAAAAGGAAGAGAAGAAATCTTAAAAGTCCATGCAAAAGGAAAGCCTCTTGAAGAAGATGTAGATTTAAAAGTTGTTGCACAAACAACTGCCGGTTTTACAGGCGCCGACCTTGAGAACTTGCTCAATGAAGCAGCACTGCTTTCAGCAAGAGAAAGCAAACGCGCCATCAATATGGAAACCATTCAAAAGGCATTTGTAAAAGTAGGTATAGGTACCGAAAAGAAAAGCCGTGTCATTTCTGAAAAGGAAAAGAAGATTACTGCATACCACGAAGCCGGTCATGCCATTATCCATCAAGTACTTTCAGAGCTTGATCCAGTTCACAGTATTTCTATTATCCCTACAGGAATGGCAGGAGGTTATACGATGCCTCTTCCTGGAGAGGATAAGATGTATATGACCAAAAAGCGTATGGAGCAGGAAATCATAAGCCTTCTTGGAGGAAGAGCCGCTGAAAAAATTATCTTAGACGATATTACCACCGGCGCCTCCAACGATATTGAACGGGCTACAGCTATTGCAAGAAATATGGTAACAAAATACGGTATGAGTAGCCTTGGTCCTATTCAATTTGGAGATGACAATGATGAAGTATTTATAGGCAGAGATCTTGCCCATACAAGAAATTATGGAGAAGAAGTGGCAGGAGCAATAGATAGAGAGATTAAAGCAATTATTGACAAAGCTTATGAAGAAGCTCAGACTATTTTAAGAAACCATATAGATATTCTTCATAAAACAGCACAGCTTCTAATAGAGAAAGAAAAAATAACAGGAAAAGAATTTGCAGAGCTATTTAATAAAGTTGAAGAGAAAGAAGAACCCTTAGAGGCTTCCCAGGAAGCTTTAGAAACTTCCAAAGAAGAAAATGCAGAGACTTCTGATGAAAACACTACAGTATAAACTGTAGTGTTTTATTTCAATACATAGATTAGGAGAGCATAGTATGAAATCAAAAATTCTTCGATTATTAAAGGATTCTGATGGATATGTGTCTGGCGAGGAAATAAGCAAAATTTTAGGGGTTTCAAGAACGGCTATTTGGAAGGTCATTACCCATCTAAAAGAAGAGGGCTATATCATAGAATCCGTTACCAAAAAAGGCTATTTGCTGCGGGGAACTCCTGATTTATTGACAGAAGACGAAGTCCGATATCAATTAAAAACCAAATGGCTGGGACAAAAGATACATCATTACCATCAAATTGACTCCACCAATAAAGAAGCTAAGAAACTGGCAGCCAATGGAGAAAGAGAAGGCACTGTTGTTATAGCGGAGGAACAACTGGCTGGCAGGGGGAGACTCGGAAGAACCTGGGTTTCTCCACCTCAAACGGGTATTTGGATGTCGGTGATTTTAAGGCCACCCATTTCTCCAGCAGATGCCTCCAAGATTACTTTAATCGCAGGATTGGCGGTTTGTGAGGGAATCAAAGCTGTAACGGGACTTCCCGCTCAAATTAAATGGCCCAATGATATTGTGCTGCATAATAAAAAAATATGCGGCATATTAACGGAAATGAGTGCCGAACTGGAAAAAGTCAATTATATTATTCTAGGAATAGGTATTAATGTGAATATGAGTTCCTTTCCTGAAGACATTAAAAATATGGCAACCTCATTAAAAATAGAAGGGGGAAAGGACTATGACAGAAAAGAAATCGTAAAAGCTATTTTAACCAACCTTGAAAAATATTATGAAGCTTATTTAAATAAACAAGACTTAGAGAATTTGATTGAAAAATATAAAAGCTACTGTTTAACCCTTGGGAAAGAGGTAAAGATTATCCATAGAAATGAGGAGTTTATCGGCAAAGCCATTGACCTAACAGAAGAAGGAGAACTTATGGTGGAAAAGCACGATGGACAAGTTATTACTGTTTTTTTCGGTGAAGTATCTGTCAGGGGATTATACGGTTATATTTAGGAGAGGATAAAATGAAGAAACAAGTGATATTTTCAGCTTCTTATTATACACAGAAGTATTATAGCAATCCGGAATTCGATGGTATTCCAACTTCTATCAGAAATGAAATTCGAATGATTTGTATTGCTTTAGCGGAAAAACTCCATGCCATTTTTTCTGTTGGATTTTATGAAAATGGAGAAGTATATTTTGAAGCAAGGGCAGAAGAATGCGACTATGACTTTGATGAAATAGGAGTACCCTTAGAAATCAAGAGACTGGAATCTGAGCAGAGCGAATTGATAAAAATGCTTAGATTATGGTATAAGATATATAAAACTCCGGAAGGAGAAGCCATCAAAGAAGCCATTTTAAAAGAAAGTGAAAAGCGAAAAAATAGCAATTGAATTTTTGACCATTTTTGTTATAATAAATGCCATAGCTGATATTTTTTATTATATAATTTCCTGGCTATTTTAGGGCAGGCGAGAAATTATATAATATTAAAATCAGACTATGAAAAAATATCATAAAGATGCGTCTTGTATCCTTGCGGAACGAGAACGGAGGTGAAAAAGTGAATCAAGCAGCAGTAGCAAAGAGAAGCTATACCCAAAAGCTTGTTTTAATGAGCATGCTGGCGGCGATTTCTATTATTTTGGATGCAACGCCAATAGGCACGATCAGACTGCCCATCATTAGCGCAACCATTGCACACGTTCCAACTATTATTGGAGGAATGATCGGAGGGCCTTTAGTAGGCGGGATTGTAGGATTATCCTTTGGACTTTCCAGTATGATCAGGAACCTCACACAGCCTACCAGCATATTATCCTTTGCCCTTATGAATCCTTTAATATCCGTTTTACCGAGGGTATTAGTAGGTGTAATGGCTTACTATGGATATTATGGACTCCGAAAAATTGCCAATGATTCTGTCTCCATTATAGGGGGAGCGATGATTGGAAGCTGCACCAATACGATTATGGTTTTGGGAATGATGTATGTCCTTTACGCCCAAAGAATCGTTGAAGCATTTAGTGCAGCAGGGAAATCAGGCACTGCAAAGACAATTTTAATGGGCATTGCTACAGCAAATGGAGTCCCTGAAATGATTGTGGCAGCAATTTTATCTGTTGTCATTGTAAAAGGACTTAAAAGAATATATAATATTTAAGAAATAATAAGCAGACACTATAGTGTCTGCTTTTCCATATACTAACGAAAGAAGGAAAGCGCATGATATTAACTATTGATGTCGGTAATACAAATATTGTACTGGGAGCTTATGAGGGAGAAAAGCTAACTGCTTATTGGAGAATGACCACCCATAGTTATAAATCTTCCGATGAGCTGGGTATGTTTATATATGATTTATTACAGCATAATGGACTAAATCCTAAAGAAATGGAGCAAGTGGTTATTGCTTCAGTGGTTCCTGACATTATGTATTCGCTGGAGCATGGCATTAGAAAATATCTTTGCATTAACCCCTTAATCGTAGGACCGGGGATTAAAACAGGACTTAACATCAGAACGGATAATCCAAAGGAATTAGGCGCCGATAGAATTGTTAATGCCGTTGCAGCCCTCAAACTTTATGGAGGACCTGCTATTATTATTGACTTTGGAACAGCAACCACCTTTGATGTAATAGATCAAATGGGAAATTATATTGGTGGAGTTATTTCTCCGGGAATTAATATTTCTGCCGATGCCCTATGGCAAAGGGCAGCAAAGCTGCCCAAGGTAGAAATTCAAAAGCCTGAAAAAGTGATTGGAAAAAACACCATAGACAGTATGCAGTCCGGTCTGGTATACGGCTATGTTGGACAAGTCGATTATATTGTAAATCGTATTAAAAAAGAGATGAAGGCACCGGATGCAAAAGTCATTGCAACAGGAGGCTTAGCAAAGGTGATTGCCCCTGAGTCCAGGACCATAGATGAAGTCAATGGATTTTTAACCCTACAAGGCCTTAGAATTATTTACGAAAAAAATAAGTAGGAGGATTCCATGAAAATAAAAGATGTAGAGATTCCAAACTCTGTTTTTTTAGCGCCTATGGCAGGTGTTACAGATTTGCCTTTCAGGCTTCTTTGTAAAGAAATGGGTTGCGGTCTGGTTTCTACGGAAATGATTAGTGCAAAGGGACTTTTATATGAAAATGAAAATACCAGGCAGCTTTTAGCCGTAGATGAAAAAGAACATCCTGTAGCCGTTCAGCTTTTTGGTTCAGACGCCAGGATTTTAGCAGAGATGGCAAAAAAGGTAGAAGAAAGCGATGTTGATATTATTGATATCAACATGGGATGTCCTGCTCCTAAAATCACAAAAAATGGCGAAGGTTCAGCTCTCATGAAGAATCCAAAGCAGATTGGGGAAATCGTAAAGGCTGTTTCGTCTGCAGTGAAAAAGCCTGTTACCATTAAAATCAGAAAAGGCTTTGACGACAATACGATTACAGCCATAGAAGTTGCTAAAATCGCAGAAGAAAACGGAGCAGCAGCCATAGCTGTTCATGGGAGAACCAGAGAACAGTTTTACAGCGGAAAAGCCGATTGGGATATTATAAGACAGGTAAAAGAAGCAGTATCTATCCCTGTCATTGGCAATGGGGATGTGTTAAGCCCCGAAGCTGCCAAAAGATTATTTGATGAAACCCATTGTGATGCCATCATGATTGGACGAGGAGCCCAGGGCAATCCGTGGATTTTTAAAAGAGTACTTCATTATTTAGAAACCGGAGAAATATTAGAAGAGCCCTCAGCGCAGGAAAAAATCGATATGGCTCTTCGCCATGCGAGAATGCTTATAGACTTTAAAGGAGAGTATATTGGAATAAGAGAAATGCGAAAGCATGTTTCATGGTACACTAAAGGACTACTCAAAGCAGGAGTTCTTAGAAATAAAATTAATGAGACGCAGAATTACGAAGAAATGGAAAGGCTTTTAAAAGATTATCTTGAGCAGCTTTGACAGGATCGCTTCCCCGCGGTCCACTTTTTGTAATATTTTCTTTTCCTTCTCATACAATCATATAAAAGCAGAAGATTAAAAAGAAAGAGGGGAGGAGATGAAAAAGGTAGCATATCTTTATTGGGCAAAGACATCGGACGAGATAGACTTAAATTATAATTGGCTCAAAAAACTGCCTTCTTTTTTAAAGGATAGGTATATTATAAAAAATTGTCCTCTAAAAATAAAAGAAGTTCCTTTTCTTAAGACAGCATTTTTCGAGGTACAGCTTCCTTTTATCCAGGAAGAAGTCCATGAAAAATCCGAAAAGTATATCCAGAGCTTTCTTGATAGGGTAATGGAAATTTTAAAAGAGAAGAAAATAAAAATGATCTGTTTTGAAGAGGAAGAATATCCATTTCATTATTCTATTCCAAAAGCTACAGGAAAATACGTTATTCCTTTTTTTATTTATTGGGCTATTTTAAAAGCTGCAGGGAGGGCTTTACAACATACGGAAGTAACTATATTAGATGGAAACAATAAAACAACTGACTTAATATTAGACTTAATCTACCCTCACGTAAACTACTTAAACATTGTAAGTGATGATACCAAAAAGTTTAAAGTAAAATCTGAAGAAATTTATGAAGATGTAGGATTAAATTTGCAGCTTTTGTCACATAATAAAAAAATAGCCCTCGAAAAAACTGATATTATTGTAGATTGCAGAGACACATTCCATACCGATTTCTATTATTGTAATAAGAAAGCGGTATATTTCTATATGGGAAACAACAAAGAGATGGTCAAAAATATACTCATAAAATGTCCTCATCTCATGGTTATAGACGATTTTATACTTTCACTACATGGCAAAAAGTATTCCACTGCTTTTTGCGAAATGATTTGCTTTGCTTCAAAGGAATGGTTTGATATGATAGTATCTAAAGAATATACTTTAGAGGATTTAAAACAAATTCATAAAGAAATTATAAAAGACGGCTGGACAATAGAGGGCTTTTGCAGACATGGAAATCCTATATAAATCAGGGGAGATAAGATTGCCATAATATTGACAACACAATCCATGTAGGATATAATCCTAAGGATATGGGGATTAAACTTGAAATAATATATGCATTATAATAAATCATTGTGAATGGAAAGGGAGTTGCTTTATGGCAGAAAAAAAAATAGTTTTAACCTATGAAGGTTTGCAGAGTTTAGAGAATGAACTTCAAGAGTTAAAAACCGTCCGCAGAAAAGAAGTTGCGGAAAAAATTAAAGAAGCCAGAGGACAGGGGGATCTTTCTGAAAATGCCGAATATGATGCAGCAAAAGAAGAACAGGCAGAAATCGAAACAAGAATTGTAGAGCTTGAAAAGATTCTTCGCAACGCCCAAGTAATAGATGAAGATGAAGTCAATGTAGATGTAATCAATCTCGGCTGCAGAGTGAAGATTTATGATATGGAATTTGATGAAGAATTGGATTATGCCATTGTAGGTTCTACAGAAGCAGATCCATCTGAAGGGAAAATCTCCAATGAATCTCCTGTTGGAGCTGCCTTAATAGGCCATAAAGTAGGAGATGTTGTTGAAGTTGAAGTGCCTGAAGGAAAACTGGAGTTTAAAATACTTGAAATATATAGATAATAAAATAACAAACAAGCTAAGGAGGAAAACGGATGTCGGAAGAAAATCAACTCCATTTAGAAACGGAAGAACAGGATCTTAATGAGTTACTAAGAATTAGAAGAGAGAAATTAAGTGAGCTTCAAGAAAAGGGTAAAGACCCCTTTAAGCTTGTAAAGTACGATGTAACCCATCATAGCGACGATATTCATAATAACTTTGAAGCAATGGAAGGACAAATCGTTTCCGTAGCAGGACGTATGATGTCAAAGCGCATCATGGGAAAAGCTTCTTTCTGTGATGTACAGGACCGTCAAGGAAGAATTCAAATTTATGTTAGAAAAGATGGTATTGGCGAAGAAGCCTATGAAGAATTCAAACGTTTTGATATAGGGGATATCATAGGTGCTAAAGGTGAAGTATTTAAGACTAAAAAAGGTGAAATCTCCATTAAAGCAGATGAAGTTGTATTGCTTTCAAAGAGTCTTCAAATTTTGCCTGAAAAATGGCATGGCCTAAAAGATACAGATCTTCGCTACCGCCAAAGATATTTAGATCTTATTGTAAATCCTGAAGTAAAAGATACTTTTATTAAGAGAACTGCGATCATCAAAGAAATAAGAAAGTTCTTAGACGGTAGAGATTTCTTAGAAGTAGAAACGCCAGTCCTTCATACAATTCCCGGAGGTGCTGCGGCAAGACCTTTTATCACCCATCACAATACATTGGATATTGATATGTATATGAGAATTGCTCTTGAACTTCATCTAAAACGCCTTATTGTTGGTGGAATGGAAA
Organism: Candidatus Epulonipiscium sp.; assembly: GCA_012521175.1. GTDB lineage: Bacteria > Bacillota > Clostridia > Lachnospirales > Defluviitaleaceae > Defluviitalea. The sequence goes on from JAAYMW010000059.1 coordinate 13,732, forward strand.
GAGTATATGAAATCGGCCGTGTATTTAGAAATGAAGGAATGTCCGTTAGACACAATCCTGAATTTACCCTTTTGGAATTTTATCAGGCCTATACAGATTACTATGGCATGATGGATCTAACTGAAAACCTTATCCGTACCGTAGCAAAAAATGTATTAGGAACTGCAAAAGTAACCTATGGAGAACATGAAATAGACTTAGAAAAGCCTTTTGCAAGACTAACTATGGTTGAAGCGGTAAAACAATATGCCAATGTAGATTTTGATGCAATCCATACTTTAGAAGAGGCAAGGGAATTTGCAAAGAAACATCATATTGAATTTGAAGAACGCCATAAAAAGGGAGATATTCTCAATCTGTTCTTTGAAGAATATGTAGAAAAGAATTTGATTCAACCTACCTTTATCATGGATCATCCGGTAGAAATTTCTCCTTTGGCTAAGAGAAAACCTGATAAACCTGATTATACAGAAAGATTTGAGCTCTTTATTACTGCCCGTGAATTTGCTAATGCTTTCTCAGAGCTTAACGACCCAATCGATCAAAGAAAGAGATTTGAATATCAGGAAGAATTAAGAGCTGCAGGAGACGAAGAAGCCAATATGATTGATGAGGACTTCTTAACAGCCTTAGAATATGGTATGCCACCAACAGGAGGCTTAGGAATTGGAATTGACAGATTGGTTATGCTCCTTACAAACTCCTACTCCATAAGAGACGTACTTCTGTTCCCAACAATGAAACCAAGAGACTAAAAAAATAAGTGATGAACCTGGTTCATCACTTATTTTTTTAAATAAAAAGGCCATCATATTAAAGCGGAGTTAAACATATAATAAAGAAGACGAAATAAAAATATGTCGAATGAAGAGGATTTATATGGTATAATGAGACATGGAATATAGAATGATGGATAAAGGTGGAATATGGACATGACGAAAAAAGGTTTCAAAATTTTAGCCCTGGGAATTTTTTTAGGCATTATGGCTTTTGGAATTGGAGGATGTTCACTGCAAAAATTAGGACATCTTGATTTTAGAAAAAATGTAGAAGCAGGAGACAAGAGCATTACGGATAAAGATGGAGATGTGAAAAAAAGTTCAATACTTTCCTTTGATGCTTATATGCCACAGCCTCCAATTAACTATGCTGCTTTTTTGGAACCGAAAAAACTAAAGGCCATATACGTTACAGGCTGGAAAGCCGGTATTCCCCAATATATAGACGAGCTTGTTGAAATTGCAAATACCACAGAAATTAATGCCATGGTTATAGACGTAAAAAGTGATGATGGATATATTACCTTTGAAGCGGATGTGCCTATTGCAAAAGAAATCGGAGCAACCGACAGGGTAGGGATTAAGGATATAGAAGGTTTAATGGATAAGCTAAGGGAAAATAATATTTATCCTATTGCTCGGATCGTGGCTTTTAAAGATCCCTATTTAGCTGAAAAAAGGCCGGATTTTGCAATTAAAAATCAAGATGGTAGTATTTTTCGTGCCAAAGGCATTGCATGGGTTAATCCTTACAATAAAGAAGTATGGGATTATGTTTTAGATATTGCTAAAGAAGCTGCCAAAGTAGGATTTAAAGAAATCCAGTTTGATTATATCAGGTTCGATACCTCAGCGGGAATGAAATCTGTTGATTTAGGCCCTTTGGCAGAAACCAAAACTAAAACCCAGATTATCACCGAGTTTACGGAATATGCAGTTAAAGAACTTAAACCTTTAGGTGTATTTGTGTCGGCGGATGTTTTTGGAACCATTATTACCAGTAAAACAGATGCGGATATCGTAGGACAGGATTATGTAGAAATGGCAAAACACTTAGATTATATTTGTCCCATGGTATACCCTTCCCATTATGCCGACGGCTCCCTTGGTGTCAAATATCCTGATTTGCAGCCCTATGATATTATCTTGGCTGCCATGAGGGCTTCTAATGAAAAATTATCAGCCATACCTGAAGGAGAACACCGGGCGATTGTTCGTCCATGGCTTCAAGATTTTACAGCGACTTGGATTGCCCATTATCAGCCTTATGGCCCGAAACAGCTTAGAGAACAAATTCAAGCCACCTATGATGCAGGGTTGGAGGAATGGATTTTATGGAGTCCTTCCAATCGTTACTCTGTAGGAGGGTTGCTTCCAGAATAAAACTTTAGTTGTAAATAAGCAGAAAATTAGCATTAATTTCTGCTTATTTATTTTATACAAAAAATTTTTGAAAAATGACTTAAATTTGTGAGTTATTATGTTATAATAAATAAGCACTAGATGCTACAAATAATTTTAGGAATATTGAAGGATTTTTCCAAAAAAAGGAGAATATACTGTTATAGTACTTTTAAAAGAGGTGATCAATGTTTGATAGATGAAGAAAAAATTAAGTTAATGTCTAAGTTGGCCATTTATGAGAAGAATTACGGCAATATTGATGGGAAGATTAACGGATATTTTAAATCCGACTATGTATATATACAGAACTGGTGGACCAGGCTTTCTGTAACCATTGCCGGGTTTTTTATTATAGGGTTAATCTTATTTTATAAAATCTTTGTAGAAAAGGTAGATATTTTTAGTATTAACTACAAAGTGTATGGTATTTGGCTAGGCAGTATTATTGTCGTACTTCTTATTGTGTATTCAATGTTGTCTTCCTATGTTCATGAGAAAAGGTATAAAGCCTCGGAAGAAAGAATCAGAAAGTATTTACAAATGCTAAGACAGCTAGATGAACTGAAGTTATCCGTTCAGCAGGAGGAGGTAAAGAAAGAAACTTATGAACCAAATTTACCAGGTACGAGAGATGATCATCAGTTATTATAAACGCTATGAAAGAATTATATTTCCTATACTTAGATTTATCGCTTCATTTATCATTTTTCTATTTATAAGCAGAATGGGCTATGCCGTAGTTCTAACTAAGCTGCCTGTGGGCATTTTATTTGGGATTGTCGGAACGATTATTCCGGCTCAATGGTTTTTCCTGCTTACCATTTTTCTGGTATCAACGCATCTGGCCTTTGTTTCTATCGAGGCTGCTGTATTGGTGTTTCTTTTCTTAATGATTATTTATCTGTTGTATATTAGGATGTTTCCGAAACAAAGTTTATTGATATTAGCGCTTTTATTAGGATTTGCCTTTAAAATTCCTTTTATAGTCCCATTATTTGCAGGATTATATGTAGGGGTTTCTAGCATTGTTCCGATTGCTTTTGGAACCTTGATATGGTACTTTATTCCCCATATTCAAATGCTTATTAATATGAAATCGGAAGAACTTATGGATATCCCTAATGCACTGGCCAAGATGTATGTTTCGACTATCCAGTGGGTGACAAAAGACCAAACTGCCATAATTACAATTATTATCTTTTCTCTGGTGATTATAGCAGTTTACTGCATCAGCAGATTTTCCTTTGACTACTCCTGGTATGCCGCCATAGGTGTTGGAACAGGTATTAGCGTTATAGGTTTTTTAGTTGCTCTTTTGATTGTAGATATGGATATTAACATCTTAGGAGGCTTATTATCCAATATTATTTCCATGCTTCTGATGTTTCTGATTCAGTTTATGCACCGTGTCGTGGATTATTCCAGAGCTGAAAAAGTACAGTTTGAAGATGAGGAAAATTATTATTATGTTAAAGTAATCCCGAAAATCATCTTAGAAAAACCTAAAAGAGAAATTAAAAGAATTGTAGAAGAAACAAACAACAAAGATGATATAAATAATAACTAACAGTAACCACAGAGAATTCTGTGGTTTTTTCTTGCATTTAAAGATAAACTATGTTATAAAATCATAAAAACAAATTCGGAAGTGATACTATGGATTCAACCGTCAGATACTTTGAAAGTATATGGATAGAACCGCCTATGGGAAGAATTTTATATCGTCTGGGCTATAAAAAGACAAAGACCAAATTAGATGAACATCAAAGGGAGCAGATAGAAAAGCTTATTTGGGAAGGTGTCAGTCACTGCCACCCTAAGGGTGCTTTTTTAATCCTGCCTATAACAGACCGTACGAAAGACAGTGTTACTATAGGCAAACATTTAGTAGAGAGTAAAAGCTTAACGGAACTCTTAAAAAACAGTGAAGCAGTGGCTCTTATGGCCTCTACCATTGGGGATGAAATCATTCATGCAATAGAGGATGAAATTAAAAAAGAAAACTCGGTAAAAGCCGTTATTTTTGATTCTACTGCCTCTCAAATGGCAGATAAAACCGTTGCATGGGTTATGGATTTTATTAATAAAAGCCTTCAAAAAGAAGCAAAAGCATTAACTTCTATGCGATTTAGTCCGGGTTATGGGGATTTGGACTTAAAGTACCAAAAGATATTTTTTGAAGAACTAAAACTTGAAAAATTAGGTATCAGCCTCACAGAGACCTACATGATGACACCGGAAAAATCAGTAACTGCCATATGCGGAGTAGAAAACAGGGTAAGGAGAGAAGATGAGTAATGGATAAAGCTGCTTTTTATAAACTTCTTAAAGAAAAAATAGTTATTTTAGATGGGGCTACTGGCACAGAACTTCAAAAAAGAGGTATGCCAAAAGGTGCATGTCCTGAACAGTGGATATTAGAAAACCCCCATGCCATATTAGAAACCCAAAAGGCCTATAAAGAAGCAGGGGCAGACATTGTGTATGCACCAACGTTTGGAGCGAACCGCTGGAAACTAAAATCCTTTGGACTAGAAGATAAAGTAGAGGAGATCAATATTAAGCTCGTTCAATTATCAAGAGAAGCAGTAGGGAGTGATACGCTCATTGCAGGAAATCTTTCGCCTACGGGAGAATTTATTAAACCCTTTGGAGAAAGAGCTTTTGAAGAAGCGGTAGATATATACAAAGAACAGGTACAAGCATTGGTAGATGGTGGAGTTGATTTATTTGTTATTGAAACCATGATAGATATTCAGGAGACAAGAGCAGCTTTGCTGGCGGTTAAAGAAAGTACTGATTTGCCTGTTATGGTCAGTATGACCTTTGGAGAAGATGAAAAGACCCTAACAGGAACCGATCCGATTACCGCTGCCATTACCCTGGAGGCCCTGGGGGCAGATGCCATAGGATGTAATTGTTCCACAGGACCAAAAGATATGATTCCTATTCTTAAAAAGATAAAAAGTGTTGCGGGGGTTCCTGTTTTTGTAAAACCCAATGCAGGGCTTCCGGTGATGAAAGATGGAGAGCTTTTTTATGATTTAGGGGCGGAAGAATTTGCAAATTTTGCAGATGAATTTGTAGAAATAGGAATTAACCTCATAGGAGGATGCTGCGGTACAACGCCTGAATACATAAGCTTTCTTAAAGAAAAAACTAAAGCCATTACACCTAAACTATGGCGGGAAAGTAAAATATGTGCTCTGACATCTGTAAGAAAAACAGTAGTTATGGGAGAAAATATGCCCTTAGTCATTGTAGGAGAAAGAATTAATCCCACAGGAAAGAAAATGCTGCAGCAGGAACTCTTAGAGGGAAAACTTTCAGAAGTAAGACGACTTGCCCTGGAACAGCAACAAAAGGGTGCAAGTATCCTGGATGTTAATGTCGGAATGCCCGGCATTGATGAAAAAAAGGTTATGGTAGATGTGGTAGAAAACCTGTCCACTCTTAGCGAGCTCCCTCTATGCATCGATTCCTCAAGCTCTGATGTTATAGAAGCGGCGCTTAGAATTTATCCCGGAAGGGCGCTTATAAATTCTATTTCTGGAGAAGAAAAGAAGCTTAAAAAACTCCTTCCTATTGCTGCTAAATACGGAGCGATGTTTATTGCCCTTCCTCTGGATGATAAGGAAGTACCCAGCACTGCCGAAGGACGTATTAAAATTATTGAAAAAATCCTGGAAGAAGCAAAAAAAGTTGGGTATGGTACTCAAGACATGGTTGTGGACGGTCTTGTTATGACCGTATCCTCTGATCAAAAGGCGTCTCTTGAGACTTTAAAAGTTATTGAATATGCCGCTAAACAGTTAAAGACCTCCTCCATTTTAGGGCTATCTAATATATCCTTTGGACTTCCCGAAAGACAATGGCTTAACTCTGCATTCTTAATGATGGCGATGGCTAAAGGGCTTAATATGGCAATTGCCAATCCCAGCAGCGAAAATCTGATGGAATTAAAAATGGCAGGAGATGTCCTTATCGGAAGGGATGCAAATTGTAAAAACTATATTGATTATTTCGCACAATCCAAACCAACTTCTCAAAGCACGAACAAACAGCCTAAAGAAGAGAATACATCCACTAAAATTTATGAGGCTGTATTAAAAGGAGAAAAGGAAGATATAGAAGCCTATATTCAACAGGCCCTGGACGAAGGCATGAAGCCTTTTAGTATCGTAGATGAACTTTTAATCCCGGCAATTAATAAGGTAGGAGAATTATACGATAAAAAAGAGTATTTCCTTCCTCAGCTGATTTTAAGCGCGGAGGCCATGAAGACCGGATTTAATTATTTAGAACCCCTGCTGCTTAAAGAAGACAGCGGCAGAAAAAAGACGAAGATAATCATTGCAACGGTTAAAGGGGATATCCATGATATTGGAAAGAATATCGTCGGACTTATGCTTAAAAATTATGGTTTTGAAGTCATTGATTTAGGAAAAGATGTGCCAAAAGAAGAAATACTAAAGCAAGTAAAAGAGCAGAATGTACCTATTGTCGGATTGTCTGCCCTTATGACGACTACTATGGGAGAAATGGGTGTTGTCATTGATGCAGCAAAGAAAGAAGGGCTTAAAACGAAGTTTATGGTGGGCGGAGCTGTTGTTACCAAAGAATTTGCCAATGAAATCGGTGCCAATGGCTATGCAGAAGATGCTATTGAAGCAGTACGATTAGCTCAAACTTTAGAACAATAAAGAGGCGGCCATAGGCCGCCCATTTACTTATAAAATTTAATATACATATGGATCTTCGCCATCGTCCTGGCGATTTCTTAATTGATTTCTGATTTTTATAACGCCCTCCACATTGGCAATCAATTCTCCAGCCATTTCTACTTCGTAGCGATGATCAACCAATCCTTCTAAGGTGACCACTCCATTTTTTACGGATGGGATAATGGAGTGCCTGTCTAAATCAGAATCATTAAGTGCCTGTTGCACCATACTTTTTAAAAGTGCATCATCATATATTTCTTCGGCAGTTTCTATGGTTAAATTACTTACAACATCTTTTAATCCGATGGTTTGCCTTGCAACTTCCAGAGCTTTAATTTCATCGGCCAGAGTATTTACACTTCCTATCAGAGTGGCAGAGCCTCCCTCTACTTTCACATTGACATTCTTAAGACGATCAGAAAATTCGCAATGGCGAAGATTATCCTCTGTTTGTTCTTTAAGTTCTTTATCCGATATATTTCCATTCATAGCAATGGTTAAATTGTTTTCCAGACGAATATGGGGCACATAGTTTTGAACGACTTTTTGTGCCTGGATTTTATCATCCAGACAATCTACAAATCCTGTCAAATATACGGTTCCATCAGTGGAATGCACATTAAGGTCAATAATTTGATGCTTTAAATTCTCTCTAAGAGCAGTCTCTATAGTGTGAACCAACTCATTGTCTCTATCCATATAAATCTCCTTTCGATGCCTACAATAAGGTTTTTACATAGTATTTCTAAAAAAGAAGGAATTTATGCCGAACTTAACGTATAAATAATATGAGATGAATAAGGGACAAGCTTAGATTTATAAAAAATTTGTATGATTTACCATATTAAAATTAATGGGAAAAGATTTAGCAAATCCCTATAAAACATGGTATAATTAAAGATAACATTATATTAAAAAAGAGGAGTAATCAGGTTGAATTCATTAAATGATATTCTTTCACAATTAAAATTGTCTGTTATGAATATCCCTCATATAGGTATTGTTGATATTATTGATATTCTTATTGTGGCATATCTTATCTATATTGTTATTACATGGATTAAAGATACAAGGGCATGGGCTCTTTTTAAAGGGCTTTTTGTAGTTTTCTCAGTGGCTATTATTGCATATGTTTTTCATTTAAATACGGTATGGTGGATTTTATCCAATGCAATATCCGTAGGAATTATTGCAGTGTTTGTGGTATTTCAACCTGAATTTAGAAGAGCTTTGGAACAAATTGGGCGAGGGAATTTATTTTCTTCTTTTATGATTTTTGAAGACCAAAGGGAAAAAGATGAGACGCTTTCTAAAAGTACAATAGAAGCCATCGTTAGAGCTGTGGAGCATATGTCAGAGGAGAAGACAGGAGCTCTTATTGTTATCGAAAAAGATGTTAAGCTGGGAGATTACGAAAGGACGGGCATTATGATAGATGCTATCGTAACTGCTCAGCTGCTGATTAATATATTTGAGCATAATACACCTCTTCATGACGGGGCAGTTATTATAAAAAATAACAGAATATCGGCTGCGACCTGTTATCTCCCTTTAACAGACAGTTTAGAAATCAGCAAGGAGCTGGGAACAAGACATAGAGCAGCGCTGGGTGTAAGTGAAGTTTCGGATGCGATCACAATAGTTGTATCCGAAGAAACAGGGACTATATCGGTAACACAGTCTGGTTCTCTTACGCGCAATGTTAAGGGAGAATTTATAAGGAATCTATTACTGGATGCCCCCAATAAGAAAGCTGAAAAGAAAAAACGAGTATTATGGAAGGGGCGAAATAACAATGAGTGATTTTTTTGGAAAAAACTTAGAATGGAAGATCTTTTCGCTTGTTCTGGCCATAGGGCTGTGGCTTACAGTCATCAATTTAAAGAATCCGGAAGAAACCATGGCCTTTACTATCCCTGTTACGCTTGAAAATTTGGAAACTGTTACGTCAAAATATGATTTAATTGTAACCAATTTGGAAGAAATTGAAAATAAGACAATCAGGATTAACTTGCGGGGGAATAGATTAACCCTGGAGAAATTAAAAAATAACAAAAAGTATTTAAACGAAATTAAAGCCGTTGCAGATCTGGAAATGTTTCGCTATACAAAAGCGGATGAGGTGAATAAAATTCCCATTATGGTCTCTTTTTCTGATGAATATAGAGGACTTGTTTTTGAAGAGCGCAATCAGATAAGATATCTGGATGTGATTTTGGAAAAGAGAAAAACCATAACAAAGGCCATTCAGGTAGATACGGTGGGACAAACAGAAGATGGCTATGTCATCCTGGCACCTAAGGCAACCCCGGGAGAGATTGTTTTATCCGGAGCAGAATCTCTTATTGATAAAGTTGCTTCAGTTAGGGTATCTATCAATGTAGCGGATATTGTTAAAAGCCAAAAAATTTCAAACCTTGAACCTAAAGTATATGATGATCAGGGAAAAGAGATTTTAGGTCTTGAAAAAAGTATTAACAGTGTATCCGTCAATCTAAGTGTAGGCAAAAAGAAAAAGGTAGTCTTACAGCCTGACATACAAGGCACCTATGCCCCAGGGTATATTACAACAGGTATAAAAATAGAACCACAAGAAGTTACAGTAGTTGGACCTGAAGAGACTGTTAATCAACTCAATCAGCTTAAGCTTTCAACGATTATTTTTGATGATTTAGATAAAATCACTACTTTTAATCCGGAAATTATCCTTCCTTCAGGGGTTTCCCTATGGAATGGAGCAAATACTAAGGTAGCCGTTACGATAGAAGTTAGGAAGCAAATCGTAAAAGAATTTAAAATACCCACTTCAAGTATAACGGTTAAAACGGACTTGCAATTTAAATACATTTCAAAAGAAGTTACCATATATCTTCAAGGCATAGAAGAGGATATCGATAGGATTACCGAGAACATGATTGTAGGAAGTATAGATGTTTCAGACTATGGAGTGGGTAAGCATACAGTTACAGTAAACTTTAATTTGCCTAAAAATATTAAACTGGTAGGAGAAGTTCCACGAGTCGAAATAGAACTTATGGAACCTGAAGAAGAACAAGAACTTGTTGAAGATGAAAGGACTAAAACTGAGTAAAAAAGAAGTGTTTCGGCACTTCTTTTTTTGTGTCATTTTATTCCAATAAGCATATATATAAGATATAAGAAACATACCACTTCAATAAGATGTATATACCAATCATAAAAGTTGTATAATTTTTTGGCTAAATTTCTTGTTGTAAATTTAACGCAGTGCTATAATGAGGAAGGATTTGCTTTAGAATGAAGACTTAAAAATTCATATATAAGTAAATAGCATAACAATAATAAGAAAAGAAGGTGCTTAAAATGGGAAGATTATTTGGTACTGATGGCGTTCGTGGTGTAGCGAACACAGAATTAACCATTGAGTTAGCATATAAATTAGGTCAGGCAGGAGCATATGTCCTCACAAAAGAAACTCATCATCAACCGATTATTTTAGTAGGAAGAGATACCAGAATCTCAGGAAATATGTTAGAGGCGGCCCTGATTGCAGGTATTTGCTCCGTAGGAGCAAAAGCTATTAAAATTGGTGTCGTACCTACTCCGGCAGTAGCATACCTTACAAGAAAATATAAAGCCGATGCAGGGGTAGTGATTTCTGCCTCCCATAATCCCGTGAAATACAACGGAATTAAATTTTTTAACAGCGAGGGCTATAAACTAAGAGATGAGCTGGAAGAAGAAATTGAGGGCATCATCTTAGATCATACAGAAGAACTTCCAACGCCTATAGGAGAGGAAGTAGGTACAATTGTTGAAGAACCTAATGCTTTAGATGAATATATAGCCTTCTTAAAGTCAACTGTTGATGTAGATTTAAAGGGACTTAAAATTGCCGTAGACTGCGCCAATGGTGCAGCTTATATGGCAGGACCTAAAGTATTGGAAGCCTTAGGGGCAGAACTTATTGTAATAGGCAATGAGCCAAACGGATGCAATATCAATAAAGACTGCGGTTCAACGCATATGGAATACCTTCAGGAAGTTGTTAAAGCCAATAAAGTCGATCTTGGTCTTGCCTTTGACGGAGATGCAGACAGATGTCTTGCTATAGATGAAAACGGCAATCTGGTTGACGGTGATCAGATTATGGCAATCTGCGGTCTTCAGATGAAAAAAGAAAACACACTAACTGGAAACACAATCGTTGCAACTGTAATGAGCAATTTAGGACTTTTTATTATGGCAGAAAAAAATGGTCTTAATATTGAAAAAACCAAAGTTGGAGACCGCTATGTTTTAGAAGAAATGTTAAAAGACAATTATAAATTAGGCGGAGAGCAATCAGGACATATTATATTCCTTGATTATAATACTACCGGAGATGGTATACTTACTGCCCTTCAACTCCTATCCGTCATGAAAAAAACTGGCAAAAAACTCTCGGAATTAGCAAGTGTTATGGAAGTACTTCCTCAAGTTTTAGTTAATGCAAAGGTTTCTAACGATAAGAAATATTCCTATTTAGAAAATGAAAAAATCAAAAAAGCCATTGAAGAACTGGAGCAAAAGTTTGCCGGAGAAGGCAGA
>JAAYMW010000003.1 GCA_012521175.1 Candidatus Epulonipiscium sp.
AAAAACGGAGATATTCATCATACCATAGAAATAAATGGCAAAGGAGAGTTAAAAAATCTTGCTGATAATATAAATAGTATCACCGATGGATTAAAGAATGCAGTGGAAAGAGAACTTAAAAGTGAACGTTTAAAAACAGAACTCATTACCAATGTGTCCCATGATATACGAACGCCTTTGACAGCTATGATTACCTACATCGGTTTATTAAAAAAAGAAAAGGATCCATCAAAAATACAGGAATATATTGAAGTGTTAGACCAAAGGTCTCAAAGACTAAAAGTTTTGACCGATGATTTATTTGAAGCAGCCAAGGCTTCTAGTGGAAATATTCCAACATATTTAGAGAAAATCAATATTGTTTCCTTGATTACTCAAGGGTTAGGAGAACTGAATGATAAAATTGAAGCCAGTCAGTTGGAATTTAAGATTAATTACCCCAAGGAACCGTTATTTATTAAGGCGGATGGGAAACTTTTCTGGAGAGCTGTTGAGAATCTGCTGTCTAATATATTCAAATATGCACTTCAAGGATCGAGAGTTTATATAGATATTGAAGATTTAGGAAGTGAAGTATCGCTTACATTTAAAAATATTTCAGCCTATGAACTTAATATATCTGCAGATGAATTAATGGAACGCTTTACAAGAGGAGATAAATCCAGAAGCAGTGAAGGCAGCGGATTAGGGTTATCCATTGCTAAAAGTTTGATAGAGATTCAAAAAGGAAGATTTAATATACAAATAGATGGAGATTTGTTTAAGGCAATGATTTATATGCCAAAATGTCAAGAATAAAATCAAGAAAAAGGTTAACACCCTGCAATTTTCAATAAAATATTAATAATTTCCTCAAATTGTTGCAAAAATCATGTCTATACAATATAATGTAATGGCCTAGCAAAAAAGACGTTTACAAGAGGAGGAAATTATGGAAAAAAAGACATCACTGTTAGACGTGGAGTTTTTAGCAAAATGCTAGACATGGTAGAAAAGGTAGGGAATAAATTGCCGCATCCAGTTACTTTATTCATTATATTGAGTTTAATGATTATAGTTATATCTGCGATAGCGGAAGCGGCAGGATTAACTGTTGTTTATGAAAAGTTTGCAGATGGGGAACTGGTTCCAGTTACGGTAGAAGCAGTTAGTTTGCTGAATGCCGAAGGTTTAAGAAAGATTCTTACAAATGCAGTAACTAATTTTACATCTTTTGCTCCTTTGGGAACTGTATTAGTGGCTATGCTTGGAGTAGGCGTAGCAGAAGGAACAGGCCTTATTCAAACCGCTTTAAGAAAATTGGTATTAAGTACACCCAAAAAATTGATTACGGCAGTTGTAGTATTTGCTGGAGTTATGTCCAATATAGCTTCTGATGCAGGATATGTGGTTTTAGTACCCCTAGGCGCTATGATTTTCCACAGTTTTGGTCGTCACCCGATTGCCGGGTTGGCAGCGGCCTTTGCAGGAGTATCTGGAGGCTTTAGTGCGAATTTAATAGTAGGTCCTACAGATGCCTTATTATCCGGAATCAGTGAACCTGCTGCTCAGATGATCGATGCATCCTATTCTGTACCGGCAACAAGCAATTTTTATTTCTTATTCGTTTCAACAATTTTAATTACTATTTTAGGAACATTTGTTACTGAAAAATTAGTAGAGCCGAGATTGGGAGCATATAAAGGAAAAATAGACGCAAAATTAGACGAAATAACAGCAGAAGAAAATAAAGGCCTTATTTGGGCTGGTATTGCTCTGCTGGGGTATGTTATCGTAATTTTATTGCTAACAATACCATCAAATGGCATACTAAGAAATCAAGAGACTTTTTCTTTACTTGATAAGTCTCCCTTTATTAATGGAATTGTTCCTTTAATTGCATTACTATTTTTTATACCGGGGATTGCTTATGGTATTGCCTCAAAATCACTAAAAAGTGATAAAGATTTAGTAGCTGCAGCCAGTAAAGCAATGAGCTCCATGGGATCTTATTTGGTTCTATCTTTTGTAGCAGCTCAATTTGTCAATTACTTTACCTGGACAAATTTAGGAACCATTTTAGCTGTTAAGGGAGCAGAGGTATTAAAATCAGCAGGAATGACAGGAATAGCATTAATTATAGGATTTATTATTGTAACTGCTTTTATTAATCTATTCATTGGTAGTGCATCAGCAAAATGGGCGATTATGGCACCTATATTTATTCCAATGTTCATGCAACTTGGATTTACTCCTGAGTTTACTCAGGTTGCTTATAGAATAGGAGATTCAACAACAAATATTATTTCTCCGCTTATGTCCTATTTTGCAATTGTTATTGCTTTTGCTAATAAATATGACGAGGATCTGGGAATAGGAACTCTGGTTTCAACCATGTTACCTTACTCTCTTACTTTCTTAATTGGATGGAGTATTTTATTGATCTTCTGGATGCTATTTGGTTTTCCTATTGGACCAAGTGCATTTATAAGTTTATAATTATTTAATAATACAAAATCCCTTTACTGATTAATACTATAATCAGCAAAGGGATTTTTTGATGATCAATTGATGAATAATACCGATCAGGAATTTCAATTCATTGTATATGCTACGGATGAATACCTTTGTGGGGAGCTAAGAAGCAATAAACCCCTTGATTATGCCTATCATATCAAAGAAGAAAACAGCTATTATGAAAAAAGAGAAGATGGATATTCCAGAAATAATGAAATCTATGGAATAGTAGTGGACAAAAAACAGGAACAACAATTAAATAAAGAACTTATAGCAAAAAACTGCGCTAAAGTATTATATGATGAACAATATATACCTGCCGAAAGTATAAGAGCAGCCAATGTGAGTTAACGTTTTTGATGTATATAAAATAAAGAAGTAAAAAATCTGACCAATATAGGAAAAATATTAAGTTCTACGAGAATCTCCTATTTGATATAATGCAGTAAAATATCAGGATAGGAGTTTTTATTATGCAAAAATATAGGTTTACCGATGATGAGGGAAGCTTTTTACTAAATAACCCGGAGCAAATGAGTTATCTTTATTTTCCTTTGGCGAATATGGAAGGAGTTATGAGCAGTATTACTCCGGAACTTTCAGGAGACAGTAAAACGAGTCAGAATACCTTTTTGCTTTCTCCTGTTAGCAGTGAAGACTTGCATAATAATAAAAGCAGCCGTAATTTCTGGTGTAAAATCAATCACACATCTATTTGGTCGGCAACAGGTAAATCTGCCTGGCAGCAAGCCAAAAAGTTTTCCAAAGATAAAGAGGAAACTCAACTGGAAGCAGGTTTTTTATGGCACAAAATAACTCGAATATCTAAAGAATTTGGCTTAAAGGCAGGTATTACTTCATTTGTACCAACCAATGATGATAAAGTGGAACTGATGAAAGTGGAACTTAGTAATATAGGAAGTGAACCAATCACTTTAGAGCCTGTGGCAGCAATACCCCTTTACTGCCGTTCTGCGGACAATATCAGGGACCACCGACATGTTACGTCCCTGCTGCATCGTATTGAGGTTTTGGATAGGGGCATTATAGTGAATCCAACCTTAACTTTTGATGAACGAGGGCACAAAATTAATGAAATTGTTTATGGCGTATTGGGCGGCAACGACAGTGTTTTTCCTTCGAAATTCTATCCAACGGTGGATTCCTTTATAGGAGAAGGCGGAAGCTTTGAAAATCCAAGAGCATTACAGGATGATCGTTTAAATCCAATGAAGTCAGGAGATAAAATCAATGGTTACGAAGCCTTTGGAGGTCTTGGTTTCGAAGAAATCGTACTACAGCCCGATGAATCAAAAGTATATATTATTGCCCTGGGATATGGAAATACTAAAGAAGATTTTATTGTTTACGGAGAAAAATATTTATCAGAAAAAGCCTTTCATAAGGCTTTTGAAGAAATGAAAGCCTACTGGAAGACTCAGTTAAATGTAAGATTTGAAACAGGGGATGAAAAATTCAATCATTGGATGCGTTGGGTAACCATTCAGCCCATTTTACGAAGGATTTATGGATGTTCCTTTCTTCCCCACCATGACTACGGAAAAGGAGGCAGGGGCTGGAGAGATTTATGGCAGGATTGCCTGGCACTTTTATTGATGGATCCTGGAGAAGTCAGAACTTTACTCAAAGAGAATTTTCAAGGAGTAAGGATGGATGGTACCAATGCCACCATTATTGGAAAAAAAAGAGGAGAATTTATTGCCGATCGGAACAATATTACAAGAGTATGGATGGACCATGGGGTATGGCCTCTTATAACAACTTATTTGTACATACAGCAAAGTGGAGATATTGAATTTTTATTGGAAAACGTTCCTTATTTTAAAGACATGCAGACAGTACGGGGAGAGGAAAAAGATACACTGTGGACAGAAGAACAGGGCCAGATTTGTCTAACCAAGGATAATCAACCATATTTGGGCACTATATTGGAACATCTGCTGATACAGCACTTAACTGCTTTCTATGATGTGGGAGAACATAACCATATTAGGCTTCGGGGAGCGGATTGGAATGATGCCCTTGATATGGCAAAGGACAAAGGGGAAAGTGTGACTTTTACAGCATTGTATGGGGACAATCTGGAAATCCTTGCTGATTTAATTGATGTTTTGGAAAGCAGAGGATTTACTGACATAGAGTTAGCAAAAGAAATGAAAGTATTGATAGGTAATGAGGATTCTTATGAAGATTATAAGAAAAAAAGATCTATCCTTATGGAATTCTGTATGTCAACAAAACATAGGGTATCGGGAGATATAATTTCCATACCTGCAAGGACTTTAAGTAAAACTTTAAGAAGTATGGGGCAGTTTATAAAAGAACATATCCGAAAGACAGAATGGATTAGTGACGGAAAAGAAGCCTTTTGGTTTAATGGATACTATGATAATTTGGGGCAGCGGGTAGAGGGCGTTTATGATTTAGGGGTTCGTATGATGCTTCCCAGTCAAGTCTTTACCATTATGTCCGGTACTGCTACAGATGAACAGGTTAAAGCCATTACAAAAGCTGTGGACCAATATTTGTACATAAAGGAAATTGGAGGATATCGCCTAAACACGGATTTTAAAGAAGTGAATTTAAATCTTGGAAGAATGTTTGGCTTTGCTTATGGACACAAAGAAAATGGGGCGGTCTTTTGTCATATGGCAGTAATGTATGCTTATGCCCTTTATGCACGGGGTTTTGTAAAGGAAGGATTTAAGGTCATAGATACCTTGTATTCCCACAGCATGAATTTTGAAAAGAGTAAAATTTACCCCGGTATTCCAGAGTATTTCGATGACAAAGGCAGAGGCATGTATCATTATCTGACCGGTGCAGCCAGTTGGTTGATGCTAACCCTTATCCAACAAGTTTTTGGAGTCGTTGGTAAAATGGGAGATTTAACTTTTGAGCCAAAGCTCTTAAAATGTCAATTTAATGAAAAGAGCAGAGCAGGAATTTTCTTTGATTTTGGTGAACGTCATTTCCATGTAGAATATGTTAACGAAGAAGGCTTGGATTATGGGGAATATCGCGTGGTAAAGGTTGAAGGGAATTTAGGTAAGGATTTTATTGAAAATAACCTGGTTATCAAACGGGAAGTAATAGAAAGCTTACAAAAAGATAAGGTATATGAACTTACAGTGACCTTGGGACACAAGGAGAAAATGAATGAATATAGAGAATAGGTTAACCAATGATGGAAATACTCCGATAGTAAAATTAAATGACAAAGATAAGAAAATACTGACAATGATCCAAATTTTGTAGTATACTAAAAGAAAATATTCATTCAGGAACAAAAACACGTCAGTATTTTAAAAGATAGTGGTGATATCCTTGAAAAAAATGATCAATTCTATTAAAAGTTTAAAAATCAGAACTAAAGTAATAATGATTTATATTACACTTTTAGTTCTTTCTTTTATTATAGGGATTTCCACTATTTATGCCATATTTGAAGAAAATACGGAGAGAGAAGTAGGGGAAGCAGGATTGCAGACCATTAATGCGATAAAGGGAAATTTAGATGTGATATTTGATAATATTACGCAGTCTTCCAACCTGATTTATTTTGATAAAGATATTCAGCAGGCACTTTCATCTGTAAACGATAAAAGTATTACCCCATCAACTTTATCGACGATACAAAATAGTTTACTCAATATGATTTTATCTGGACAGTATATATCAAGTGTCATACTGATTGATTCCTATGATAATTATTATAAATCTTTCAAAATAGGACCTATTGCCGTATACAACAAAGATTTTCGTAATACGAACTGGTATCATCAGATGCTGGAGTCAAAAGGAGACGGTTTTTTTATTCATAAAAGTGAGAACATTATTCAGTACCCCAGCAGACCAAACCTTAATTACATTACTTATGTCAGAGAAATAGCCGATAAAAATAATTATAAATATTTAGCAACTTTATTGCTGGTTATTGACGAATCCGTCTTTCAAAAATATTTTGATGAAATCACTGAAAATGATCATTCAACTTTTTGCATCGTAGATTCTCAGGGGAACTATATTATTCCGCCTTCGGACAATAAAGAAGAGATAGGAGAGCTCCTGAAAGAAAAGATCTCAACAAGTCCCGGCTATCAGCCTATAAAATTTTTAGGAGCGGATGCCATGTTGGTACAAAGAGATTTAGGCATTCAGGACTGGAGTTTAGTAGGAATTTTAAATATGAACAGCAAAAAAGAATTAAGCAATTCCTACAAATCCATTCTTATTGCTTTTATTGCCCTTAACTTATTGATTGTCATTGCTTGTATGATTGTATTAACAAGGTTTATTTTCTCCCCGCTAACCAAGGTTCAAAAGCATATGCAGATGGTAGAGAGCGGGGAATTTGTTCCTATGCCTATTGAAGAGGGGTATAAGAATGAAATTATATCCTTAAAGCAGGTCTTTAATCATATGATTTATTCTTTACAAGAATTAATTGAAAAAATAAAGCAGGAAGAGAAAATTATTATGAAAAATGAGCTGGATATTATCCATGCTCAAATTAACCCTCATTTTCTTTATAATACTTTAGATGCGGCATCCGCCCTTGCTTTACTGAATGATAACAAAAATTGCTTTAAATTGATTCAAGCTTTGGGCAATTTCTACCGCAACAGTTTAAACAGTGGAAAAGATGTTGTAACAGTAGCTGATGAAATAACCTGTATTAAAAATTACATTACTATACTCAATATTCGCTATGATAACCGGATTAAAATCCATTACGATATAGAAGAAAGAATGCTGCCTCTTCCCATGTTGAAATTAATTCTTCAGCCGGTAGTAGAAAATGCAGTGTATCATGGTATTAAAGAACGGGAAGGGGAAGGGAACATCTATCTAAAGGGCTATCTGGATGAGGATGAAATGATCTTTATTATTTCAGATGACGGAATGGGTATGACTGAAGAAAGAATCAAGGAAGTATTAGAAGGAAAAACCAGAACAAATAAATCCGGATTTGGACTTTACAGCCTCATACAAAGAATTTCATTATACTATAATATAGAATCTCCGGTTACTGTTACCAGTGAAATTGGTTCGGGTACAGAAATAACAATAAGACTAAAGGTAATAAAAGGAGACGAATATTATGGGAATTAAAGTGCTTATATTGGATGATGAAAAATTAGAAAGGGTGCTGATTAGAAAAGGATACGACTGGGAAAATAATGGTTTTGATATTGTCTGTGAAGCGGGTTCGGCACAAGAAGCTTTGGAGAGTATGCGAATATGTCCCCCCGATATCGTATTAACAGATATCAATATGCCCAATATGAACGGACTTCAATTCGTTGCCAAAGCATTAGAGGAATTTAAGGATAAAAATATCAAATTTATTATTATCACAGGGTATCGTGATTTTGAATATGCAAGGCAAGCAGTTAAGTTGGGAGTGGAGGACTTTTTGCTAAAACCTATTGATATTGAAAATCTGGAAAGTACAGTTACGAAATTAAAAGAAGAGATTCTAAAATCCGAAGAAGAAAAACGGGCAGTTAATCAATTAAAGGAATCCTTAAATCGGAATATGAATATTGTAAAAGAAAGTTTCTTGCAGCGTTTGGTAGAAAATCGTGTATCAGAACAAGAGGCAGTCAATAAGTTGAATATGTATGGATGCCAGAGTCTAATAGACCAATGTATATGTTGCAATATACATCTGGAGTTCCGTCAGGAACTTAATGAAGAAAAAAAATTAAAAATGGGCAAAGATGTCCTCACATTGATTGAAGCAATAAAGTTGAACCCTGTCGTTTCTTTTATTCATTATTTAGGGAATGTGATATTGTATTTCTCTCATGAGGATTATGATCTGATTCAAAAAAATATGGAATTATTAGAAAGAGAAATCAATACTTTGCTGCTTCTACCCGTTAATATAGGCATGAGCAATATCCATACCGGTTTTGAAGGCATACATAAGGCTTTTATGGAATCGGAGAAGGCGTTAAATGCCAGAATCATACTGGGACAAAATCGCTGTATCCGATATGAAGATTATTTAAAATACAAAAAGAATGTTGATTTATCCGACTTGGATTGGGATGATTTTATTTTTTCAGTGCAGAATTGTTTGGAATCAAAAGTTGAAGAGTATGTAACACTTTATATGCAGCGAATTCGTGAATCAGGAAACATGGATTTGCAGTGGTTAAAGTTCATGACAGTATATATTTTAACCAAAGGAGAACTTACTCTGCATAAACTGGGAAAAACCCTTACAAATTTGGAGGCTTTAAAAAATTTTTCAGAGCGGGTTGACAGCATTGATTCCATTGAACATATGAAAGACGTTATTATCAACTCATTACAGGCAATTATGGATTTCCACCGAGAGACCCGTCCGAAGAAAGGGAAACAAGTTATTGAACAGGCTCTCGAAGTCATTAACAAGTACTTATACGATCCTAATTTAAGTTTATCCTTTGTAGCTTCTAAAATCTATACCAGTGATTCTTACCTAAGTCGTGTCTTTAAACAAGAAATGAAAGAGTCCCTTATTAGTTATATTACAAAAAAGAGGATGGAAGAGAGCATTCGTCTCCTCAATACAACGGATTTAAAGGTGTATGAGATAGCAGAAAAAGTAGGTATAAAAGATCCCCATTATTTTAGTATCTGTTTTAAAAAACATGTGGGGGTAACTATTAAAGAGTATAGAAAGGCAAAAGAATTCTAAAAGCATTTATAGGAAGCTATAAATGCTTTTTTTGGATAATATTCAATTATTTATCAATATGTAAAAAAAGTTACCTTTTACCTCAAAATATTAAATTGAGTCCAAAGCTTTCCTAGCATATACTTAAAATAACAAAACAGAAGCATGCTTCGTTTGAGAGGAAGGTATTTATTTTATATTTTATTTAAAAAGGGGAGAAGGAAATGAAATTAAAAAGAATAATGGCATTTTTATTAACTTCAGTGATGGTGTTTAGTTTATTTGGCTGCGGCGGTAAGACAACAACGTCAGAATCAACAGAGACAAAGACAGAAACAAGTTCAGGAACATCCAACGAACAACCTTCAGAAGAGCAAATTACTTTAAATGTATGGCATCAATGGTCCAATGATACAAATGAATTGAAAAAGGTTTATGAAGAAGCAGTTGCTGAATATGAAGCGGCGCATCCAAATATAAAAATTAATACAGAAACATTAGACACAGAAGCTTATAAGACCAAAATTTCTGCAGAGTTTGCGGGAACAGCCAGTGGTATTGATGTATTCTACTATTGGGGGGCAGGAGCAATTAAGAAAATTGTTGATGCAGGCAAATTGTTGCCACTGGATGATTATATAACAGATGAAGTGAGAAATAAAGTGCTTACAGGATCTACAGCATCCTTCGAATTTGATGGCAAAACTTATTCTCTTCCTTCATTTTCTTGGTATATGGCTTTATTCTGCAATAAAGAATTGTTTGATAAAGCAGGAGCTAAAATTCCAACGACTTATGATGAATTATTAGATGCATGTAAGAAATTAGCTCAATTAGAAGGAATCACTCCGATTGCAGCGGGTGCTAAGGATGGATGGTGTGCAGCATTTGTTTATCAAGCCATGGCATTAAGAGAAGTTGGTGGAGAAAAAATCAATGCTATGCTCAGTGGAAAAATGCCTTTCTCAGCAGAGGGCTATAAAGAAGCAGCAGATAAAGTTGTAGAACTTTATAATGCAGGTGCATTTGGAAAGAATCCATTAGAAATTGGAAATGATGATGCAAACAGTGCATTTATTACTGGTAAAGCTGCTATGCGACTTAATGGTAGCTGGTTTGCTAACCAGGTTTATACCGATGCTACTGTAACAATCGATCCTGCCAATGTAGTAGCTGTTAAGATTCCTATGATTCCTGGTAAAGGCAATGAAAGTGATTACTGTGGAGGATTCGTAGAATCTTTCTGGGTAAATAAAGAAACCAAATATCCTAAAGAAGCAGTAGACTTTGCTATATTCATTAATGAAAAAGTAGGTAAAGGCGCTTATGAAATTGGTGCAGGTTTCTCAGGTTGGACAGGTGATTTTGATGAAAGCAAATTAAATCCATTATTTGTACAAATCAAAGACTTATTAAATGAAGGTAAAACAGGAGTACTTGCTTGGGATACTTCTTTAGAAAGCGAACCAGCAACCATACATAATGAACAAGCTCAGACATTATTTGCACCAGGTGCAGACACAAATGCATTTGTCGAAGAACATATTGCTGTGCTTAATAAGT
>JAAYMW010000060.1 GCA_012521175.1 Candidatus Epulonipiscium sp.
CCGATAAAGTTTAAAATTTTATTTTTAAAAAATAAGCCACTGGACGTAAGATACAAAAATAATCCTAAAGGAATACCCAAAACTATGGATAATATCAGTGCTATTCCTACCATTTGAAAGGTTTCTCCCAGGGATTTTAATAAATCAAAAATAAGTTCAGTTTGCATAAAGCACCTCCTCCGTCAATGCCGTTCTTTCATTGATATAATCTACCGCCAATTGGACTTCCCCTTCGTCTCCTTCTAACTCAACAACCAGTATCCCTACAGGGCGGTCCCCGATATACTCGATTTTTCCATGAACAATATTCAGTTTGATATTATAACGTTTTGAGACTTCCGACAGTAAAGGCTCTGTCGCCGCCTTCCCTTTATAAACGATTTTTAATACCCTGCCTTTAAAATCATTAAATATCTGTGGTGGAAATTCCAAATGGAAAGTATGTTCAATCAGCTGTTTTGTAAAGGCATCTTTGGGATTCACAAATACGTCATACACATCCCCTGCTTCTAATAAATACCCCTCATTCATTACCGCCACTCTGTCGCAGATGCTTTTAACCACATCCATCTCATGGGTAATGATGACAATCGTTATGCCTAATTTTTGATTGATTTCTTTTAATAAATTTAAAATAGATTTTGTCGTTTCTAGATCAAGGGCAGAGGTAGGCTCGTCACAAAGAAGAATTTCCGTTTCGTTGGCAAGTGCTCTTGCAATGCCCACTCTTTGCTTCTGTCCACCGCTTAGCTGAGCAGGAAAAGCATTACTTTTATCTGAAAGTCCAACCAGATGAAGCAGTTTGGTTACTCTTTTTTTAATTTCCTCCTTAGACGTCCCTGCTGCTACCATCGGAAAAGCTATATTGTCAAAAACCGTTTTTCGTTGTATCAGATTAAAATGTTGAAAAATCATCCCGATTTTTTGCCTTAAGAGTCTTAGCTCTTCTCCTTTTAAATCGGTAATGTCCTGGTTGTTGATATAAATTCTTCCCTCTGTTGGTCTTTCTAAAAGATTAATGGTGCGAAGCAGGGTGCTTTTCCCTGCTCCACTGGCACCCACAATGCCAAAGATTTCTCCTTTATGGATGTGAAGTGAAAGCTTTTGAACCGCTTCGACTTTGCCTTCATCCCCCTCATAAGTCACACTGACATCCTTAAATTGAATCATATAATTTCCTCCCTACTTTAAAAACCAAGCTGGTTTCTGGAAATCCTTAAACATATCGTTTGGATTTTCAATCACTGCCCTGAATGCTTCTGATTCAACGACTTCTTTTATGTCTTTTACAAACTGTTCATTGATGTCTTCTGTTCTTACAGCAATGAGGTTTTTATAATCTTCCTGCAGTTCTTCCATGACAATGGCTGTAGATAAATCAATTCCTGCGGAAATTGCATAGTTTCCATTGATGGCTGCAAGATCCACACTGTCTAAAGTTCTTGGCAGCTGTGCTGCTTCAACCGGTGTGATTTTAAGATTTTTGGGATTGGATTCTATATCTTTTTCAGATGCCTTGGAAGGATCGATATTTTTATTTAATGTAATCAGCCCTGCCTGTTCTAA
>JAAYMW010000061.1 GCA_012521175.1 Candidatus Epulonipiscium sp.
ACCTCTTATTGCAAAGAAATTTGTAGAGATTGCCCTTAAAGAAGATGCGGAAGCCATTTGTCATGGCTGTACCGGTAAAGGCAACGACCAGGTGCGTTTTGAACTTGCCATTAAAGCATTGGCTCCTCAGCTTAAAATTATAGCTCCCTGGAGAATTTGGGATATCGAGTCCCGTGAAGACGAAATAGAATATCTTGAAAAAAGAGGATTGGAAGTTCCAATGACAAGGGAAGAAAGCTACAGCCGCGACAGAAATATGTGGCACTTAAGCCATGAGGGCTTGGATTTAGAAGATCCAGGGAAAGAACCTGATTATAATAAACTGCTTAAATTAGGTGTTTCACCGGAACAAGCTCCTGATGAACCAACCTATATAGAATTAGAATTTGAAAAGGGTATTCCTGTGACATTAAATGGAGAAGCGCTTTCTCCTGTAGACCTAATGAATAAGCTCAATGAAATCGGTGGCAAAAACGGAATAGGTTTATCAGATATATTAGAAAACCGTGTAGTTGGAATGAAATCCAGAGGAGTATATGAAACTCCCGGAGGCGTTATACTCTATGCTGCCCATGAGGAGTTGGAACATATGTGTTTAGATCACCAAACCTATGCTTACAAACAACAAGTTGCTTTAAAATATGCAGAACTTATTTATGCTGGAGAATGGTTTACTCCTCTTCGTGAGGCATTGGCTGCATTTGTAGATTCTACTCAAAAAACCGTAACAGGAAAAGTGAAATTAAAATTATACAAAGGTAATATTATTCCTGCAGGTACGACCTCACCATACTCCCTATATAACGAATCTATTGCAAGTTTTACAACAGGTGACTTATATAGCCATAAAGATGCTGAAGGCTTTATTAATCTATACGGCCTTCCATCTAAAGTAAGAGCTATGATGAAACAAAGAAATCAACAAAATTAGAAACAACCTTTCCATAATTAGAACCAACTCATGCTCAATGAGTTGGTTCCTTTAATGAAAAACAAAGTAAAGGATGTGGAAGAAAATGAAATTATGGGGTGGAAGATTTTCAAAATCGACCGATTCTATGGTAGATGATTTTAACTCATCCATTCGTTTTGACCAACGATTATACGAAGAGGACATTTTAGGAAGTATTGCCCATGTTTCCATGCTGGGTAAACAAAATATCATTTCTATGGAAGAAACCGAAACCATAAAAAAAGAATTAAAAGCCATCTTAAAAGATATAGAAGATGGTAAAATAGAATTTGATATTGAAGCTGAAGATATTCATATGAATATCGAAAAAATCCTTATTTCAAGAATCGGAGATATAGGTAAAAAACTTCATACAGGAAGAAGCCGCAATGATCAGGTTGCTCTGGATATGCGCATGTATGTAAAAAAAGAAATTAAAGAGGTTCAATCTTTAGTTCTAAAACTACAATCTGTATTAGTTAAACTTGCAAAAGAACATTTAGAAACCATTATGCCGGGATATACTCATCTTCAAAGGGCACAACCCATTACCCTTGCCCATCATTTAATGGCTTATTTCGAAATGTTTAAAAGGGATGTCGAACGATTAAACGATGCCTATAAAAGAACCAATATTCTGCCTCTTGGTTCAGGCGCTCTGGCCGCTACAACCTATCCCTTGGATCGATATGCTGTTGCAGAAGAACTAAGATTTTCCGATGTGACTTATAATAGTTTGGATGGAGTATCAGACAGGGATTATTGTATTGAATTACTCAATGCTCTTTCTCTTATAATGATGCATCTTAGTCGTTTTTCTGAAGAAATTATTCTTTGGAGTTCCCACGAATTTCATTTTATTGAATTAGACGATGCATATTCTACTGGAAGCAGTATCATGCCCCAAAAGAAAAACCCTGATATTGCAGAATTGGTTCGTGGAAAAACTGGGCGTGTATACGGGGATTTGATGAGCCTTTTAACAACTATGAAATCCCTTCCTCTGGCATACAATAAAGATATGCAAGAAGATAAGGAAGTTGTGTTTGATGCCATTGATACGGTAAAAATGTGTCTTCCTATTTTTACAGCTATGATTGAAACGATGAAAGTATTAAAAGACAATATGTATCATGCAGCCGGCGGAGGTTTTACCAATGCAACGGACGCTGCCGACTATCTCGTTAAAAAAGGACTGCCCTTTAGAGACGCCCATGAAATTATCGGTAAACTGGTACTTTATTGCATCAATCATAATACCTCATTAGAAAGGCTAACATTGGAAGAATATAAACAACTTTCGCCGATCTTTGATGAAGATATTTTTCAAGCAATTTCTCTTGAAGAATGTGTCAACAAAAGGAATATTATTGGTGGTCCTGCAAAGGAAATGGTCCTTCAGCACATTGAAAATGCACAAGCATTTATAGACAAAGCAAACACCTCTAATAATTAATTTAGAGGTGTTTTATTTCATACAAAATAGTGTTCCCTTTTTTCCCGACTGCTTCTATTAATCCCATTTTTTTTAAACAATAAGTTATTCGTGTTGCTTGGGACATACTTATATCCAGATATTTTGACAATACTTTATTTGTAAAGGGTTGAGGCAGTTCATTGGGAAGAAAAGAAAGAAAATCCTCTTTAGATTCATATACTACGGACTGCATGACATTCAATAAAATTTTATCGTAAATGCTTAATCCTTTCCTTCTCCAGCTTCCTTTTCCGTCGTGGCATCTTATTTCTTCTGCTTTAATCATCAGAATTTCTAAGGAAAATTTCTCATCGTTCATCACTTCCGGACAATGAATTAACTCATTAAAAATATCAAGCACTTTTCCCTTTTTAGGAGATTTTCTCCTGCTCATAAATTCTCCATCCCTGTTCAATGTTACAATCCACTTTTCTTCACAAATAGGATAAATCAGTCTTACAGGATAATTTATGAGAAGCGTTCTAATTTTATTGCGTATAGAACCAAAATTTCTTGTCTGAATTTCGATTAATTGGTTGTCTCTGACGATGTCTATAATGTACCTTCCAACTTTTACTTCAAATCTATCATCATTTCGAGCATACCACTGCTTGATTTGGCTGTGAAGAGAACCTTCATTCTGAACATTAATGCCTTTATGTTCTTCTTTAATCATATTGCTCCATTTTTTCTCCATCAAGTTAATTACTCCTCTCTTTTTTATTATATAATTTTTATATATACTTTACAAACAATAAAAAACCTGTTTAGGATATCTCATATTCCTAAACAGGTAAGTCATTTTAACTTTTATGGATTTAAACATTGTAACAAAGAAAACAACATTGTATAATTAAGCATAATTTATAGAAAAAACTAAAGTTGGAGGTGTAAAATGAGCACTTATATCTTAATTATTTTACTATTAATCAATGCTATATCATGGACTGCATTCGGTATTGATAAAAGAAAAGCGTTAAAAAAGCAATGGAGAACTTCTGAAAAGACTTTACTTACTCTATCTTTCTTTGGTCCTTTGGGCGCATTACTTGGCATGAAAACCTTTCATCATAAAACAAAGAAACTGAAATTTATAATATTGATTCCATTGTTTATCTGTTTACAAGTGGGGGTGTATATATATTATTTATTCTTCTACCCTTTTTAACACTGTCATTCCTAAAGGCGGAACTTTCAGCTCAATACTATATTCTCTTCCATCCCATTCCCTAGGATCAGCAGAAATAATTTGCTCATTTAATACATTACTTCCCCCATATTTGACATGATCGCTATTAAAAATTTCTTTATATTTTCCCTTAGCTGGAACCCCTATTCGATGCTCGAAATAAGGAACCGGAGTAAAATTACATATAAAAATCAAAGTATCTTTTGGATTCTTTCCTTTTCTTATAAAAGAAACCATGCTGGAAGCAGCATCAGAAGCATTAATCCATTCAAAGCCCTCTCCACTAAAATCATATTCCCAAAAAGCACTTTCTTTTAAGTATAAATGATTCAAGTCTTTAATATATTCTTGCATTCCCTTATGCTTTTCAAACTGAAGCAAATGCCAGTCAAGGCTCCTTGCTTCGCTCCATTCGCTAAATTGACCAATTTCCCCTCCCATAAACAAGAGTTTTTTTCCTGGATGTCCATACATAAATCCATAGGCAACCCTTAAATTTGCAAACTTCTGCCAATAGTCCCCAGGCATTTTATTAATCATTGAACCTTTGCCATGAACCACTTCATCATGGGAAAGAACTAGAATGAAGTTTTCTGTAAAGGCATAAATCAGTCCAAAAGTCAAATCATTATGATGATACTTTCTATGTATAGGATCTTTTTTCATATATCTAAGAAAATCGTTCATCCATCCCATATTCCATTTAAGTCCAAATCCCAAACCACCTATATCGGTAGGCCTTGATACATTAGGCCAAGCAGTAGACTCTTCTGCTATCATCATGATGCCCGGAAATTTCTGATATACTATGGAGTTTAGATGTTTAAAAAATTCTACAGCTTCAAGATTTTCACGACCTCCATATTGATTTGGAATCCAATTCCCATCTGTTTTTCCATAATCCAAATAAAGCATGGATGCAACGGCATCTACTCTCAATCCATCTATATGGTACTTTTCAAACCAGAAAATAGCATTCGCAATTAGAAATAGTTTTACTTCAATGCGGCCATAATTAAAAATCAATGTTCCCCAATCCGGATGCTCCCCTTGTCTGGGGTCTGCATGTTCATAAAGAGCTGTTCCGTCAAATCTGATTAATCCATAAGAATCTTTTGGAAAATGGGCAGGAACCCAATCCAGTATAACGCCTATATTATTTTGATGGCAGTAGTCTACAAAATACATAAAATCTTCCGGAGCTCCAAAACGACTGGTAGGTGCATAGTATCCTGTTACTTGATATCCCCAGGAACCATCATAGGGATGCTCAGTAATGGGTAATAACTCAATATGAGTATATCCCATTTCTTTAACATATGCGACCAACTTGTGAGCAGCTTCTCTATAAGTTAAATATCTATTTCCTTCTTCCGGAACCCTCATCCATGATCCAAGATGCACTTCATAAATGGATACTGGCTGTTTTAATGGATCTGTTTTCTGACGTTTCTCCATCCACTCTGTATCATTCCATTGATATTTATTAATATCATAGACAATAGAAGCGGAATTTGGTCTAACTTCCATATAGTTTCCATAAGGATCGGATTTTTCTAATATGTAGTTTTCTCGTGTTTTTATTTCATATTTGTAAATATCTCCTTCCATAACTCCAGGAATAAATAATTCCCATATACCACTGCTGTCTAAACATCTCATAAGATGTCTTCTTCCATCCCATCCGTTAAAATTACCTATAACACTAACTCTTTTTGCATTAGGTGCCCATACTGCAAATAAAACACCATCCACTCCATCAATATTCATGGGATGAGCGCCTAATTTTTCGTATATTTTATAATGGGTTCCTTGCCCAAATAAATACTTGTCAAAATCTGATATATATGGATTAAA
>JAAYMW010000062.1 GCA_012521175.1 Candidatus Epulonipiscium sp.
TCCATACACTGAGGGAAAGTATGCTAAAAAGTGCCATTGCAATCAAAGTTTCTACCAAAGTGAATCCTCTTTTATTATTACAAATCCATTTTAGTGTTGACATCTATTCACCTACTTTTTTATGGTATCTCCAATATCTGTACGAGCAGTTAATGGATTTACACGCAATTCTTTTTTGTATTGATCGGTTTCTAACATTATTTTAATCTCCTTAAGGTTGATATTTTCTTCTGTTTCAGTTCCTTTTGGAATAAACATTCTCCCTCTTTTATCAAATGATATTTTTTTAACTGGATGTTCTGATCCGTCTGATTTTATTGCGATTGGTGTGAATTTAACAATACCATCTGTAATAGGTTCTGTGTCGCCTAATCCTTTCCCATGAAGGGTATACTTTTTATCACTAAATTCAATCTTATACCCATTACTATCTTCATGAGTTTGAGCAAAAAAACGGACTTTTTTGACATCCATTGTAATTTGAGACGCAATGTTTTTGAGCCTGTTTCTCTGGACAATTCCAGTAGAGGGCACAATAATAGCTCCGGTAATTCCTATAATGGTTAAAACAATCAATACTTCTAAAAGAGAGATCCCTTTATTGTTTAAAATATATTTGTTCATAAAATCCCCCAATGGACATTTATAATAAAGTCAGATACCAATTAAAGATTTGGTTTCCCCAATATAGAGAAATAAAAGTTCCTAATGCTAAAAAAGGACCGAAAGGAATGGCAGCTTTTCTGTCCTTTATCTTACTCATTAAGAGAAATGCTCCTATAATTCCTCCTATTAAAATGCCTAAAAAAAGAGCTAAAATCACTCCTTTTAATCCTAAAAATAAACCAATTACACCCATGAGTTTCATATCTCCGGCACCCATACCTCCCCGAGATAAGAGGATAATCATCAATATAATTAAGGCTCCTGCTAAAAAGCCTAATATTCCATCTTTAATCATTAAAAAAGAACGATTTATAATCCAATCCATCATAAAATAAATCATTCCAAGTAGTATTCCAAAAACAATCAGTTTATTTGGTATAAGTCCAGTTTTAAAATCAATCATAGCAATTACTAACAATAACGATGAAAATAAAGCATAAAAAACAAACGAATAACTTAAATCAAATTTAAGAAATAAAAGTAAATAGAGTACTCCATTGGTCAATTCAATCATTGGATATTGTATACTAATCTTCTCTCCGCAA
This sequence comes from Candidatus Epulonipiscium sp., assembly GCA_012521175.1. Taxonomy (GTDB): domain Bacteria; phylum Bacillota; class Clostridia; order Lachnospirales; family Defluviitaleaceae; genus Defluviitalea. Next base: position 1,212 of record JAAYMW010000062.1, read on the forward strand.
TATCTACACTTGCCTTTTAAAAATATAAAGCTAAACACGGGAATTAAGTCTAACACTCCAAGTTTATGATGACAGTGAAAACAATGGGATGATGGAAAAGCTATGGATTGTTTAAGAGGAATTCGAAAAATGCATACATTTAAAAAACTGCCGACTATGATGCCAAAAATTATTGTATATATCAATAAAAACACCTCTCAGCAAAGATTTTTTATCAGGCACTCATATCACTAGGAGCGCCTGATAAAAAATAGAATTAATAATTTTAATTTTTTATTTATTTACTAAGCTTTACTAAGCTTTGCTGATCTGGTGGTAATGCTTCAACAAGCTCTTTCAAACTGTCCTCAGCTTCAGAAGCATCCAATTTAAATGTCCTACTTTCCCATTGCCATTTGCACTTTTCTGATTGAGGAATGTATTTATCATCATCATCCTTTTTCAAATCTGTTTCTTTTAAACTTCCAGATTCAATTAATTTTTCTATTACTTCTTGTGCACCTAGTGAATCAAAAGCTGTTGGCTCATGTTCAGCTAAATACATTTCTGCTAGTTTCTGAAGTGTTTTTACTGAGTTAACATCTGCATTAAGTCTTGCTTTAGCGGTGGTTTTTCCAAAATTCGGTGCTATAATAGCTCCAATAATTGCAATGATTGCAATAACGATGATTAATTCAATCATTGTAAAACCTTTTTCTTCCTTAGATAATTTTCTTAACATTTTACATCCTCCCCTACATTTCTAATTTATTTTAATATATATTGAAAATGAGATTCTGCTTTAATTTCACCTCCTTTAAGTGATATTTATATATATTTAAAAAATATATATCCTGTGATTTAGATTTGAGTCGCCAGACTGAACATAGGCATTATGATAGCCAACATGATAAAGCCAACTACTCCACCCATAATTAGAGTGATAAAAGGTGAAATCATAGTAGTCATCTGGTCGATGGCTACTTCCACTTCGTCTTCATAAAAGGCTGCAGTTTTATCCATAATGGCATCTAAGGAACCGGACTCTTCACCAATACGAACCATGCTGATAAGCATCACTGGAAACAAATTTGATTGCTGCATGGCACTAGCAAGGCTTCCTCCCTGTTTTATTTCATCTATACAATGATCAATCACTTCCATGGCAATAGTATTTTGAACGACTTTTTTTACGACTTCCATGGTTTGTATAATAGGAATCCCTGCTTTCATTAAACTGCATAGGGTTCTGGAAAAATTAGCATGAATGATTTTTTTATTGAGATTGCCGAATATGGGTATTTTTAAAGCATAACTATCTAATAAATGCTTTACCTCATCATACTTTTTTATGTATTTAAATCCAGCAATAAGCAAAATAATAACTCCCAGAATTATATACCATTTATCCTGCATAAAATCACTTACAGCCATAAGTGCTAAAGTAACTCCCGGAAGTTCTGCATCAGCATCTTGAAACATTCCTACAAATCTCGGAACCACAAAAACAATCATGCCTGTAACAACCACAACCATTAAGAGCATAACAATGATGGGATAAGTCATTGCTTTCTTAATTTGCCTTTGCAGCTTCATTTCCTTTTCAAAATGGATTGCCATTTGATTCATGGAAGAATCTAAATTACCACTAACCTCTCCTGCTTCCACCATATTAATAAGCATGAGGGGAAATTCTTTATGCTCCCTCATGGCTTCAGAAAGAGCTCTTCCTTTTTGTACTTCTTCATGAACATTTTGAATGATTTCCCTAAAAGACGGATTGCTGGTTTGCTTTCTTAAGATATCCAGGGTGCCTCCAATGGAAATCCCCGATTCAAGCATCACGGCAAATTGTCTGCAAAAGACAGCTATATCCTGTGTTTTAACTTTTGGCTTGAATAGAGGCAGCTGATTTAAATCTGTATTCCAAGTATTTTTCGCCTTAATGTCCATTGGAAATAAATCTCTGGACAACAAATGATTGATTAGCTCTTCTTTAGAATCAAATTCTAATTCTCCTTTAACCACTGAACCTTTTATATCCTTGGCTTTATATGCATAAACAGGCACATCAACCCCCCCTTTACGGCATTCCTAAAAGCCTTTTGATGCTTTCTTGATCCTGAGCATAACTTATGGCATCTTGGATATCAATCATTCCTCGTTTATAAAGACTGGCCAGACTCATATCCATAGTATGCATTCCATGTTTACTTCCTGTCTGAATCATCGAATGGATTTGGTGGCTTTTGCCTTCACGGATGAGATTCGATATCGCTGAAGTCGTCACCATGATTTCCGTGGCTGCGATTCTTCCATTGCCATCTTTTAATTTTAAAAGCTGCTGTGAAATAACACCTTTTAAAACATTGGAGAGTTGAATCCTAATTTGCTCCTGCTGATGGGGTGGAAACACGTCGATAATTCTGTCCACGGTTTGTGCTGCTCCTATGGTATGAAGGGTGGATAAAACAAAATGTCCTGTTTCAGCAGCTGTAATGGCAATAGATATGGTTTCTAAATCCCGCATTTCTCCAACCAGTATAACGTCAGGATCTTCACGAAGTGCTGCTCTAAGAGCAGCTCCGTAGGATTTAGTATCCGGTCCGATTTCTCTTTGATTTACAATACTTTTATTATGTTTGTGAAGATATTCTATGGGGTCTTCTAAGGTAAGGATATGACAAGCTCTTTCACGATTAATCTGATCGATCATTGCTGCAAGGGTCGTGGATTTCCCACTGCCTGTAGGACCCGTTACAAGAACCAGCCCCCTTGTATTTCTCGTTAATTCGCTTATTACAGAGGGCATACCCAGTTCTTCCAAACTAGGGACTTTAATTGACACCGCTCTTAAGGCAGCAGCACAGGTTCCCCTTTGCCTGTATACATTGACCCTGAAGCGTCCAATGGAAGGTACCCCATAAGAAAAATCCACTTCTCCGTCTCTTAAGAAAGCTTCTTTTTTGTTTTCATCCTTTAATAACTGCATTACTATATCCTCAGTATCTTGAGGGGTTAGTTTGGGCATGTCCACTGATTTGAGTTTGCCATTCATTCTAAAGACCGGCGGTATCCCTACGGTAATATGTATATCTGATGCCTTGGCTTGTGATGCAAAAGACAATAATGTATCAATGTCCATGTTAACCTCCTACTCCTGACCATAAGCCACTCTTAATAATTCTTCTACAGTTGTTTTTCCTTCCAGCACATTCCTTCTTGTATTGATCCAAAGTGTATTCATTCCATTTTGGATTGCAGCTTCTTTGATTTCATTTGCATTGGCACCTTTAGCAATCATTTCCCTTATTCCTGCATTTAAAGTCATCACTTCATGAACTGCCATTCTTCCTTTATATCCGGTATTGTTGCATACTTGACAGCCTTTACCTTTATAAACTACAGTTTCTATTGGAACTTTTAAAATTTCGGCTTCTTCTTCTGTCAACGAAACGGGCGTACTGCAATTGCTGCAGATTTTTCTAACAAGTCTTTGGGCGATAATGCCTTGAACAGCAGTTGCCACCATAAAAGGTTCTATTCCCATATCAATCATACGTGTGATAGAACTAGGGGCATCATTTGTATGAAGCGTACTTAATACAAGGTGCCCCGTGATCGCTGCTCTAACTGCAATGCTGCAGGTTTCACTATCTCTCATTTCTCCAATCATAACAATATCCGGGTCTTGACGCAGTATAGCTCTAAGAGCATTTGCAAAGGTAAGTCCGGCTTTTACGTTTACATGAACTTGATTGATACCATCTATCATATTTTCTACAGGGTCTTCTACTGTAATTATATTCACATTTGGTCGATTTAATTCTCTCAAGGCTGCTGCTAATGTAGTTGATTTACCGCTTCCTGTAGGACCTGTAACCAATATTATTCCATGGGGATTTTTCAAAAGCCTGATGAACTTGTCCAAATCCTCTGTATAAAATCCTAATTGTTCTTTTGTAAGCTGCATCCCAGTTCTATAAATTAAACGTATGACAACTTTCTCGCCATAAATCGTCGGAAGAACATTAACCCGAAGATCCAACTGATTGTTCTCTAGCGTTACCCCTATTCTTCCGTCTTGTGGAAGTCTTTTTTCTGCGATATTCATTTTCCCTAAAATTTTTATTCTGGTGACCATTGCATTCAAAGTGGTTAAATCGGTCCTGAGAAGTTCTTGAAGTTGTCCATCAATTCTTAATCGTACTCGGACATATGTTTCGAAAGGCTCTATATGTATATCACTGGCATTTCTTCTGATTGCCTGTTCAATAATATTATTTACCAATTGAACTGCCGGGGAATTTAAAACTTCTTCTTCACTTTGAGAATCACTGTCATAAGTTGCCTGTTTTTTCATTTTTTCTTGCATTTGTTTTTGAAACTCTGCTGCTATACTGGCTACTTTACTTGCACCATACATTCTGTCAATGGCAGACTTAACATCTGAAAGACTTGCAATAACAGGGATAACTTCCATTTTCGTTGTTATGCGTACATCATCTAAGGCGAACACATTTAAAGGATCCGACATTGCTACGACCAAGCGATTATTTTCTATTTTAATTGGAATCAACATATGCCTTTTCGCTAAATTTTCATTAATCATCCCTGCTGCCTTAGAATCAATAACATATTTGGATAAATCCACCTGAGGAATTCCTAACTGAAATTCCAAAACTTCTATGATATTTTGTTCAGTTACCCAACCTTTTTCAACAAGGATTTCTCCTAGTTTTTTACCTGTTTTTACTTGTTCTTGCAGGGCTTCTTTAAGCTGATCCTTGGTAATCATATCTGCCTGAACAAGTAAATCTCCCAATTTTTTCTTTTCGGCCTTTTTCATTTTTATCCCCACTTTGAAGTCTCAGTATATTCATTCAACATTCTCATTATAGCAATATAACAAATTTATGTAAATATCTTTTAGCAATTTTATACAAGTTTTATGGAATTTTCTACAATATTACATTTGGTTGTTTTCAATATAAAAATGCTGATGAATCATCAGCATTTTTATTCAAGAAGTTCTTCACTTAATTTTTTAATGGCTTTCTTTTCTATTCTGGATACATAAGATCTTGAAATACCTAACATATCTGCAATTTCTCTTTGAGTTTTTTCGTTTCCGCTTTCTAATCCATATCGCATTTCTAAGACATCTTTTTCTCTTCTTTTGAGGGCTGTTTTCATTTTTTGATATAGCTTCTTTAGACGAATTTTGAAATCCACTTGATCTAAAATGGACTCTGTATCATTGCATAAAATATCTATTAATGCTATTTCATTGCCTTCTTTATCAGTTCCTATGGGCGCCTGTAGGGAAACTTCATTTCTTTGTTTTTTAGATGAACGAATACTCATTAAGATTTCGTTTTCAATACATCTTGCTGCATAGGTTGCCAACCTCGTACCTTTATCTAAATCGTAGGATGATATCGCTTTGATTAAACCAATTGTTCCAATAGAAATAAGATCATCAACTTCTTTATTGATCGTAGTGTATTTTTTTACTATATGGGCGACCAATCTTAAGTTCCTTTCTATTAAAATATTTTTTGCAGTATTATCTCCTTTTTTGTATTGGTCTAAATAGTATCTTTCTTCTTCCTGAGTAAGAGGCTGTGGAAATGATGAGTTCCCTGTAAAATATGAAAATGCACATATGAACTGTAAAATTCCCAAAAACAAAAAAACACACCTCCACAAAAGGTTCTTTTCTATTGTATGAATCCTTTTGCAAAGATGTGCGTGTCTTATATATTATTTTGATTGTTTTCTTCTAAATCATTTTTTCTTACAAGAATATTCTTTTCAACCGGACGGGAAACCTTTAAACGAACAATTTGTTTAGGATGAGGAGCAGAATCTATAGGATTGCCTTCTTCGTCCCATAGCGCTTCTATCTTTTGTTTGAATGAAGATTCTTTATAAGGAATAAATTCTATCTCATCTCCTACTGAGAATTTCGTTCTCTGTTCGATTAAAGCCATCTGAGTTTCAGGATCATAATCTAAAACAGTTCCAGCAAAACTATAGCCTCTCAGATAAGTATTATGGGTATAAATCTGTTCCGTCCCCGAAGGCTTATTGAAATAAAAACCTTTTGTATAATCTCTATGACTGAATTTAGTGACTTCTTCCAAATAATATTCTTTTTTAGATTCGTATAAATCTGGATCAGTAAAATAATCATCTATTGCTTCTCTATAAACTTTAACAACAGAACCTACATAAAAAGAAGTTTTCATTCTGCCTTCAATTTTAAAGCTGTCTATTCCTGCTTTTATCAATTCCGGAATATGGTCTATCATACATAAATCTTTAGAATTATAGATATATGTTCCTCTTTCAGTTTCTTCTATAGGCATGTATTGCCCCGGTCTTGTTTCCTCTACTAAATGGTATCTCCATCTGCAGGATTGAGCGCAGTCTCCCTTATTAGCATCTCTTCCTGTCATATAGTTACTTAGTAGGCAGCGACCAGAGTATGAAATACACATTGCACCATGAACAAATGCTTCCAGAGTTAGAGTTAAAGGGGTTTTTCTTCTAATCTCAGCAATCTCTTCTAAGGACAGTTCCCTCGCTACAACGATTCTTTCTACCCCTTGTTTATGCCAAAACAGTGCACTCAAATAATTAGTATTGTTCGCTTGAGTACTGAGATGGATGGGCATATTGGGGACTGCTTGTTTTGCTATATATAAAATTCCAGGGTCTGCTATAATCAATGCATCTGCACCAATGGCTTCTAATTCTTTAAAATACTTCTCTGCACCGATTAAATCCTGATTATGAGCAATGATATTAGAAGTAACATATACATTGACATTATGGGCATGGGCATATTTTATACCTTCTTCCATTTCTTCCATGGTAAAATTTTTTGCCTTTGCCCTAAGACCATAGTGACCTCCTCCGATATAAACCGCATCGGCTCCATAGGAGATAGCTGTTTTTAATACATCTAAACTCCCGGCAGGAGCAAGCAATTCAGGCTTTTTTTGTATATCAATCATTTTGTTCTTCCTTTCTGATTTTTTTATGACAAAGCGCTACTCCATCTCCCATCGGAAGTATACAGGAGTTTAGCTGAGGATGATGCATGATCTCCCATAGAAAATTACGCATTCTTTTATGAATAGTACGTTGTCTTCTTGGAACATCATATCTTGACTTGGCAATCATACCTTTATGAAGCACATTATCTGCTATAAGAAGGCCGTCGTCATTTAATAATCTGATGCAGTGGGGTAAAAATGTATTGTATTGCCCTTTAGCTGCATCCATAAAAATTACATCAAAAGTACCTTCTAAAGAAGGCAATACTTCTTCAGCATCTTTTTCAATTATCGTTATGACATTTTCCAGTCCTGATTTTTTAAAGTTTTCTTTTGCAGCTCTTTGCATAATGTCATATCTTTCTATTGTGATAATTTCTCCTTGTGGCTGCAAGTAATTACTCATTAAAATAGAGGAATAACCAACTGCCGTACCTATTTCCAATATTCTTTCCGGTTTTTTGATGGATAAAAGCACAGAAATAAGACTTGCCACTTCCTTTTGAATAATAGGCAAATCAGATATGGTTGCTTCTCTTTCTATGTCTCCTAAAATTCCTTCTTTTTTAGGAATCATTTCTCTAATAAAAGTATTGATATAATCATAATTTATCTCACTCATGTTCTTCCACCTTTGTTGTAATCTAATCATTAAAGACGAAAGAATTTTCTTTCGCCTTAACAGTTTTACCTAAAATTTTTGATTGTATTTTTGTTTTGCTCTATCATGTTCTTCTCCAGTTTTTGTAAACTCATGTTCACCGGTTTCTTCATCTTTTAATACAAAATAATAGTAATCATGCTCCTCTGGATAAAGCGCTGCTTTAATCGATGCTTCCCCTGGATTGCATATTGGTCCTATAGGAAGCCCATTGTATAAATAGGTATTATATGGTGAATCAACTTCTAAATCTGTGTAAAGAAGACGGTCTTTTCTTTTGCCAAGAGCATACATTACCGTAGAACACATCTGCAAATTCATATTACTGTCAAGTCGATTATAAATTACACCTGCAATTTTAGGACGTTCTTCATCTAACTTTGCTTCCTGCTCAATAATGGAAGCAATCGTTATAATTTGATCCATAGTATAGCCTAATTCTTTAGCTCTATCATAATACTCCGGTTTTACGATTTCGTCAAATCTTTTAAGCATTTTACTAATTATTTCCGTTGCTTCTCCATCTTTTCTAACCTCATAAGTATCTGGGAAAAGATATCCTTCTAAAGGATTATTGCGTTCAGGAATCATAGATAAAAAGTCATAATCATAATGGGTTTCATTAAGTGCCTTCATAAATTCTTCTTTCTTGACAATGTTTTCGTCTTCCAGTCTTTGAGCGATTTTCTCAATGGTATATCCTTCAGGGATCGTAAACCTTATTCCATCAACCTTGCTTCCTTCAGAAGTCAAGATTTCCATAATTTCTTCTTCGTCCATGCTGGTTGATAATACAAATTTTCCTTCTTTGAACTTACCATCATATTTATAGTATCTGCTTTTCAATTCAAACCATAAGGCATTCTTAATCAATCCTTTTTCTTCCAGGATTTTTGCAATTTCTTTAGTGGTTGCCCCTCTTTCGACAGTTATCTCTACTTCTTTAATGCTTCTGGATTCTGGAGAAGGCTTATGAGCAATATCATAAGCATAATTAAAAGCTAAATTCCCTATAAAGACACAAGAAAAGATAATAAATACAAGAATACACAAATTGATAATGCTTTTTGTCAAACGTATGAATATTTTTTTCATTTTTCCACCCTATTCTGATTAAATCTATAATCATTATACATCATTTATAACTTTAATCAACTTAGAAGCTATGAGAAAATTTAAAAAGGACA
>JAAYMW010000063.1 GCA_012521175.1 Candidatus Epulonipiscium sp.
AGGTTGAACGAATTCCGCCGCTTGGAAAACTTGAAGCATCAGGTTCTCCCCGTACAAGTTCTTTACCTGAAAACTCCATGATGATATGATCATCAGCAGTAGGAGAAATAAAACTATCATGTTTTTCTGCTGTAACGCCTGTCATTGGCTGGAACCAATGGGTAAAATGTGTGGCGCCTTTCTCAATTGCCCATTCTTTCATGGCACTGGCTACAACATTTGCTACATCTAAATTCAAATGCTTTTGTTCTGCAATGGTTCTTTTTAGAGCTTTATACACATCTTTAGGCAACCTTTGCTTCATTACCTTATCATTGAAAACCATACTACCAAATAAATTCGGGATATCCATAATCATTCCTCCTTATAGAAGTTCTATTCCTGCTTCTTTACATGATGTAATGGTTTCGTCATTCCAAATAGATACCTGTACTTCGCCAATATGTGCCTTGGCAAGAAGTAACATGCAGAGTCTGGACTGGCCGATTCCTCCGCCCATTGTAAGAGGTAATTCTCCATTTAAAAGCATTTTATGGAATGGAAGATTTCTTTTTTCATCCCAACCTGCTTTGGTTAATTGCTCATCAAGAGCTTTTTTATCTACACGAATTCCCATGGAAGAGACTTCAAAAGCTCTGCCAAGTACGTCATTCCAGAATACTATATCTCCATTGAGTTTCCAGTCATCGTAGTCCGGTGAACGGCCATCATGTTTTTGACCTGATTTTAATAAATCTCCTATTTGCATAATAAATGCCGTCTTATGTTCCTTTAAATAAGCATTTTCTCTTTCTTTAGGAGATAATTCAGGATACATATCTTCAAGCTCCTGAGTACTAACAAAACTTACATCACGAGAGAGTTCAACTGGAATTTGAGGAAACTTTTTCTTTAGTTCATCCAGGGTATTGCAAACAGCATTGACAATAAGCTTAACCGTTTCTTTTAAGTAATCTGTATTACGGTCTTCTCTGGTTATAACTTTTTCCCAGTCCCACTGATCTACATAAATAGAATGCAGGTTATCCATTTCTTCATCTCTTCGGATTGCATTCATATCCGTATAAAGACCTTCTCCAGGCTGAAAACCATATTTGTGAAGAGCCATTCTCTTCCATTTTGCAAGAGAGTGAACAATTTGTGCCTCAGTTTTAGTTTCTAATATATCAAAGCTCACTGGACGTTCTACACCGTTTAAGTTGTCATTTAATCCTGTATTAGGATCAACAAATAGAGGAGCAGAAACTCTTTTTAGATTTAATGCTGTTTTGAGCTCATCTTCAAAAATTCTTTTTAGCATTCCTATAGCTGTTTGAGTTTCATAAAGGTTAAGTAGAGGTTTATAACCCTCAGGTATTATTGTTTTTTTCATATTCAACCATTCCTTTCAAAAAAATAAGGCGCCATAGGTTTTTCAACCTATAGCGCCTTTGCTGTATGAACATAGTATAGCATTAAAAATTCTTTTTGTAAATAGATTTTTATAAAATTTGCAAGAAAAATATATGGACTTGCAATTCAAGGCTTAAAATATGAGTAATACAGGGTTTTTAATGAGTATTTTATTTACTATATGAATATTATCATTTTAAATCCTTCAATTAATTATTGACATTATTATACTTTTACTATATTATATTACTACAGTGAACAATGGCGTTCACCAAATAACAGCGAAGGCAATGGTGTCTTTGTTATTTGGTGAACGCCATTTTTTATATTGAAACTAGAGATTTTATGGAGGCGGGATTATGCTGAGAGAAGGAGAAATAAGAATACCATCCGGTTGTGCTATATCGGGAATTTTTTCAAAGTCGGGCAAAAGAATTAGCGGAGAAGCTATCATAAAGTCAATTGCGACAATGCATGACCGTTCAAATGGCTTAGGAGGAGGATTTGCGGCTTATGGAATCTACCCCGAGTACAAAGACTACTATGCTTTTCATATATTTTACGATGGAAATATCTCGAAAAGAGAATGTGAAGAATTTTTAGAACGTCATTTTGATATAATTAATCTTTCTAAAATACCAACAAGGAAGACTCAAGGTATTACAGACGTGCCGTTGATTTGGCGGTATTTTGTGACGCCTCTTTCAACGAAGTTAAGTGATAGTCAGTTGGATGAGAAAGAATTTGTAGCCAGATGTGTTATGAAAATAAATACGAAGATTGATGGAGCGTATGTATTTTCTAGTGGCAAAAATATGGGTGTTTTTAAAGCGGTAGGATATCCAGAAGATGTTGGAGAATTCTACAGACTTTCAGAGTATGAGGGCTATTGTTGGACTGCCCATGGAAGATATCCAACCAATACCCCAGGATGGTGGGGTGGTGCCCATCCTTTTGCATTATTAGATTACTCAGTCGTACACAATGGCGAGATATCTTCTTATGATGCCAACAGAAGAACAATTGAAATGTATGGTTATAAGTGCACTTTACAAACGGATACGGAAGCCATTACTTATATTATTGATTATCTTAACCGCAGAATTGGACTAAATTTAGAGGAAATATCCAGTGTTGTTGCAGCTCCATTCTGGCAGGTTATTGACAGGATGCCAAAAGAAGAAAAAGAAAAGCATACGTATTTACGAAACGCTTTTCCTTCTTTGCTGATAACAGGACCATTTTCCATATTAGTTGGTTTCGATGGTGGAATGATGGCTTTAAATGACAGATTAAAACTTCGTTCTATGGTTGTTGGAGAAAAAGATGATATGGTGTATATCGCCAGTGAAGAATGTGCAATTCGAGTGATAGAGCAAAATTTAGATAAAGTTTGGTCGCCGCAAGGTGGAGAAGCAGTTATTGTTACGTTGAATGGAGGTGCAAAGTAATGGGGATCAATTTTTTATATCCGGAATACGAAGTTATACGCAATATGGATAAATGTATAAATTGTAGAGTTTGTGAACGACAGTGTGCCAATGAAGTGCATACCTACGATGAAGAGAGAAAAATCATGTGCAGTGATGATGCTTTATGTGTCAATTGTCACAGATGTGTATCCCTTTGCCCTACAAGAGCTCTTAAAATCGTAAAAAGTGATCATACCTTTAAAGAAAATGCCAATTGGAGTAACAGAGCGATTACAGAAATCTATAAGCAGTCGGAAAGTGGTGGTGTACTCTTATCCAGTATGGGAAATCCTAAAGATTATCCTGTTTACTTTGATAAAATTCTTATAAACGCATCTCAGGTTACAAACCCATCCATTGACCCTCTTCGTGAACCTATGGAAACCAAAGTATTTTTAGGCAGTAAGCCTAAGAAAATAGAACGAGATAAAGATGGAAACCTCATTAACAATTTATCTGCAGGTATTGAATTGGCTATGCCAATTATGTTTTCTGCCATGAGTTATGGTTCCATTAGCTATAATGCCCATGAAAGTTTGGCAAGGGCTGCAAAAGAAGTAGGCATTTTATATAACACAGGAGAAGGTGGACTTCATAAAGATTTTTACCAATATGGCAGCAATACGATTGTACAGGTAGCTTCAGGCAGATTTGGAGTTCATAAAGATTATCTTGAAGCAGGAGCTGCGATTGAAATTAAAATGGGGCAGGGAGCAAAACCAGGCATAGGAGGACATTTACCAGGAGCAAAAATAGTAGGGGATATTTCTAAGACCAGAATGGTTCCTAAGGGCTCTGATGCTATTTCTCCGGCTCCTCATCACGATATTTATTCTATAGAAGACTTAAGACAACTGGTATATTCGCTAAAAGAAGCTACTGATTATAAAAAGCCAGTAATCGTTAAAATAGCAGCCGTTCATAATGTTGCTGCAATAGCCAGTGGTATTGCAAGAAGTGGTGCAGATATCATTGCTATTGACGGTTTTCGTGGAGGTACGGGAGCTGCGCCCACAAGAATCAGAGACAATGTAGGAATTCCTATTGAACTTGCACTGGCAAGTGTAGATCAAAGACTTAGAGATGAAGGCATAAGAGATAATGTTTCAATTGTAATAGGCGGAAGTATTAGAAACAGTGGAGATATTATAAAAGCAGTTGCTCTAGGAGCTGATGCTGTTTATATCGGAACTGCTGCCTTAATTGCTCTGGGATGTCATTTATGTAGGAGCTGTCACACTGGAAAATGTAATTGGGGTATTGCAACCCAAAGGCCAGAATTAGTAAAACGTCTTAATCCCAATGTGGGTTACAAAAGACTTGTCAACCTTGTTAGGGCATGGAATCATGAAATTAAAGAAATGATGGGCGGTATGGGTATTAATTCAATAGAAAGTTTAAAAGGCAATCGACTGATGTTAAGAGGTGTAGGACTTAACGAGAAAGAACTTCAAATACTAGGTATTAAACATGCAGGAGAATAGGGGGATTTTGGTGAAAAGAGTATATGTTAACGAAGAATGGTGTTTAGGATGCCATTTATGTGAATACTACTGTGCATTTGCCAATTCTAATGAAAAAGATATGGCAAAGGCTCTTAAAAACGTGATCATTCATCCAAGAATTCAATTAGAAGAAGGTGATAATATAAACTTTGCAGTATCCTGCAGACATTGTGACGACCCGTTATGTGTAAAAGGGTGTATAACCGGAGCACTCTCAATCAATGATGGAGTGATCACTGCGGATACCAATAAATGTATTGGGTGTTATACCTGTATCTTATGTTGTCCTTATGGAGCCATCAGTCCTGGTGAACATGGGGTTATACAAAAATGCGAATTATGTACCACTAATATTAAAGGAAGTCCCCATTGTGTGGTAGGCTGCCCAAATAGTGCGATTGTTTTTGAAGAGAGGTGAGAAAATGAAATACGTCATAATAGGTAATTCAACAGCGGCTGTGGGTGCCATTGAAGGAATCAGAAAAATTGATTCGGCTGGAGAAATAATCGTAATCAGCAAGGAATCTTATCATGTATATTCAAGGCCTCTAATATCTTATTTATTATATGGAAAAACAGATGAAGAAAGAATGAAATACCGAAAAGATAATTTTTATAAAGCAATGAACTGTAAAACAATTCTTGGCAAGAAAGCAGTGAAGATTCATCATGCGAGTAAAGTAGTTGAACTTGATGACAATACCCATATAAACTATGATAAATTGCTTATAGCCACAGGTTCAGAACCTTTTATCCCACCTATGGAAGGGTTAGAAAATGTCAAACAAAAATTTACCTTTATGTCTTTAGATGATGCAAAAAATTTAGAGAAAGCTCTTTCTCCCGATAGTAAAGTGTTAATCATTGGTGCAGGACTAATTGGTTTAAAATGCGCTGAAGGCATTAGAAAGAGAGTGAACAATATTACTGTGGTGGATTTGGCCGACAGAATTCTTTCTAGCATTCTCGATCAAGAAGGGGCAAACGTTGTTCAATCACATTTAGAAAAAGAAAATATTAATTTTATTCTAAATACCAGTGTTACAAAATTTTTGAACAATAAAGCCTTATTATCCAACGGAGAAGAAATAGATTTTGATGTTTTAGTTCTTGCAGTAGGTGTTCGCCCTAATGTCGATCTAATAAAAGAAATTAATGGAAAGGTAAATCGCGGCATTGTTGTGGATGAATTTTGCCAAACTTCTTTATTCGATATCTATGCAGCTGGAGACTGCTGTGAATCCTATGACATTACGACAAATCAAAATAGAGTTTTAGCTTTATTACCCAATGCCTATATGATGGGAGAATGTGCAGGAATCAATATGGCTGGTGGAGAAAAAACATATGACAAAGCAATTCCTATGAATTCCATAGGTTTTTTTGGACTTCATATGGTAACTGCCGGAAATTACGACGGAGAAGTTTATACTCAAAACGAATTTGGTCAGTACAAAAAGCTATTTGTAAAAGACGGATTGTTAAAAGGGTATATTATTGTTGGTAATATTGAAAAAGCGGGAATATATACCAGCTTGATAAGAGAAAGAACTCCTCTTAGTGATATTGACTTTGAATTAATTTGCAGCAAACCTAGTTTAATGGCTTTCTCAAAAATTGAGCGCAAGAAAAAGCTGGGAGGTGCGGTCCATGGTTATTAATGCAAAAGATCTGCATTTTAAAGAATTAAATGAGCAAATAAAAAATTCCCTTGATCAAAATATTGTTATCCATGAATGTAACGGTCAAAGATATATAGGAAGCGGACAAAAAGGAAAGAATATCACCATTAATGGTGTTCCGGGGAATGCTCTTGGCGCATATTTAGATGGATGCATTATTAGAGTCTATGGAAATGCTCAAGATGAAACCGGAGATACTATGAACGATGGAACAATTTATGTTCATGGCAATAGTGGAGATGCTTGTGGATATGCAATGCGGGGAGGGAAAATTTTCATAAGAGATAATGCAGGTTATAGAACGGGTATTCATATGAAACAATATAAAGACAAAAAACCTGTTATTGTAATTGGCGGCAGTGTAGGAAGTTTTCTTGGAGAATATCTTGCAGGAGGTATTATCGTTGTATTAGGATTAAATAGTGAGGAGACCCCCTCAGTGGGAAATTTTTGTGGAACCGGTATGCATGGTGGCAAAATCTATTTAAGAACGAATCAACTTCCGGAGGATTTGCCTAAACAGGTTATCGCAAGGGAAGCAACGGCAGAAGATATGGAAGAAATCAAAGAATATATAGAGGAATTTTGCCAAGAATTTGGCGGAAATAAAGAAATCATTTTGGACGCTAATTTCTTTTGCCTGATTCCAGATACGAAAAACCCCTATAAGCAGATGTATACCTATAATTAAAGGAGGTTTTGGGGCATGACCTATACAATGAAAGAGGTTTTACAATTTGTAAAAGAAAATGATGTAAAGTTCATTCGCCTGGCATTTTGTGATATTTTAGGAACTCAAAAAAACATTTCTATTATGCCGGATGAACTTGAAAGAGCATTTGAAAATGGTATTTCATTTGATGCATCTTCTATATTAGGGTTCATGAATGTTGAACAGTCAGATTTGTTTTTATATCCAGATCCATCCACTTTAAGTATATTACCTTGGCGGCCCCAACAGGGAAGAGTTATACGATTTTTCTGTGATATAAAACATCCTGATAAAAGACCCTTTGAAGGGGATACAAGAAACATTCTTAAAAAAGCTGTAGAACGGGCAGAAAAAATGGGCTATGTATGTAAGATAGGTTCCGAATGTGAATTCTATCTTTTTGAGACAGATGAAAAGGGAAAACCGACAGATATTCCTTATGATGCAGGAGGATATCTAGATATTGCTCCTTTGGATAAAGGTGAAAATGTTCGAAGAGAAATATGTCTCTCCCTTGAGCAAATGGGAATACAGCCGGAAAGTTCCCACCACGAACAAGGACCTGGACAAAATGAAATTGATTTTAAATACAGTGATGCTATAGCCGCTGCAGATAATTTGATTACATTTAAATCGGTTGTTAAAGCCATTGCATCAAGAAACGGGCTTTTTGCATCCTTTATGCCAAAACCTATTGCTCATGAGAGTGGCAGTGGTTTGCACATCAATTTATCTCTTTCAAAAAATGGATTTAATATTTTTAGAGAGGGTAACAATCATTTACCTGATGCGAAAAGTTTTATTGCAGGGGTTTTAGATAAAATTTTAGAGATTACTGCATTTGCTAATCCAACAACAAATTCTTATGCTCGTTTTGGAGCTTTTAAAGCGCCTAAATATGTCTCATGGTCGCAGCAAAATCGTTCGCAGCTTATAAGGATTCCTGCTGAAAAAGGAGAATACAGCAGGATGGAACTTCGCTCACCAGATCCGACATGTAATCCCTATATTACTTTTGCTTTAATATTACATGCAGGACTTGATGGAATAGAAAAAGGATTAGAGCTTCCAATGCCAGTTAATTCTAATTTATATATCACCACAGGCCATGAATTAAAACATTTAAAAATTCTTCCTCAGAATTTGAAAGAAGCATTAGATATTGCATCCAGAAGCATATTTGTTAAGAACATTTTGGGCGAAGAAATGCTTGAGAAATATTTTGAAATAAAACTTAGAGAATGGAACCAATATATTCAAAGTTCAGATAAAGAGAATATAGAAAAGCAAATGTATTTTCATATACTTTAAATTTAAATAATGATAAAGTCGGTGGTGGTATGGAGCGCGTTTTAATTGTATCGAGTTCTGAGAAAGTCAGTTCTTCATTAGAAGAACTTTTAAAATTCAATGCTTACAAAGAAATTATATGTACCAAAACAGCCAATGAAGCAAAACGTATTTTAATAGACAGAGACATTGATTTGTGTATTATTAATGCCCCTTTAACGGATGAATTTGGAGCGAATTTTGCAATCAATGTAGTCAGCAGGGGCGCAATACAAGTTATGCTCATTGTTAAAAGTGAATTGGAAGATGAAATATCTGATAAGGTTGAAAATTATGGAGTATTTGTAATATCCAAACCGGTTAATCGGCAGGTGTTCTGGAGTGCGCTGAAGCTTATGACTGCATCCTATAACAGAATGCGGGGTCTTAAAAATGAAAATGAACAATTGCAAAAAAGAATAGAAGATATTCGTTTAGTGGACAGAGCTAAATGTGTTTTAATTGAATATTTAAAGATGACTGAAGCTGAAGCCCATAGATTTATAGAAAAACAAGCAATGGACATGCGGATTACGAAAAGAGAAGTAGCAGAAAGAATCTTAAAAACCTATGAAAAATAAGTGTGAGAGGAGGAGAAATATGCAGTTAAAATTTACAAAGATGCATGGCTGCGGTAATGATTATATATATTTTAATTGCCTTGAAGAAGAATTGCCCAATCCAGAAGATTTAGCAATTATTTTATCTGACAGGCATTTTGGCATTGGAGGAGACGGAATCGTTATGATTTGTAAGTCCGATATTGCCGATGCAAAAATGCGGATGTTTAATGTGGACGGCAGTGAAGGGAAAATGTGCGGCAATGCCATTCGTTGTGTAGGAAAATATCTTTATGATAATAAAATAATCAATAAAGAAGAAATTTTAATCGATACCTTAAGTGGTGTTAAGAGGTTAAGAGTATATACTAAAGATAGTATTGTTGATTCAGTCCAGGTAGATATGGGCAGGGCGGAACTCATCCCTGGCAAAATTCCTGTAACTTTAGTTGGAGATAAAATTATAAATCGGGAAATTATTATTGAAGATCAATCTTATTATATTACTTGTGTATCTATGGGGAATCCTCATTGTGTTGTATTTTTGGAGGACATAGAGAATTTAAAGATTGAAGAACTAGGCCCCAAGTTTGAACATGCGCCCATTTTCCCAGAAAGGGTCAATACAGAATTTATAAAAGTCATCAATGAAAATACTTTAGAAATGAGAGTATGGGAAAGGGGCAGTGGTGAAACCCTAGCTTGTGGAACAGGTGCCTGTGCTGCAGCTGTGGCAGCAGTAGAAAATGGATTTTGCAAAAAAGGTGATAATATTAAAGTAAAACTCCCGGGAGGAGAACTGATTATAAATTATACAGATGAAACTGTTTTTATGACCGGAAATGCCAGAAAAGTTTTCGAAGGGGTTATTGATATCGTTGATGGAGGGATAAACATTGCAAATTAACCGGAATTATTTAAATTTACAAGAGAGTTATTTGTTTTCTACCATTTCAAGAAAAGTATCAGAGTATAAAAGCAAGTACCCAGAAAAAGAGATTATCAGATTAGGCATAGGAGATGTAACCCTGCCGCTTTGTGAAGCAGTAATCAATGCAATGGAAGCAGCGGTTTTAGAAATGGGAACCCAACAGGGTTTCAGAGGTTATGGACCAGAACAAGGCTATGATTTTTTAAGATTAGCGGTTAGAGATTATTATACAAGCAGAGGGGTAACTTTACAGGATAACGAAATATTTATTAGTGACGGAGCAAAAAGTGATTTAGGCAATATTTTAGATATTTTTGGATTAGATAATACTGTCTTGATTCCTGACCCAGTTTACCCGGTTTATGTTGATACGAATATTATGGCTGGGCGACAAATCATTTATATGAATGCCAATGAAGAAAACAGCTTTTTGCCTATGCCTGACAAAGAGGTGAAAGCTGATATTATCTATTTATGTTCTCCTAACAATCCAACCGGAGCAGTTTATAACAAGAGCCAATTAAAAGTATGGGTGGACTATGCTCTTTCTCATAATGCAGTCATCCTTTTTGATAGCGCCTATGAAGCATTTATTCAAGATAAAGAGTTTCCAAGAAGCATTTATGAAATAGATGGAGCTAAACAATGTGCTATTGAATTCTGCTCTCTTTCTAAGACTGCAGGGTTTACCGGTACAAGATGCGGATATACTATTGTTCCTAACGAGCTTGTATATGAAAATATGAGTTTAAATAAATTGTGGTTTCGCAGACAAACCACTAAATTTAATGGGGTTCCATATATTATTCAGAGAGGGGCAGAGGCGGTTTTTACAGAAGAAGGACAGAAGCAGATTAAGGAAAATATAAAATATTATCTGGAGAATGCGAAAATCATTTCAGAAACTTTGTCTGATATGAGGATTTGGTTTGTTGGTGGAGAAAATTCTCCATATATCTGGCTAAAATGCCCAAACGACATGACTTCATGGGAGTTTTTTGACTATTTACTTGAAACCGCCAATGTGGTAGGAACACCGGGCGAAGGATTTGGAAAAAATGGAAAAGGCTTTTTTAGATTAACTTCCTTTGGTAAGAGAGAGGACATTATCACTGCTATGAAGAGAATTTCAAATTTACAATTTTAATAACGAAACTTTTCAATCTCTATTTCATATAATAGATATTGACAAAGGCGTCACGATCATGTGGCGCCTTTTTTGTTTAGACAAGTTTGTCTTATTTGAGCAGATGAAAGTTATAGTGTTCAGGAGGGATCATTATGTGTGGTATTGCAGGATGGATAGATTATAGACAGAACCTAACAGAAAGAAAATCTATCATAGATAAAATGTCTGAAACATTGATTCGTCGCGGACCGGATGCGGATGGAATTTATCTTAAGGAAAATGTATGTTTAATTCATAGAAGACTTATTGTGGTGGATCCAGAGAATGGAATTCAGCCTATGACTTTAGAAAAAGGGAATATCAAATATACTATTGTATATAATGGGGAGCTTTATAATACAGAGGATCTTCGTAAAGAACTTTTAGAATATGGATATACTTTTAGAGGCCATTCAGATACAGAGGTTCTATTAATATCGTTTATCCATTGGGGGGAGAATTGTCTTGAAAGGTTAAATGGTATTTATGCCTTTGCCATATGGAATGATGTGGAAGAAAAATTATTTATGGCACGGGACAGAATGGGGGTTAAGCCACTTTTTTTCTATCTTCACAAGGAGAGCATCATTTTTGGTTCCGAAATTAAAACTCTCTTTGCAAACCCTTTAGTTCAGCCCATCATTAATAAAGAAGGATTATATGAAATATTTTTTCTAGGTCCCGGGCGAACAAGCGGAAATGGTATTATTAAAGGCGTAAGAGAATTAAAACCTGGAGAGTATGCTGTATTTGATAAAAAAGGATTGCTCATTAAAACTTATTGGAGTTTAAAAGTAAGAGAACATGAAGATAATTTAAACAGAACGATTGAAAAAACAAGAGCCTTAATCATCGATGCAGTAAAACGTCAATTAGTATCTGATGTACCTCTTTGCTGTTTTTTATCTGGAGGACTTGACTCCAGTATTATTTCCAAAGTGGCTGCGGATGCATATAAAAAAGAAAAAAGAGGAACACTGCATACGTATTCCGTTGATTATGTAGATAATCAGAAATATTTCAAAGCAAATACTTTTCAACCTAATAGTGATAAAAAATATATTGATAAAATGGTTAATGAAATGGGCTCTATCCACCACGAAATCATTCTTGATCATACTGAACTGGCAGAAGCTTTGTACGAAGCGACCCTAGCCAGGGATTTGCCCGGAATGGCAGATGTTGATTCTTCTTTATTATTATTTTGTAAAGAAGTTAAAAAGAATTTTACGGTTGCTGTTTCTGGTGAATGTGCAGATGAAATCTTTGGCGGTTATCCTTGGTATCATAATAAAGAGATATTATTTGAAGATAATTTTCCCTGGGCTCGTTCTCTTGAAATAAGAAAAAATATTTTGAAATCAGGAGTATTGGATGAAGGAGAAGAGTATGTAAGGCAAAAATATTTAGATACTATAGCCCGTGTAGATGTTTTATCAGGGGATGAAAAACTTGATACACGTATGCGTCAAATGTATGTGTTGAATATGAATTGGTTTATGCAGACTTTACTTGATAGAAAAGATCGCATGAGTATGTATAATGGATTGGAAGTAAGAGTACCTTTTTGCGATCATCGTATCGTTGAATATGCCTATAATATGCCATGGAATATCAAATCCCTGGATGGTAGAGAAAAAGGCATTGTTAGAAAAGCCTTGGAAGGGATACTTCCAGATGAAATCATATGGAGGAAGAAAAGTCCATATCCTAAGACCCATCATCCTAAATATTTTAAAATACTTTGTGAAAAAATAAGAATGCTGTATCGTAAGTCTAACTCCATTTTATCGGAGTTAATAAATTGGGACACAGTAAATAACATAGCTGACAATCCGAATCAATTTACTTCCCCTTGGTATGGTCAGCTTATGACGGCACCACAAATTCTTGCCTATATTTTACAAATAGATATTTGGCTTGAAAAATTTCAAGTCAAAATTGAAGGGAATTTATAGAATTATTCTTTTTTAATTAGTATTGACGAAAGGCGTTAGATTGTGTATAATCTAATACAGTGCTTTAGAACTTTTCTCCGTTTATATGCATAAAG
>JAAYMW010000064.1 GCA_012521175.1 Candidatus Epulonipiscium sp.
ACATAATTTGTTAATTGGGTTGTTAAAACTAACCCTTAATTTTGTATACCCTTTTTTAAGGATAATAAAAATTTTTATAATCTTATTGACTTTTTATAGCTGGTCTCAATTGTCGCTGAAGGTTTTAAAGTTGATGTTGAATAACGAAGCATACTCGCTACGCTTTCACATATGTCGCAAATCTCTTCATCATTATTTTCTATACCCTTATTGGATAATACTGTGAGAATATTGTAGATAAAATGGGGATTTACCTGAGCTTGAAGCGAATCAAAATTTGCTTTCATTTGCAATTCCTGATACTTTAACTCTCGTTTTATAGATTCATCCAACCTTTGTCTTAAATGCTGAAATGAATTATTTAACGCTTTTATCTCATCATTTGAACTTTCAATAATAATCTTCTCAGGTAAATTTTGAAGTTCCATTTCTTCCATCTTTTCTTTTAGTTGTCTTATAGGTTCAACTAACTTTTTAGAAACAATAGAAATATAAATAAAACATACTATAATAATTATAATACTAATAATCATTATTGATTTAGCGGGAAATAAAAGAGGCTCTAATAAAGATTTTTTATCTTGAGATAAAATAATTGTGATACCTGTATAATCAGAATATGTACTGGCTAAAATTTCATCTTTCTTTGTAACGGGATTTTCTATTATAGTCTTATTGATTGGAACCTCAAGATTTGCGTAATAATCTAATTCTTCATTTTTTACTAAATTGTCATAAAAAAATATCTCTCCTTGATTTGTCTTTGCAATTATTTTTATATTTTCTTCATTAGGGATGTAAAATATTTCCTCAAACTCATCATAGGATTGTTGTACTTCAATATACCCCATATTTCTATTGGGCCACTGTACTGCTCGTGCTACACTGAATACCTTAGGATGTGATGAAGTCCAGGGATCTGAATATGAGGGTAAAATAACCATTCTTCCTCTGGCATCATCTGCATGTTTTCTCCATCTCCATTGATTTATTTTCTTTTTTAAATCTCCCGTGGTATGTTGATTTTTTAAATTGCTTGTTATAAAATCTCCTTTTATATTAAAAATGTTCACACTATAAAAATTTTTATCTATAGAATAAGTTAATAACATACTTGAAATAACTCTTTTCGCTTCATCAATATAGGATTGATTTGAATGCTCTTCTCGATTAATTGTAGTCAACGTCGTCATAGCAGATATAAATCTGGAATCAGAAAGTACCTGTACGGTTATAAAATCCATAGGATAGATTTTATTTTCTAATTGTTGAGACATCTGATTGGCAATACCTTTTAAACTTTTATATGCACTATCTTCCAACGTCTTTTCTCTATGTTTTAAAAAAACCCCTCCTAAAATAGCAACAATAATTATTATAAAAATTGTATAGCTAAGCAATATCTTTTTTCTAAAATTCATTTATTTTTCACCCGTTGTCTATTGATATATAATGTATTGTATATAAATTATTTATATTTATCAAATAAATTGTTTGTAAATTAAACATATTATACAAATCCCATATCTTGTTAATAAAAAGACAGGAATGAAGTAAATACTTTATTCCTGCCTTTTATTCATTTCTATTTCTTATATGGATAAATAAACCTGTGATTTCCCGAACCTATATTAGCAGTTGCACCACTAACGCCTTCTTCAAAGACTATTTCATCGGCTGTGTTAATAGAATCTACTTTAGCATGAGGAAGCGTTATGGTAGCCGTTGTATTGTGAGGTATGGTTACATCTACAATCATATTTCCTTCTTCAATAGTCCACTTAATGCTTATTTTGCCATACATACTTTTTAGTTCAGCTTGCGCATAAGTCATACCGCCGCCAGGTTGTGGTTTTATAACAATATGTTTATATCCAGGATGTTTTTCATCTGTATTAAGCCCTGCAACGACACGATATAGCCAATCTCCGATAGCACCATATGCGTAATGATTAAATGAATTCATATTAGGACTCCACATAGAACCATCTGGCTTTAATCCATCCCAATGTTCCCAAATAGTGGTAGCGCCTTGTTTAACCTGATATAACCAGGAAGGATAATCTTCTTTTAATAATAAATGATATGCTTCTTCCAGCTTTCCATTTTGACTTAATACATGGCAGAAATAAGGCGTTCCAAGAAAACCCGTCACTAAATGCCCATCTTGCTCATTTAATAGTTCAATCAATGTATTAATTGTACGATTTCTATATTTATCTGGAACAAGATTAAACATTAAAGCTAATATATGTGCTGTTTGAGTTCTGACTGCAAGTCTGCCATTTGGCGTATAAAATTCATCCTGAAATGCCTTTACAATGTTTGCATGAAGTTTAGAATATTTTTCAACGTCCTCTTGCTTTTCTAGAATCTCTGCTGCTTTAGCTAAAAGCTGTGTTGAATAAGCATAAAAAGCAGTAGCAGTTAAATCATTTGGCGTTGCTCCAAAATAACTTCCTTCTTTAGCATCCAAGGAAACCCAGTCTCCATAATGAAATCCTGTGTTCCAAATAAATCCGTTTTCAGCATGATTGTATATGTATTCAATCCATCCCTTCATACTATCATACTGTTCTTCTAAAATTCTTTTATCACCATAAGCCTGATATATGGTCCATGGACAAATAACTGCTGCATCTCCCCATCCTGTAGAGGAATGATCACTTTCTAAAAGGTTATCGTCTTGCATAATTCCCTGAAGCACATTTGGAATAACATGAGGCACTCCACCATTTTCTAATTGGTCTGCTTTTAAGTCTCTTAACCATTTTCTGAAAAATCTAGCTACATTCATCAAATAAGCTGCTGTACTAATAAATACTTGTGCATCTCCTGTCCATCCTAAGCGCTCATCTCTCTGTGGACAATCTGTTGGTAAATCCACAAAATTTCCTTTTAATCCCCATAAGATGTTATGTTGTAATTGATTTACAAGCTCATTAGAACATATAAACTCACCTGTATGTTCCATATCTGAATGAATGACAATTCCAATAAAATCATCCATCGTTGGCTTTCCCGGCCATTCCTCAATCATAATATATCTAAAACCCTGGAAAGTAAAATGGGGTTCAAAAGCTTCGGTTTCATTTCCTTTTAAAATGTATTCAATCCTTTGTTTTGCAGTTCGAAGGTTCTCTGTATAAAAGTTGCCCTCTGCATCCAGAATCTCAGCATGTTTCAAAACAACTTTATCTCCAGCATTTCCACTTACAGTAAACTTAACCCATCCAACCATATTTTGTCCGAAGTCGATTACTTTTTCGCCTTTTGGAGTGGTAAACATGTCAATAGGCTTTATTGTTTCTTGCCTTCTAACTGGTAATCCATCTTGAGGTACAAGTACCGACATAGGATAATCAAAAAGCTGCACCAAATTCCAATCGGAATCATCAAAACCAGGTTTATCCCATCCATCTTTTTCAAGTCTGGCATCATAGGTTTCTCCGTGATATATCTCAGAATATAATATAGGTCCTTCTGAAGTCTTCCAATTTTCATCCGTTACGATAAGTTGTTCCCTTCCATCGGTATAACGAACAAACAGTTGTACCAATAAAGCTGTTTGGCTTCCAAATAGATTACGCCTACCAACCCAACCTGCAAGATCCCCTTTATACCAACCACAACCAACTATAGCTCCAATAGCATTGTTTCCTTTTTGAAGCAGATCGGTTACATCATAAGTCTGATATTGAAGTCTTTTTTTATAACTGGTCCATCCTGGGGTTAAAAGATCTTCGCCTACTCGTTTTCCATTAATATACAGTTCATACATTCCAAGTGCCGTAGAATACACTCTTGCACAAGCAATTTCTCCATCCAGAGCAAATTCGTGTCTTATTAATTTTCCTTTAGATGATTTAGCCTCATCATCCTTTTCAGGGGTTATAAACCTGGCTTTCCATTCAGAAAGATCAAACAAAGCAGTTTCAAAGAATCCTATATCACTCCAGCCACTTTCCTGGCCATGATTATCCGTTATCTTGACTCTATAAAAATATCTGGTAGAGGATTTTAGTTCCGTCCCTTCATAAGGTATATGAATAGATTCAGAAGACTCTACAATCCCTGTATCCCATACCATATCGATAAAATCTTCGTTCATTGAAACTTGTATATGATATGTCTGTTGTACTACATTTTTCTTATCAGATTCTATAATCCATCCAAAACGTGGTTTTCTTTCCCCGATACCAATTGGGTTTTCTAGATATTCACATGTTAAGTTTACTGCTTTTAACACATTTCCCACCCCTTATTGAAATTGTATACTTTTGTTTTAATTCATCTTATCATTAAAATGTTAGGGGTTCCATAGATTTATCAAAACACTATAATGGACTTTTAAATACAATTCCATAAAATTCAAACAACAAACTCTTAGTCTGCATCAATAGAAAAAGCAGGAATAAAAATATACTTTTTATCCCTGCTTTTTGTTATTTAGTAACAAATATGCTTTAATTATTTACTTGCTAAATAAGCATTCATTTTTTCTACTACTTCATCTACATTAATGCCATGAACCATTCCTGCTTCTTCTAAGGTTTCTCCTTGGGATGAAGGACATCCGATGCAGTGCATTCCTGCTTCCATCAAAATTGGAATAAGATTGCGGTCAACAGCAATAATATCTGCTATAATCATATCCTTTGTAATTTTAGCTGCCATTCTATTTCCTCCTTTATATTATAAACAATAGGTAATCTGTAACATTTTTATTATATCCTAATGATATGATATAATGCAACAGCCAAAATATGTGTTCCCCGGTTCTAAATTTGAGCCGCGTTCATAAGTTTTGGAACCACTTGCTTCTTCCTGGACAGTACACCCGGCAGGAATATGCTGTCTTCCTTAATATTTAAGCCAAATGCCCGGGATACCAATTCTTTTCCCGAACCTACTGCGATTAACTCTGTTCCTCCTAATATAATATCAGTTACCATTAAAAGAACCAAATCATATTTTTCCGTTTCGCACAGCTTATGCATCATAGCTTTTAGGTCCGGAATTAAATTAAACAAACCTTTAAAGTCAGCCGTACTAATTTGGGAAATGGCCACATTGTATTTACCAAATACAAATTTCTTCATATCGGTGTAGTAAAGCTGTTCTGCAGTCTTTCCTTTTACTGAAGTACCGGCAATAATCATAGTCATGCCGTATTTTTGTATATCTACTCCAGCGATTTTAGCCAGGTACTCTGCCTGTTTTTTATCTTCTTCCGTGCAAGTCGGGGACTTAAATAACAGGGTATCGGATATAATTGCACTTAACATAAGTCCTGCTATCCCAGGAGTAGGTTCTACATGGTTTTCCCTATACATTTTGGAAACAATGGTGGCAGTACAGCCTACCGGCTCTGCTCTAAAATATAAAGGGGACATGGTATGAATATCTGCTACCCTATGATGATCTATGATTTCTAATATCGTAGCCTTTTCCAAGCCTTTTATGGATTGTCCTTTTTCGTTATGGTCTACTAAAATAACATGCTTTCTGTTAAAATCTATCAAATGTCTTCTGGACAGAATTCCCTTTACTTTTCCTTCTGAATCTACAACAGGAAAACTTCTATGGGTGGAACTCTGCATAATTTCTTTAATTTCTTCAACATAATCATCCAGCTGAAAATATACCAGATTGTGTTTTCTCATAATGGCAGATACAGGGATACTTTGATTAATTAGTTTAATAGTCTTAAAGAAGCTGTGAGGAACTCTAACAACTGCACAATCTAAACCTTTTTCAGTCTCATAGGATTGATTACAGTCTTTATCTCCAGCGACGATAATACATCCTGCTCCGACATTTTCTACTTTTTCTCTTATGTCTTTTGCATTTCCTATGATTAATATATCCCCTTTTGAAAGTCTTTGATCTTTTAATAAAGTAGAATCCGTGTAGATATTGCCCTCCACATATTCATAAGGATAACTGCCTTCTAACACTTCTCCGTCTAATACTTTAATCAAATTTGAGAATCTGGTTTTATTGTTCCTTATTGCCGTCTCATCTGAAAATTCCATATAAGAAGCAGCAATATCTTTAAGGGACACAATGCCATTTAATCGATCTTCTTCGTCCACCACAGGAATCATATGCCGTTCAATTTTTTTCATTAAATCCCATACAGACTTTATGGAATCGTCTTTATGTACTACATGAGGTTCGTAGAAATTCAGGTCTGCTACCTGAGGTTCTACATCCGAAAGCAGGGGCGGAGGGCCTTCTCCAAAAAAGTTAAGTGCAAATGCAGTCTCTCTATTGATATTACCTAAACGAACCGCTTGAACATTACTAAAACCCAGTTTTCGTTTCAGCTCTGCATATGCAATCGCTGAACAAATAGAGTCAGTATCAGGATTTAAATGTCCAAAAACAAAAATAGGCTTATCCATTTCTGTCACCGTCCCATCATTCCCCTATATATGTTAACCTGATATGAATATACGTCCGAACGATAATAAGATGTTTCGTAAAATAATTTAACGCCTTCTTCAGTTCTTGTGATACCTTCCGTTTTTAACAAAGGAATGGCTTTACCGGACTCAAAAATTTTCATCATCATTTTATCGGAAATCACTGCTTCAATCGTCAAAAAAGTCGATTCGATATTATGATTATAATTTTCTTTTAAAATTTTATATAAGGATTGAGTTCCTAAGTCATACTGGTCTAATCCTTCACAATATTCTGTTGGGATATATACGGTTTCCAGAGCAGCAGGAATAGAATCTGCAAAGCGTAAGCGTTTGATTTTGTAATAGATTTGTTCCTCTTTTGTCTCTAATATCTTACTGATGTTTTTTAAACCTCGCACCACAGAAAATTCCAAAACCTTGGTTGTCGGTGTATATCCTTGAGCTTTTAAGGTTTCTGTGAAACTCATCATATTTTCTTGCAAAAACCGAGGAGAGGATACAAAAGTGCCCCGTCCTTTTTCTCTATATAATTTCCCTTCTTTAACCAATTCATTAATGGCTTGTCTTGTGGTCATACGACTGATTTCATATTTTTCACTTAATTGTCTTTCAGAAGGAATCATTTGATTCGGCTGAAAAACACCTTCTTCTATTTGTTTTTCTATAATATTTTTTAATTGTATATAATAAGGCAGAGGGTGGCTCTTATCAATTTTCACTATATCACCTCCATTTCTCATTATTCTAACATTCCCTATTCTAAGATTCAAACAGTTTTTATGCTTAAACCTGCATCAAATAGTGAAAAATTTCTTTACAGACATCTTCTTTTGCTTCGCCTTCAAATATAAAATGATCGGCGTTTCTATAGTAAATTTTCTTTTTCCAGAGAGAAGCCGAGCGGCAAAAAAGATAATCTGCACTTTGCCATCGGACGGCCTCATCTTTTAACCCCTGGATAACAAGAAGAGGAACTTTAATCTTTTCTACCAGTGGAATACACTCACTAAGCCCTCTTGTTAAATTCAGAGCTCCCCAAAAGGGTGTTTCATTAATTACACAGCAGTAATACTTTATAGGATCATAAGTTCTTTTCCTGATGCACCTTTTAATCTTTTCCACGATCTTTCTTATATCTCCACAGTATATAGGGGTATTCACCATTGTAAGCAAATCAGCGCCATAATGATAAGTAAGATGAAGCCCAACAAGTCCTCCCATAGAAAATCCTATGATTGCAACTTTTTTAAATTCTTTCTTTAAAGGAATGAATTCTTTTTCCGCATTAGAAATCCAATCTTTCCATGTGGTTGTATTCCACTCTTTTTTAGTTCCTTTTATTCCTGCTAAAGTGGGAGAAATTGTATAAATTCCTCTATCTTTTAGATAGTCTGATAATACTTTAACATCTTTAGAACAACTATTAAACCCATGAAGCACAAGTACTGCCATATTTGTGATCTGAATCATATTCTGGCCTCCACGATCAGTCTATAATGAATGTAGTTATAAATTTAGTCTTTCCTTGAGAATTTAGTTCATTCCAGAAAGCTTTTGACACTATCTGATAAATATTAATTATTTGTTAAAATATTGTCATTCGTATTGACCTTTTTTTCTCTTTGTAATAATTAATAAAAATCATTATCATTTATATTGTTCGTTCTTTTTTCTTATTATTTTAATCATTGTTGATTTTTCAATTATTTTTAAGGCTTTAAGAATAATTATTATTTAAAGACCCATTGACGTGTATACAGTATTCATATATAATA
>JAAYMW010000065.1 GCA_012521175.1 Candidatus Epulonipiscium sp.
AAATGGAACCGCTCTTCAAATCACTGCAGATTATCCAATTGCATTAGGAAATACTTTAGAAAATCTTAAAGCTGCAGCATCAGGTGAAAATGAAGAATGGTCAGATCTTTATCCTGCTTTTGCAGATGTAGCAGCTGAAGAAGGCTTCCCTGAAATAGCGGCTGTATATAGAAAAATTGCAGATGCAGAAAAAAGGCATGAAACACGATTCAATAAATTAGCAGCAAATATTGAAAACGGTACTGTATTCAAAAAAGATGAAGTTGTTTTATGGAAATGCAATAACTGCGGATATATCCATGAAGGAATGGAGGCTCCAAAACTTTGTCCAGCTTGTGCTCATCCTCAAGCACACTTTGAAGTATTTGTTGAAACGTACTAAATCGAAAACACAAGAAAGTAGGGAACCTGGTTCCCTACTTTCTTGTGTTGACTAGTTTGTGTCTCGTAAATATTGAAATGCATTGAGTAAATTCAGTTCACCATATCCCCATGAATTGTCAGGATATCTTATTGGTGCTCTTCTTTTTGCTCCTCTGATGAGATAAGTTCTTACTTTTCTTGTTGTCAAAGTAGGATCATTCCCTTTGATGATTCCCCATTCTAAAATCAGCGCTGCTGCCCCTGCCGTAAGAGCCGCAGCAATACTTGTTCCGCTCATCACTCCATATCTTCCACCGGGAAGTGGTCCCTCTACATTTACTCCAGGTGCAACTAAATCTGGCTTAATTTCATCATCTCTGGTTGGACCCCTGCCGGAAGCACTATAGAGACTGTTATCCACATGGTTATATGCCCCGACTGTTATTGTCCCTTCTCCTGTTCCTGGAACCGTTACGGTCGTTTGGGGAACTGGTCTTAAGAAAACAGTTTCCTGGTCTACCCAGCCTTGTCTGGGAAGCCATGCATGATATCTGCCATCCACTATAAAATCTCCATGTAACCTTACAATCCAATTTCCTGGAGTAGGCTCTTCAAATCTGATCCTTGTTAATTGATCTCCCGTTCTTGGTTCTGGATAAACATAATCCACCCACACTCTTGTTTTTTCCAGAGTAAAATTGATTCTTTCCTGTTCGCCAAACCTTGATGGTATTCTTTCAATATATTCTCCTGTTGGCGATAGCATCGAAATAGACATTCTGTCCGGAACATTATTCCATATAGCAAGGGTAAACCCTGTTTCTCCTTCTCCTACTTTAATTTCTATATCTTCTACTTGACCATTTGCTAAAGTGCCGCTCGTATGATGGGCTGTATTAGCTTCATTGCCTGCACTGGTAATCATCACAACCCCTCTTCTTCCTCCTAGTTCACCCATATAAGCTTCAGTAAATGCAGTGCCATCATGGGCCCCTTCGTTGCTGCCTATTCCTAAAGCAACTACAACCGGTCTACCTAGTTCTCTTGCGGTTTCAACAATATATTTTAATGCCAGAACGACATCATTGCTTTGATAAACCGAAGTTACCGGATCCCCGATGAGATTGTATTCCCTAAGGTATTGCTTAGCCGGTTTTAGTTTTACGACTAAAAGCTGTGCATCAGGAGCTGCTCCTATATAATCCCTGTTAATCCTGTCATATCCTGCTGCTACTCCTGCTAAAAATGTCCCATGGCCCACTTCATCTACATGAGGAACGACTGCTCTTGGATTTTCACTGCTTAGTGCATTATTAATCTCTTCTTCAGTAAATTCCGCGCCATAGTCAAACCCTTGAGGTGGATTTCCTTCCAGGGTTTGATCCCATATTCTTAAAATTCTGGTGCTGTTATCTTCATATAAAAATGCAGGATGGGTATAATCAATACCTGAATCTATAATCCCGATTAATACGCCATTTCCTCTTAGTTCGCCATAAGGATAATTATGAAATACCAATATATCTGAAGTTTCTAAAGCTTCTCTGGCATAATGACCAAATAGAAGAGGCATTGAATATTGTACGATTTCTTCTGTTTCTTCAAAAAAATTAGCTTCTCTGCCTTTTGGCACTTGAATAATTGCATAATTTTCATTGATCAGGGCAACATGAGCCGCCCCATTTCTTAAAGCCGCTTCTACTATGTCCCCATTGTACTCAACAATATAATCTAAATACTCTTCTGATTTAATTGAATTTGAATCCATCGCTGGAACATTTTCTTCCTGTCTTAAATATTCTATTTCTTGAGCTTCCTTTTCCATATTGCTCACATCTTCCCTGCTTAATCCTTCAAAAGCATTGGCTAAGCATAAGGTTCCGTATCCCCAGGAAGCATTAGGATATCTTAAAGACGGACGATTTCTTTCTGCTCCTCTTATCAGGTGAGATTTTAACCTTTCTCCATATAAAAAAGGATCATTGCCTCTAACTATTCCCCACTCCATAAGCAATGCCGCTGCTCCAGTGACATGGGGTGCAGCCATACTGGTCCCGCTTAAAGAATCATATCCTCCTCCTGGAACAGGAGCCATAATATTAACTCCTGGTGCTACTAAATCCGGCTTAACAAATCTGTTTCTTCTGGTATATCCTCTTCCTGAAAAAGGCGCAATCTGATTCGTGGTTCCATTATACGCACCAACTGTGATCATTCTTTCGGCTGTTGATGGAATTGTTTGAGTATGTTCTAAGGTGGGTTCAACGAATGCAGTTTCTCTTCCTATTTCTTCAGTAATGGGAAGCCATATATCATAAATTCCCTCAACAATATTCACACCATATAGATTGAATTGCCAGATACCGCTGTCTATAAACTGATTTATAGGGGTAAGTGCAATAAATATTTCTTCGTCTCCATTAAGGGGTGACGGACCTCCAAAATAAGCCAACACTTCTGTATTCCCCAAAGTCCTTCTTTGAATGCCTTCCTTGGCAGAAATTCTTCCGGTACTTTCTCCATTGGGAGCCAACAAAGAAAAGTCCATTGTATCTGCAAACGATTTCCATAGGGTTAAAGATAAGCCGCCAGTTCCCTGAGCAACTGTAAATTGTATAGGTTTCTCTTCTCCCTCTCCGATGATTCCGCCTACATGGTGGCCTGTATCCCCCTCATTTCCCGTTGCTACAATAATATTGGTTTTCCACCGATTAGCCATTTCATCCATATAGGCTTCTACAATGGAATTTCCGTCATGAGGTCCTTCATTGGTTCCAAAACTTATATTAATTGCAATAGGTCTTTCCAGTTCTTCTGCTTTTTCTATTACATATTTAATTGCCCTCATCAGTTCCGTTGTTCTGGGAAAGGATTCGATTCCTGTCCTTCCTAACTTGACAACAATATATTCTGCTTCCGGTGCTACCCCAATATAAGTCCCTCCACTGGCTCTGCCATTCCCTCCTGCAATACCTGCCACATGAGTTCCATGGCCAATCTGATCCACATGGGGTACTCGGGCAATTCTTTCCATGGGGGTTGGAAGTGCTAAAGCCTCATCAATATCTTCTTTGGTAAATTCAACTCCCCTGGCAAAACCCTCCGGAGGTTCTCCTTCTAAAGTTTGATCCCATATGTATAAAATTCTGCTGCTGCCATCTTCATTTCTAAAATCAGGATGGGTATAATCAATACCTGAATCAATGATTCCAAGTAATACCCCTTGTCCTTTCAAATTATAGGGAGATCTTTGAACACTGGTAATACAAGCCTCCCGAAGGCTGTTATCAAGAGCAATACCTAATCTTTTAGGTCTCTCAATAAATTCTATCTGAGTAAATTCCGCCAGAGCTGGAATCTTAGATTCCTCTAAAGTAATAATCCCGTACCCATCTGTTAAAATTTCAACCTCAGCACCCAGCTGCTCTCCCACTTCATTTAAGTCTCCATGGTATTTTACAATAACTTCCCAGCGATTTGTTTCCTCATCCAATGCACCCTGTAAAGTTGGTATCTTTTGCCTTTCTTCCTCATTCATATTAAGTATTAATTCTAAACTATTATCTATTTTATCGTCCTGGGGCATAGTATCCCTCCCTAAAAAATATATAAAGAGATGCTTTATCACATCTCTCTATATATTTATGCGCACTTATTTAATTCATTCTATTTTCCAGCCAATCCAATATATCCGACAATATGATCTCTCTTTCAGGTTCATGAACCAATTCATGATAGCATTGCTCATATAATTTTAATGTTTTATCTTCTGACTTAATCTTATTATATATTTCTAAGGTCCTATAATAAGGAATCACTTTATCACATTTGCCATGGAGAAAAAAGCAGGGTAAGTCATAGTTTCCTGCATTTTGCTGAGCCCAGCTCATCCCTCTGTATAGAAATTCCGTTAGATAGTTTACCGTAATATATTTAAGATCAAAGGGATCCTCTGCAAATTCTTTTAAATACTGCAGATTTCTTGAAACTCTTCCCTTTATCACCCGATATATCTTTGCTTTTGGAATCGTTTTCCCAAGCAACTCATAAAGCTTAAGAGGTACTTTATATAATCCCCAAGGGGCTCCCAGGGCAGGACCTGAAAAAATTTGCCCTTTTATGTTATATTCAGAATGCATTAATCCGTAAACAAATGTAATAAGTCCCCCCATACTATGCCCAAATGTAAAAATTGTATCTTCGGGGTGCTTATTTCTTACGATAGACATAAGCTCATGAAAATCTGAAATAAATTCAAAAAAAGATTCTATATGTCCTCTTTCCCCTTCTGATTGCCCATGACTTCTATGGTCAATGATATATACACCATATCCATTTTGTATTAAAAAGTTTGCCAACTCTAAATAGTGGCCTGAGTGCTCTCCATATCCATGGCTGATGATAACAATCCCCTTAGGATTATATGGGACGTCGTTTCGATAAAAGATACGAAGACCTTCAGAATTGGTAAAATGCCTATGCAGCATATTCATAAAATACGCTCCTTTTTCTATTTCTGTCCAGTTCTTACCTGAACGAGAATTTTATCGATCATCCTACTGGCTTCCGACTTTGTTAAGGTTTCAATATCTTCATTTAAAACGATTCTATGCATTCTAATAAGATCTGATAGATATTTCTTTTGCCTTGGAGTAATCCTCTCCTGTTTAGGAGGCTTCCATGTAATTTCTTGAGCAGTAAAAGCACTAGCATCTAAATCCATAAAATCCTTCTTTAAACGTTGAAAGAGTCTGTAAGTTGCTTCCGCATCATAAATAGCACGATGAGCATTTTTTAAGTCTATACCATAGTACTCACAAAGAGGGCCTAAGCTTCTGCTGGGAAGATGCTTCAAAAACTTTCTTGCGATCGCAAGGGTATCTAAGGCTTTCTTATCAAAAGCATAGCCTAGATTGAAACACTTTGATTTTATAAAGCGATAATCGAAGGAAATATTATGCCCCAAAATATATTCTGAATCACAAAAGTCTAAAAACCCAGGCAGTGCCTCTGAAATAAGAGGAGCCCCTGACACCATATCATCCGTAATTCCAGTAATTTCTGTAATAAAATAAGGAATTGGGATTTCTGGATTAATTAACTGATGGTATCTGGAAACAATTTCTCCGTTCTGGATTTTAATTGCCCCGATTTCAATAATATGATCCTGCACAGGATTACATCCTGTTGTTTCTAAATCAAATACAATCAAATGATCTATATAATCCATCTTCATAGTATTGCCTTTCTAATTTTTTAAATTGATTCAATTTATTTTATCAGAAAAGCAAAAAATTTAATAGAATAAATTTTATAAAAATATCCATAGACTTAAAGCCTATGGATATCTCTTTTATTATTAAACGTTAAAACCTTTTCATAAAAGTTTTTCCACATTTTTAAAACATTTTCCTTTGAATAAAACTCTTTTCCAATACAAGACTGTTTCTTCCAAAATTCATAAAAATCCTTATCCTCTCTAAGCTTTTTAAGGAGTTGGATGAAATCATCATTGTTTTTTCCTTTTAGGTACAAATCAAATAATATCTTATCATAAATGGATATATCCCTAAGAAGAAGCGGCAATTGGCAATTCATTGCCTCTAAAACAGTCATAGGAAAAAGTTCGTTATAAGAGGGCAAAAACAATACATCTGCCATATTATAGATGTCATTCATTTCTTTTCTGTCTACAATACCTAAAAATGTTACATTTTGGGGAGGATTGTTCACAATTTTACTCAAGGTTTTATACCCATCAGTCATACGTCCAAAAGAAAAACCTCCCGCCCAAATAAACTGTATCTGCGGCAGCTGCTGTGCTATCTCCACAAAATCTTTTACGCCTTTTCGTGTCTGAATTTGTCCAACGCCTAAAACCACAAAATCATTTTCTTTTAAATGTTTCATTTCACGTATTTTATTCCGCTTTTCTTTGCTATATGCAAAGAAGTTTTGATCCGATACAAAGTTAGGGATATAAATGATTTTTTCTTTTATGATCCCGTATTCACCTAGTTTGTCTATAAAATAAGGATTGACAGTCACTAAAAAATCCATTTTATTATAAAAATCAATTAAATATTTATAGAAAACTTTCCTGCAGATCCAAGGCAACTGCAAACTATTCTCGATGGTTTCAGGTAAAAAATGCACATACCCAACTGTAATTCCCTTTTTCTTTGCCAGAGGAATCGTTAAATAATATTTTAAATCCACTGTATGATAATGATTAATATCACAAAAGCCCATTTTATTAATATGTATGATATAATCTCTTAACCCTTCTTTTACAAGATGAACCTGTTCTAAATATGCCGATGCTACTCCCTGTCCTTTTATTTTTTCAGCCGATGAGAGCATATTGATTGTAGGCATTTTAAGATTCACTCCTGTCATTATGTCATGTCAGTTTTCATTTATTTAGTATGGACTTAATAAAAAATAAAAATACCACAATAAAAGTGGTATTTAAGATAATTTTTAAAGAGATTCGAGATTATAGGGGGTTTCTTGGTATACATAATAATTTAGCCAATTAGAAAATAATAAGTTTGCATGTCCTCTCCACGAAACAATAGGTTCTTTCGTTGGATCATCCTGAGGGAAATAATTTTTAGGGATTTGAATATCCAATCCCTTAGCTAAATCTCTTTCATATTCTAATTTTAAGGTATTCGGATCATATTCTGAATGACCGGTAACAAAAATCTTCTTACCGTCTTTTGAGGCAACGATATAAACCCCTGCTTCATCCGATATGGATAATAACTCTAATTCCTCTATCTTTTCAATATCTTCTTTGAGTACCGTTGTATGTCTTGACTGTGGAACATTGAATATATCATCAAAGCCCTGCAAAAGTTTTACATTCTTCTTCAAATTATAATGCGGGAAAATCCCGAACATTTTTTGAGGCAATAAATATTTAGGTACTCCGTAATGATAATATAACCCTGCCTGTGCACCCCAACAAATATGTAATGTAGAAGTGACATGAGTCTTTGTCCACTCCATAATCTCCTTTAACTCTTCCCAGTATGTCACTTCTTCGAAAGCAAGATTTTCCACGGGTGCTCCTGTAATAATCATTCCGTCGAATTTTTTATGTCTGATTTCATCAAAGGTATTATAAAAAGTTATCAGATATTCCTCGGAAGTATTTTTAGACATATGGGTTTTAGGATGCAGAAGGGTAACCTCTATCTGCAAAGGAGTATTTCCCAGGACTCTTAATAACTGTGTCTCGGTTACCTGTTTTATAGGCATAAGGTTTAAAATAACAATTTTTAATTCTCTAATATCTTGATGAATCGCCCTGTTTTCATCCATAATGAATATGTTTTCATTCGTTAAAATCTGCTTAGCAGGTAGGTCATTGGGTACTTTGATAGGCATTTCTTCCCTCTTTTCCAGTTTTTTTTGTAAAGTATATTATATATAAATACTCTGATAAATGCAACGACTTTCATTATATACTGCAAACATTTGTATTCCTTTCATATCATCCGACTTTTTTATGGCCTAAAAAGTTATGAACATAGTTTGCTCCCCGGCTGGCAATCAGTCCGCTTAAGATATAACCGGTATATGGAATAGAAAATTCCATTTCCAACAAACAAAAAAAGTCTATCTTATAACCTACTGCCAAAAAAATAGAAATGGCTACCGGGATATATTTTTTAGTTTTGTCCCATATTCTCTTAGGTATAATATCCTTAATAATTTCCACTACGCTCTCTGTAAGAAATGAAATCATAAATAATCCAAATGGATTCATAGAACGAACTCCTTATATATTGACTTTATTCTATTTTATTTCTAAGACATCTAAAAAGTGCAAAAATCCGTAAAAAAAATGACTTAAACACAATTGTGTTTAAGCCACTTTTATAATTGCGGAGGCAGGATTTGAACCTGCGACCTTCGGGTTATGAGCCCGACGAGCTACCAGACTGCTCCACTCCGCGCCATTGCCTCAGCGAGTGATGGGAATCGAACCCACGTGTCCAGCTTGGGAAGCTGATGTTCTGCCATTGAACTACACTCGCAAACCCTAATTTCTTACAAAAATTATATCATATGTCATATATTATGTCAACACTTTTTTTTGAATATATAAAGCCGCACAAATGCGGCTTTTAACTATACTCTATCCTTACTTTACTTCCATTTAGTCCTTGTCTTGCAGGTTCTACAATCAGTTTAACCGGTATTCTGTTTTTTAATTCATCCACATGACTGATAACCCCAACGCAAAGCTGCTGGGAATGAAGTTTTTCTAAAGCTGTCATAACAGTATCTAATAAACTACTGTCCAATGTACCAAAGCCCTCATCTAAGAAGAAGAACTCCAGAGGTGAACTGTTATTGAGTTGAATTTGGGAGGAAAGAGCCAAAGCTAAAGACAGAGAGGTCAGGAAGGTTTCTCCTCCTGATAAAGTACTAGGCGAACGCCTGATGCCCCCATTAAAATCATCTCTTACGATAAAGTTTCCACCCCCGTCTAATTCAATGGCATACCTTCCTCTCGTAATGCCTTTAAGGGTTTTGGAAGCTTCTCTTGCAATATATTTTAATCTGTTTGATGCTACAAATTCTACAAATTTATTACCTTGTACCAGTTTATATAAATCATCTAAAAGGCTAAAAGTGTATTCCAGCTTACTCTTTTTCTTATTTAATTCTAAGACTATCTTTAAGTTTTCCTGCATTATTTTTAGCTTTTCCTGCATAACAGCAAGATATTTTGTTTTCATTTCAAGTTCTTCGCTTTTTGCTTGTTTTTTCTGTTTTAGGTTCTCCCATTCTTCAGCAGATATTCTCTTCTCTTTTAGTTTTGACTGAATGCGAAGAAGATTACTTTGAACATCTTTAACCTCTTCTTCAAATGTTTTAAGCTGATTTTCTAAGACTTCCCTCTTTTCTTTAGACATCCAAGCTTTAATAACATCTTCCAAGGTTGAAAAATCATGTTCTTTAAGTAAAGCATCTATTTTGTGTCTTCCTTCTTCATAAAGTTTTAAAAACGTTTGCCTGTAAGTATTTAATTTTATTTCCTCTTGTTCTAACTTTGATTTTTCTTTTTTTGCTATCTCAAAAGCATTTTTTAATTTTTCTTCAGTCTCCAGCAGGATTTGTATTTGATTTTGTATCTCTTCCCTATACTCATAAGGATCTCTGTTTTCCGATAATCTGTTAATTTGTTCGTTCCACTGCTCAATCATTTTGCTCTTTTCTATTCCGCTTTGCTTTATCTTGGCATTTTCTTGTTCACACTGTCTAATGCTATTGGAAACCTTCTCTTTTTCTTCTTCTTTTAACTTTAGGCTTTCTCGAAGAATTTTTTCTTCTTTTTCTAGCTCAACTTTTAATTTATCCCATTCCCGCATTTCTTTTATCTTGTCTTCTATAATATCCAGTTTATATTTTTCTTTGGCATGATGATACTGATTGGAAATATCTTTTAATCTCGTTTTAATCTCTACACATTGTTCTGAAATTTCTTTATGCTGAACCTTATCTTTTATAAGCCTTTCATTGAGCCTGATTTCTTCTCGCTCCAGAAGGTTTATTTCATCTTTAATTTCCGTTACATACTGTTCTGCTTTTAATAGATCTTTTTCCCATATGTCGATTTGAGCCTGAAACTTTTTAAAATTTTCTTCTTCCTGGGACAATTTTATGCCTATATTGCTTATATCTTCATTTTCAGTAGCGGCAATCATCTTTTCGATCTCCAGTCGAATCTGCTCAATTTCTTTATGCATTCCTGAACATTCTAAAGAAACAGCATAAAATTTCTCCTCTAATGCTTGAAGCTGTTTTGTTAATTGCTTTTCTTGGTTCAACATATCATGATAAAGTGCTTCATCAAGTTCAAAGGATATTTTCATGTGATGCGTAGAACCGCATACAGGACAACTTTCCCCTTCTTTAAGATCCTGAGCCAATATGGCAGCCATATTCTGTCTCTGGAGCTTATCTATTTCTTTCTTTTGTAATTCTAACATCTCCTTGATGCTTTCTTTTTCATCCAATAGTCCTTTCTTTTCTTCTTCCTTTGACTGGATCTGGATAAGAAGATTCTTTAAAGCTTCTTCTTTAAGCTGCTTTTGCTTTAATATATCCTGGTAATAAGTATGCTGATGTCTAAGCTCTTCTATGTACTTATGTTGTTCAAAAAGTGAATCTCTAGTTCCCGGACAGTTTTCTTTCAGGGTTTTTAATACATTTTCAGCTTCTGCAAACAAAGCAACCTTTTCTTGTTTTATTCTCTTTATCTCTTTATAATCGCTTTCTAATTTTTCTATTTGTGACTGAATCAAGTGAAGCTTGTCTTGTAATTCCTTTTCATTCTGGATTAATTGATTGTATGCTTTTTCGATTTCATAAGCTCTATAGATTTCTTCGCGATAACCAGGATCTACAAAAATCTTATGTTTTCTTTCCTCTACTTTTTCAAGCTCTTTTTGAATCACTAAAAGACTATTTTTTATTTCTTCTTCCTTTTTTATATTTTCCTTAATTGCCTCTTTGTTTTTACTGTAAAACAACCTAAGCTGATCTCTTTCCTTTTCAATGCTATTTTTTTGTTCTAACATTTCTATTGCTTGATTTAGATTGGCTTCCTTTTGAACAAGGAGCGGATGTTCTGTATTTTTTCTTTGAAGCGTATTAGAATACTCAGCTTCTAATTTGTTTAACTCTTCTGTAATGGCTTTTAACTTACTTTGGAATAAAGCCAGTTGATGTTCATTTTCTATTTTTTCTTTTTGTATTTGCTCTGTTTCATCTATTACAGGTTTTATGATTTCAGCCCGTTGCGCCTTATGACATGCTTCTTTTTGTTTTAGGTAATCATTTTCTCTTTGTATAAGTTCTTTTTGTTTGTTTTCATAGAAGTTAAGTTCCTGCTGCAGTTCCCAGATAATTTGATATTTTTCATATTCTTTGCAGAGTATATCTAATTCTTTTCTTAATTCCTCTTCTTCGATGACTAGTCTTTTGTAAGATTTTTGCTGTTCTTCGTACTGTTCCCTAGTTAAATTGTCATATACCTTTAATTGTGATTCAATATGCTCAATTTCCCTGCTTTTTTTATTCTTTGCCAGTTTTATTTTCTCTGTTAATTCTTTTCCATATTTCTCTAAACCAAAAATCCTTTCCAGCATATTTCTTCTATCTGTTCCAGTCAGCTTTAAAAACTCATTAAATTTACCCTGTGGCAGCACAACAGAACGGGTAAAATCATCTGCATTAAGGCCCAATATCCTTTGAATTTCATTAGTCACATTGGTAATGCCTTCTTCTACGATATCTATCGTATGAGCAGCCTTTTTTATGTACAACCTGGCATCTTTCGATTTTCTTATACCATCTTCACCTTTTTTAAAACTTCGATTAACAACATAAATCGTAATTTCTCCACCGTTGCAGATAGAAAATTCATATTCAATACTCAGTAAATCGACCTCAGAGTTTACAAATTCTTTTGTATTTCTTGGAATTTCTCCGTATAAAGCTAAGGTAATAGCATCTAAAATCGTGGATTTACCACTGCCGGTAGGTCCAAAAATTCCAAATAAGCCTCTTTCCGTTAACTTACTAAAATCAATGGTCTGCTCTTCAATAAAACTATTTAAACCTTTTATCTTAAGCTTCCTCGGCCGCATCTTCATCCTCCTCTCCCATCATTACAGAAAGAAAGAGTTCCATCATTTCTTCGGTAGGTTCTACTTGTCTCTGATGTATATAAAATTCTTTAAATAATGTATCAATGCTTTTTTCTTTAATGCTGTCTATTGCCTCTTCTTCTTTTTCCTGGGTGCTGAAAATAGGAAGGATTTCAACAATATCTTGCTTCAATCTTCTTAATTCTTTAATTTCAGATTGAAGCAGAACCCTCTCCGTCTTGATTTCTAAATAAACCCATAGGTTTCTTTGACTATTTTCTCTGCATTTTTCCATAGCCTCCTCAATGCTCTCACATCTCCACACTTCTATAGGTTTATAATTCTTTAGATATACTTCTTCTATTTTGGCTTTTTCTCCTGCACAAACATCTACAATATAAAGGCATTTGGAATAGGATATTTCACTTTTACTGTATTGAATAGGTGATCCAGAATAATAGGCTTCAACCTCCGTACCTTTTACCCTCTGAGGACGGTGTAAATGCCCCAGGGCAACATACTGAGCATTTTTAGGAAGTACGCTTGGTTCTACTGCTAGGCTCCCCCCTAACTGAATCGGTCTTTCTGAATCGGTTTCTTCTCCTCCAACCATAAATAAATGGCCTACTGCAATATTAATGGTATCTTGTCTATATTTAGAGGAAAGATGCTCAAATAATTGTCCGATTCTTTGGGAATAACTTTTTTGCCTCTCCCTTTCATCCATATCGATACTGATAATCTCATTTAATCTCTTTTCACTGGGGTAAGGAAGGGTTAGGGCAACCAGTTTTTCTCTATTAAGTTCTATCTCAATATATCCTTCTCCTGCATCAACAATGCGATAATACGGATAATCTCCTACCTGTGCAACACTTTTAGGGGTTCCAAGAAGAATAATCCCCTGCTCATAGGCAAGAGGACTTGGAGCCGAAAGGCGGTCTGGATTGTCATGGTTTCCGGCAATAATCAGCACAGGCCTTTTCCCTCCGTTTGATATCCTTCTTATCGCTGAATAAAACAATTGCTCTGCTTTTGCAGGAGGGTTTCCTGTATCGTAAACATCCCCGGATATAATGACCATATCTATATTTTTATCATCTATAATTTCAATCAATTCTTCTATAAATGCTGCTTGTTCATCCAATCGGCTGTAACCTTCTAAGTTTTTCCCAAGATGCCAATCCGATGTATGTAAAATTCTCATCTGGCTACCTCCTAATTTTTCTTCGGTATAATAGAAGTATATCACATTCTGTTTAAAAATTATATTTCCATACTGTATAGTTATTGAATATCTTCCACCAACTGACCGAGTGTTTCTCCGATACTTTCATGTATGATATAATCTGCTTGATGATCATAAGGTGTAGAAGACTTATTAATCAGTATTAAGCATCTACCATTAAAGTAATCTACAAGACCTGCTGCAGGATATACTACTAAAGAGGTACCTCCTACGATTAAAACTTCTGCCTTGGAAATATAGTGAATAGATTTTTGGAGTATCAATGCGTCCAAAGGTTCTTCATAGAGGACTACATCAGGCTTAATAATACCTCCGCATTCTTGGCAATAAGGAATAATGTCCTCACTATTTATGACATCTTCTAAAGAATAAGCTTTATTGCACTTCGTACAGTGATTTCTATGAACTGAGCCATGAAGTTCCAAAACATTTTTACTTCCCCCCAGCTGGTGCAGTCCATCAATATTTTGTGTAATAACAGCCTTTAATTGCCCTGCTTCTTCCAACTTTGCCAGAGCTAAATGAGCTTTATTGGGTTTGGCATCTTTATAAATCATTTTACTCTTATAAAAGGAATAAAACAAATCGGGATGCTTTATAAAAAAAGAATGGCTTAAAATAACTTCCGGAGGATAGATCTCTTTATTATTGTATAATCCGTCTGCACTTCTAAAATCAGGAATATTGCTTTCTGTAGATACCCCTGCCCCACCTAAAAATACGATATTATTGCTTTCATGAATGATTGATTTTAATTCGTTAATC
Organism: Candidatus Epulonipiscium sp.; assembly: GCA_012521175.1. Classification (GTDB taxonomy): domain Bacteria; phylum Bacillota; class Clostridia; order Lachnospirales; family Defluviitaleaceae; genus Defluviitalea. The sequence continues at coordinate 14,053 of JAAYMW010000065.1, forward strand.
ATCAAAATCTCATCCCCTTTATTGTAATAATTTTACTATACTCTTTTTTGAGAATTCTTACAATAATAGTCTGTAATAAAAAGATATAAAAAGGCGAGACATTCAGTCTCGCCTATCTTATAGCTAAATAACTTGACAATATTTCTTTCATTTTTTGTGGCTGTTCATTGGTTTCAATCTCTATGCTGTTTCCTACAACATTGAGTTTAAAATCGTAAAAGCCATAATCTTTTAGAAGCTCATGAATATCTTCAGGTTTTTCAGCCTGAGTTAACAACACTTTCTCGCCAACTTTATCATGATTTACAAATACTTCGTAAACATCGCTGGACATTTTTACGTCATTCATTGCAGAATTCGATAAAGGTACTCCAATGAGGCCATTAAAACCTTCACTTACTGGGAACGCAGGATATATACGCTCCATATATAGTCCTCCTTTACAGTTTAAAGCTAGTTACATAGAAGCATATATATAGTATGCGCACCTTCATAAAAATCATCCACAAAGTACCTTTATTTATTATGATTATTTTACAAGTTTTTTAACTTTTTCCACAACATTATCAACAGTAAATCCGAATTCCTTAAATAATACTTCTGCAGGACCGGATGCACCAAATGTATCTATGGTTAAAACATCCCCATCTAATCCTACATATTTATGCCA
>JAAYMW010000004.1 GCA_012521175.1 Candidatus Epulonipiscium sp.
CTAGGGTGGTATCGCGGATCAACTCCGTCCCTTTTTGGGACGGAGTTTTTTATTATTATTATATGGGAAATTCCGCCGGATTTCCTATACAATAAGGAAACTTTTTATTGGTATGGTGAAAATGATTATAAATAGAAAGGAGTTTCATTTATGAAAGAAAAATTACAGTCAATTAAGCAACAGGCAATGGATCGTTTAAAAGAAGTAAAAGAGTTAAAAACTTTAGATGAAATTCGTATCGAATTTTTAGGCAAAAAAGGTGAGCTCACCCAAGTTTTAAGGGGAATGAAGGATTTAAGCGCAGAAGAACGCCCAATCATTGGACAGATGGCCAATGAAGTAAGAGAAGCCATTGAAACGAAGCTTGAAGAAGTTAAAAATGTACTGGCAGCAAAAGCTCAGGAAATGAAATTAAAAGCTGAAGTCATCGATGTAACCATGCCCGGCAGAAGAAGAAAACTAGGACGCCGACATCCTATGAATTTAGTTGTAGACGAAATCAAAGAAATTTTCCTTGGCATGGGTTATAAGATTGCTGAAGGTCCGGAAATAGAAACAGAATACTATAATTTTGAAGCCTTAAATATTCCGGCAGACCATCCGGCAAGAGATGAACAGGATACCTTTTATATTAACAAAAACTTTATGCTTCGCACAGCCACCTCTCCTATTCAGGTGAGAGTAATGGAAAATGAAAAGCCACCTATTCGCATCATATGTCCGGGGAAGGTATACCGCTCCGATGAAGTAGATGCCACCCATTCGCCAGTTTTTCACCAATTAGAAGGCCTGGTGGTTGATAAAAATATTACTTTTGCAGACCTTAAAGGAGCATTGGAAGTATTCGCAAAAGAATTGTTTGGAGATAAGGTAAAAGTAAGATTCCGTCCTCACTTCTTCCCATTTACTGAACCCAGTGCGGAAATGGATGTATCCTGTGTAGCCTGTGGAGGAGAAGGCTGCAGAATCTGTAAAGGTAGCGGATGGATTGAAATCTTAGGCTGTGGAATGGTTCATCCTAAAGTGCTTAAAATGGCGGGAATTGATCCCGATATCTATACAGGTTTTGCTTTTGGAATGGGGCTTGAAAGACTTGCTATGAGTAAATATGGCATAAAAGATTTGCGTTTATTTGTAGAAAACGATGTAAGATTCTTAGACCAATTCTAATTTTAGACTAATTCCAGAAAGGAGTATGGATATGAATATACCTATGTCCTGGCTTAAGGATTATACGCCAATTGATTGTGATATAAAAACTTATGTAGATGCGATGACCATGTCCGGTTCTAAGGTAGAAACTTATGAAGAACAGGGAAAAGAAATTTCAAATGTCGTGGTAGGAAAGATTTTATCCATAGAGAAACATCCCGATGCAGATAAATTAGTGGTTACAAAAGTGGATGTTGGCCAAGAAATCATTCAGGTTGTAACAGGAGCTAAAAATATTTCTGTTGGAGATTATATCCCCGTTGCCCTTAACGGTGCGACTTTACCCGGAGGCATTAAAATTAAAACCGGAAAACTTCGTGGAGTAGAATCCCAGGGAATGATGTGCTCTATTCAGGAACTGGGCTTTACCCCTCAGGACTATCCGGAAGCGCCAGAAGACGGAATATATATTTTTGAGGAAGAACAACCTTTAGGAAAAGACGTAAAAGAGATTTTTGGCCTTAATGATGTGATTGTAGAATATGAAGTAACTTCCAACCGTCCGGATTGTTTTAGTGTTATAGGTATTGCAAGAGAAGCGGCAGCAACCTTTAATCTACCTTTTAACTATCCTCAGATTTCCGTTAAAGAAAGTGGAGGGGATGTTTCTGATTATATCTCTATAGAAATTGAGAATAAAGAACTTTGCCCAAGATATGCTGCAAGAGTGATTAAAAATGTAAAAATAGGGCCCTCTCCAAAATGGATGAGACAGCGTCTTATCGCATCAGGGGTTAGACCGATTAATAATATCGTAGACATTACCAACTATGTGATGCTGGAAATGGGTCAGCCCATGCATGCTTTTGACCTTGCAAAATTAGATAAGAAAAAAATTGTGGTGCGCAATGCCAAACCCGGAGAAAAAACCATGACCCTGGATGGCGAAGAAAGGGATTTAGATGAATCCATGCTTTTAATTACCGATGGAGAACAACCTTTAGCCATCGCTGGAGTGATGGGAGGAGAAGAATCCAAAATCACAGAAGAAACTACAGATATTCTCTTTGAATCTGCTAATTTTAATGGAGCGAATGTAAGAATTACAGCAAAGAAATTAGGACTTAGAACCGATGCATCTGTAAAATTCTCCAAAGGCTTAGACCCTGAAAATGTGTTGGATGCTTTAAACAGAGCGGCACAACTCGTAGAAGAATTAGGAGCAGGGGAAGTAGTTAGCGGTATTATTGATGTATATCCTGGAAAAAGAGAACCAAAGGCCATTCCTTATTCCGTAGAAAAAATCAACGGACTTCTTGGAACTTCCTTATCTGAAGATGAAATCATAGGCTATTTAACCCGTTTAGAATTTAAAGTAGACAAAGAAGCTAAAACTGTAACCATACCTACTTTCCGTCCGGATATAGAAGGAAACGCTGACTTGGCAGAGGAAGTGGCAAGATTATATGGCTATGATAAGATTGAGACTACATTAGAAACTGGAACGCCAACCGTAGGAAAGAAATCCTACAGCCAAAAGATGGAGTATACCGTTAAAGAAGTTATGGAAAGTCAGGGCTTTTATGAAATCATGAATTACTCCTTTGAAAGCCCTAAGGTATTTGACAAACTTAATATCTCGCAGGATGATGAGCTCCGTAAAGTGATTACGATATCCAATCCTTTAGGAGAAGATTTTAGTGTGATGAGAACACAAACCTTAAACGGAATGTTAACTTCTCTCTCCACCAATTACAATAGAAGAAACGAAGAAGCATATCTTTATGAAATAGCGAAAGTATATATTCCTAAATCGTTGCCTTTGACGGAATTGCCGGATGAAAGAGCAAAGCTTACCATAGGAATGTATGGTAAAGTGGACTTTTATGATTTAAAAGGAACCGTAGAAGTACTCTTCGAAAAATTAGGAATGGATGATAAGGTAGAGTACAATTTGAAACAAGATTTGGCCTGGATGCATCCTGGCCGCTGTGCGTCTATATCCGTTGGAGACAAAGAAATAGGCTATATCGGAGAACTTCATCCTGGTGTAGCAGCCAATTATGATATCGATACTAGGGTCTATGTTGGTGTTCTTGATATGCCGACATTACTAGAAGAAGCAAATCTTGAAAGAGAATACAAGCCTCTGCCCAAATATCCTGCAGTATCCAGAGATATTGCGATGTTGGTTAAAGATGAAGTCCTCGTAAAAGATATTGAAAATGTTATCAAACAAAGAGGTGGCAAGATCTTAGAATCCTATACCTTATTTGATGTCTATAAAGGCAAACAAATTCAAGAGGGTTATAAATCCGTTGCCTACTCTATTACATTTAGAGCTTCTGACCGCACTTTAACAGAAGATGAAGTGAATAAAGCAATGAAGAAGATATTAAATGGTTTAGAAACGACTTTAGGCGCACAATTAAGAGGATAAAAACCTGGTGCCTGTCCACCCATATTCATGTGATGGCAGGCACCATTATTATTTTTCTGATCTATACGATTGGCATTGAATTTCTATAATCACAGGTTCATGATCAGAAAGAGTAAGACTAGGTACTTCATAGGATTGAAGGGAGATACCATTGGAAATAAATATATAATCAATACGGGATTTTCAGAATTATTCTCAAATCATAGAGGATGAAGAAATCAGTGATTGTTTTAAACGATTTGCTGGAAATGAAGGTATGCAGGCATCAGAGCTTCAAAGACTTATATCAAAAAAATTAGGACAATAAAAAATAAAAATCCCTGGAGAGGGATTTTTATTTTGGTGAGTGAGCAAGATTTTCATTCAAATAATGAGTGTATTCTTCGATGCAATCATATAAAATATATTTTCGAGAAGATAATGGGTTAATTGCTCTGAGTCGTAAACTTTGACTTTTTGGATAACTATATTTACGAAAAGACGGATTAGGAAATGTAATCATATAGATTCTCCTTGCCTCTGTTATCGTTAAATAGTTTATCCATTTAAAGTACACTTATGTGTGGAGATAATTGTTATTGATTTATTCAGGATAATAGAGATTTTCTTTTTTAATATTTTTAAGAACTTGATCTAAAAATTTTTTTGATTCATATTTCGCCATAGGAAGATTCATATCTAAATAATTTCCACATTCCACAGGAGAAGCACCAGGAACATCTCCTTCAAAAACAGACATAAACTCAAACATTTCCGTAATTAAAGGAAGCACATCTTCTGATGAAAAATCCCCATGCATAACAAGATAGAAGCCGGTTCTGCATCCCATAGGGCCAAAATAAATGATTTTTTCGGCATAATCCGGATGGTTTCTGAGAAAAGTAGCTCCAAGATGCTCTATAGTATGAATTTCTGCCGTATTTAATACAGGTTCGCGATTCGGTTCTTTCATTCTTATATCAAAAGTCGTTAATGTCTCGCTTCCTGCAGAATCTTTTCTGGAAACAAAGATTCCCCTGGAGAGCTTATTGTGATCAATGGTAAAACTCGTAATTTTTTTCAATTGGATGCCTCCTTATTTTATCAGTTTATATTTACAAATGATGATAGAATATTCGTTTCTTTATATTATGAAACATATTCATTCAATTCGCAATGAAAAAATAATGGGATATTTTTCATAAAATTAAACTTTTAAAAATTCTTTTCGTATGCTATAGTTGAGTAGTTTCCCCACAATTTGATGAATTCCATTGAATTGGAAAAATATTTATAATAAAATAGGTTTATTGTAAAACTATTTTATTATAAATATAAAGGTGGAATTTATGGAAGAGAAAAAGGTCAATGCGATTAGCCATCAATTTTTAAAATTCATACTGGGCTTAAAACACTGGCTGCAGGAAAACTATTTAAAAGAATTCAATATTAACGGAAAGGGCAATTGTGATCTGACAGGAAGACAATTTAGTATTTTGGTGATGGTACATGCACTTGGTTGCTGTACGATATCGGATTTAGAGCAGCAACTTAATGTTAGCAGCAGTAGTCTGTCCATTGTTGTTTCTAAACTGGTTAAGGAGGGCTATCTGCAAAGAACATATCCATCAGAAGAGGAAGACAGAAGAAAGACGTACATATCGTTAACCCAAAAAGGTATGTCAGTCCTTACTGAAGCCTATGAAAGAATTATTAAGGTTTTTGGAGAGTTTTACTCTAATTTGGATGAAAAAAAACAAAAGGATTTTGAAGAAGGGTTAGAAAAACTAAATGCCATTTTTGGCAGTTCAATTCAATAAAACTAGTTTAATAAGGAGGATGTATCAATGAAAATGAAAAGACTAATCCCTACCATACTTGCTTTAGGGATTTTGGCAACTGGCTGCGGCCAAACCAATCAAGAAGCGATGAATGAGGTAGAAGAAAAGGCGACGCCCGTTAAAGTAGAGCAAGTTTCAAAAGGACAAATTTCCAATACCTTTACATATGGTGGAAAAATTAACCCTAAACAACAAATTACTGTAACAAGTAAAATCCTAGGGAAAGTAAAAGAAGTGAATTTTGATATTGGAGATGTTGTTAAAGCTGGAGACGTGTTATTCACTTTAGATGAAAAAGATATTCAAAACACCATTAAAAACCTGGAAGCACAAATAAAATCTGCTGAGGCAGCTGTGAATTTGAGTAAAATTGGCCTTAACAGTGCAAAAGGCAGTCAGCAGGAACAGCAGAAAACTCAGCTCGAATCCTCTTTAAAAATGGCTGAAATTCAGTTGCAGGATGCTAAAAAAGCTTATGAAGATATGAAAACTTTATACGAAATAGGCTCAGCCTCCAAACAGCAATTGGATCAGATGAAAACAGCTTATGAAACGGCTAGTATCGGATACAATTCAGCAAAAGAAGCTTATGATTTATTTATCAACAGCCTTTCCAAAGAAAATATTGAAAGAGCACACAATCAATTGACTCAGGCAGCTGCTACAAAAGAGGGCTTAGAAGTTCAATTGGCTAATGCTTATGAAAGCCTAAAGGATACAGCAGTTAAAAGTCCTATTGACGGCATTGTAAGCAGCCGTACGATTGATGCGGGAGAAATGGTGAGTGGAGCCGTTGCACCATTTACGATTATACAAATGGATACAGTATCTGTAGAAGTAAATGTTTCTGAGCAACTCATCAATAAAATCGAAAAAGGACAGAAAGTAAATGTATATGTAAGTTCTGCGTTTGATAAGCCTTTTGAAGGAACGATTCAAGCCATAAGTCCTGCAGCGGATGAAAGAACTTTTACATATCCTGTTAAAATTGAGATTTCCAATAAAGAAGGTTTACTTAAGCCCGGTATGTTTGCGGAAGTGGAATTTGCTGCAGATACTGTAAAAGATGCAGTGATAGTTCCCAGAGAAGCAGTATTGACAGAAGGCGATATGCATTATGTTTATATTGTTGAGGGAGAGAGAGCTAAAAAATTAGAGGTTAAGTTGGGTCTTGATAATGGAAAAGAAGCAGAGATTTTAGAAGGATTAAAAGAAGGAGCACAACTTGTTGTAAAAGGACAAAATTATCTTGAAGATGGTGGTAAAGTCCAAATTGCAGACAATTAGGTTAGGAGGAGAATAGGCATGAAGCTTTCAAAAGTATCAATACAGCGTCCTGTTACCACTGTCATGGTTGTATTTATTGTAATACTGCTGGGGATAGTATCTATAGGAAGGCTACCGGTAGATTTATTGCCAAGTTTTGAACTTCCCTATGCATTAGTCATGACATCTTATAACGGGGCAGGGCCTCAGGAAATAGAATCCCTGATTACAAAACCTTTAGAAGCTACAGTAGGGACAGTAAGTAATTTAAAAAACATAACATCCACATCTTCTAATGGTTCTTCCATGATTTTTGTGGAGTTTAATGATGGAACCGATATGGATGTGGCAATGCTAAATATGCGAGAAAAAATCGACATGATTAAGGACTTTTTACCGGAAGATGCAGAAGATCCTATGGTAATGGCGCTGGATCCTAATATGATGCCAATCATGGAAATAGGTATCAGTGGAAATCAAGATTTAGTGAAATTAAAACAAATTGTAGAAGATGAGATAACCGGTAAAATAGAAAGAATAGAAGGGGTTGCTTCAGTTAGTGTAACCGGAGGAAAAGAAAAGGAAATACGCATTACTTTACTTCCGGATAAGTTAAAAGGCTATAATATAACTCCCAGTACTGTGGCTCAATCCATAGCGGCCGAAAACTTAAATCTTCCCGCAGGGGAAGTAAAACAAGGGAATAGTTCACTTACCCTTCGTGCAGTAGGAGAATTTAACAGTATTGAGGAAATTAGAACTCTTCCTATTATAACTTCCGGAGGGGTAATATACCTAAAAGATATTGCAGAAGTTGAAGAAGTATTTAAAGAAATGACTTCTTATGCATACATAAACGGACAGCCCAGTATTAGTTTATCCATTCAAAAACAATCCACAGCCAACACAGTTCAGGTGTCTAAAGCAATTAATAAAACCCTGGAGCAAGTGAGGACTGAATTAAAAGATATCGAGATTACAACGATTTACGACAGTGCAGAATTTATTAATTCATCCATTGGAAATGTTGCATCCACTGCCATTTCGGGTGGAATATTGGCTGTACTCATATTATTTGTTTTCTTACGAAATATAAGAAGTACTTTCATTGTTGGAACTTCTATTCCTATCTCAATTATCGCGACTTTTGCGCTGATGTACTTTAGCGGACTTACCCTTAATATGGTTTCCTTAGGTGGTTTAGCCCTTGGGGTCGGAATGCTGGTGGATAATGCTATTGTTGTTTTGGAAAACATCTATAGACATAGGGAAAACGGAGCAAGTCGAATCGACGCAGCTGATGAGGGAACTACAGAAGTGGGAATGGCGGTTCTGGCGTCTACCCTTACAACCATTGCCGTATTTTTACCCATAGTATTTGTTGAGGGAATCGTTGCAAAGATGTTTAGAGAGATGGCATTAACGGTAACCTACTCTTTAACTGCTTCTTTAGCAGTTGCAGTAACATTGGTGCCTATGATGGCATCCAAGATTCTAAAAGTTGAAAAGGTAGATGAAATCAAAAGAAGAAAAATCACAACTAAAATATTTGATAAATGGAGCGCAGTTCTCGACAGAATTGATAAGGTATACAGAAGAGTACTTAACTGGACCCTTCATCATAGATTAAAAGCATCTTTGATAACGATAGGCGTTTTTATAGGAACGTTATTAATCCCGGCCTTTGGTTTGGTTGGAATGGAATTTTTCCCGGCTTCTGACGAAGGTAACTTTACCATTAGTATAACGCTTCCAAAAGGTACGGTGATAGAAGAAACCTTTGAAGTGGTGGAGCAGGTTCAAGCAAGATTAGAGGGTATAGAAGAAATACAGGAAGTTTTTGTGAATATAGGCGGAGGAGGCAGCATGATCAGTACGGGGACCTCTTCTAACCGTGCCACATTGACAGTGAATATAGGCTCCGTCAAAGAAAGAAAACGTTCTGTAGATGAAATTGCAGATGAAGTAAGAAACCTGGTTTCTGATATTCCGGGAGCAGAATTCTCTGTTACAGGAAGCAGTTCTATGATGATGGGAGGGGGAGGAAGTCCGATTTCTATACAAATTGCAGGAGACGATTTAGAACAGTTAGAACTCATCGCCAATGACGTTGTAGCTCTTGTAGAAAGTGTAGAGGGAACAAGAGAGGTAACAAGCTCTATTGAGGACGGAATTCCGGAAGCTCAAATTACGATTAACAGAAATAAAGCCTCCTTGTATGGACTTAATATGGCAACCATATCAAGTACATTAAAAACTGCTGTACAAGGGTCTGTGGCAACAAAGTATAAAGTAGACGGAACGGAAATAGATGTAAGGATGGTATATGATACATCCAAATCAGAGTACTTAAAAGATATTAAAAATATTACTATTACATCCCCTATGGGCGTGAATATACCTTTATCAGAAGTGGCGGATATTTCTATCAAACAGAGTCCTACCAGTATCTCAAGAGACAACCAGAAGAGGGTTGTTACTGTGAATTCATCCCTTTTTGGAGTGGATATGAATACGGCTAAGATGGCTATTGATCAAAAGCTAAAAAACTATCCGATGCCCGATGGATATAGTTATGAGTTTGCGGGAGAAGTAGAAGAAATGATGGAGTCTTTTGCAAGTCTTGGATTAGCGCTGTTACTGGCAATTCTGCTTGTGTATATGGTGTTGGCAGCACAGTTTGAATCCTTCCTCCATCCGTTTACCATTATGTTCTCCGTACCTCTTGCTTTAACAGGAGCCATTCTTGCATTGTTTGTAACGGGAAGAACCTTAAGTATGCCTTCCTTTATAGGATTAATCATGCTGGTAGGTATCGTTGTTAATAATGCGATTGTATTAATTGACTATATCATTCAACTTCGTCAAAGAGGGTATGACAGGACAGAAGCTATTTTAGAGGCAGGGCCAACAAGACTTCGTCCTATTCTTATGACAACCCTTACAACCGTTCTTGGTATGATTCCGATGGCATTAGGGCTTGGTGAAGGAGGAGAAACCATGTCGCCTCTGGCTACATCTGTTATAGGAGGATTATCCTTATCTACGATCCTCACATTAGTTGTTATTCCTCTGAACTATACATTGTTTGATGATATATCTGTAAAGTTAAGAGGGAAAAGAAAGAAAAATAAAACTCAACAAATGACAGTATAAGAAATTAAAAAAACTATTGCATAATTCAAAAAAATATATTATAATGACTTCAATAATAAATATTGAAATTCAATGATTGGAAAGAGTAGATATATCAATTCTATTCAGCGAGTCGGCGGTGGTGTGAGGTCCGATATAGAAAGATATATTGAATGGTTCCATGAGAAGCACCATGAAATCTTTGTGAAAGTATTGGGCGCCGGATGCTTACCGTTACAGAAGCAGGATATCGAGTTCGTCTCCGTATCTGTTTGAGCGAGATAGGTTTATCTATCTAATTTGGGTGGTACCGCGGAATAATAGCATTTCGTCCCTTATCTAGGGATGAAGTGCTTTTTTTATTGCATAGGAAATTCCTCCGGATTTCCTACAAAATAAAAAATGAACTCGAAAAGTAAAGTAGCTGATACGCTACTTATGAGAAATTCAAACAATAAAAATGAAAGGGGTATTTATTATGAAGGTAAAACAATTAACTATGTCGGCAATTTTATTGGCAATCGGGGCGATTTTACACTACATTGTTCCAGGAATTTTTGCAGGAATGAAACCGGATTTCTTATTATCCATGATGTTTTTGGCAATCTTTATTAATTTTAATGGGACGAATGTGGCTGCAACATCTATTGCCTGTGGACTGATTTCAGCTTTAACGACTACTTTTCCGGGTGGTCAAATTCCTAATATTATCGATAAGTGTCTTACAGGGGTCGTTGTGGGCGTAATGATTTATGGCTTAAGTAAGATATCCATTCCTCAAACTGTTAAAATGGGCATTATAGGCTTTATAGGAACGCTCGTTAGCGGAACCGCATTTTTAGGCAGTGCTTATCTTTTAGTAGGACTTCCTGGAGGAGCAAGTTTTGGGGCATTATTTATGGGGGTAGTCATCCCTGCGTCTATCGGAAATGTGATTTTTACAATATTACTGTATCAAATTATTGCCCGTGTGAGGTTAAATCGAGTAACACTTTCTGAGTAGAAATACTAAATAGACTATTTTCTGTGTATAACAGGGGGTGACAGTGTTCACCCCTTGTTTTTGCTGCATAGGGAACTCCATTGGATTTCTTATGGAATAAAAAGCCCTCCGGGCATGATGCGCACTCGTGTATATTGGATTTTGTCGGTGTTTCAAAGGATTCTCTCTTGCAGTTTTCCAGTGAAAATTATATACTAATAAAAGTGAGTCTTTAACACTACTAAAAGAGGTGAAAACGATATGACAGCAGATATGCAAACAGAGAAAAAGAAGGTTATATTTAGCGGTATGCAGCCTTCAGGAAACATTACATTAGGAAATTATTTAGGTGCTTTGAAAAATTGGATTAAATTACAGGATGAATACAATTGCCTGTTTTGTATTGTAGACCTCCATGCTTTAACTGTGCGTCAAAACCCTGCTGAACTTAGAAAAAGATCCAGGGAAGTTTTAATGCAGTATATTGCAGCAGGATTGGATCCTGAGAAAAATATTATTTATTACCAATCCCATGTACCGGCCCATGCAGAATTGGCATGGATTCTTAACTGCTTTACTTATATGGGAGAGTTAAATCGCATGACTCAGTTTAAGGAAAAGTCTCAAAAGCATAAAGAAAATATTAATGCCGGGTTATTTACTTATCCGGTTCTCATGGCAGCGGATATTTTATTATATCAGGCGGATTTAGTGCCTGTTGGAAATGACCAAAGCCAACACCTTGAAATTACAAGGGATATTGCTATTCGATTTAATAATTTATATGGGGATACTTTTACTATTCCGGAAGGCTATTTCCCTAAGGTAGGGGCAAGAATTATGAGCCTTCAGGAGCCTACTAAGAAAATGTCAAAATCCGATGAAAATGAAAATGCATACATTGCTCTTTTGGATTCTCCTGATACTATTGTAAGAAAGTTAAAGAGAGCTGTAACGGATTCAGAAGGAAAAATTCAATACACCGATAAACAGCCGGGAATTAAAAATCTTTTGGATATTTACTGCAGTATCACAGAAGAAACGATAGAACAGGCTGTAGATAGATTTTCATCTCTGGGCTATGGAGAATTTAAACTTAAGGTCGCTGAAGCGATTATAGAAGCATTAAGACCTCTTCAAAACAGGTTCTATGAATTAGAAAAAGATAAGCAGTATATTGATGGCATCATTAAAACGAATGCAGAAAAAGCATCCTATATTGCAAATAAGACATTAAGAAAAGTTCAAAAGAAAATTGGACTTCCTCCAATTGTAAAATAAAAAAACTCCCCAGGGAGTTTTTTATTTTAGTCAATTTTATTTAAACCTAAAAATCCAGAACCAAAAACCTGAGCGGTTTCGGTTATGGTCATAAAGGCATGGGGGTCCGTTCGTTTTACAATTTCTTTAATTTTTGCCACTTCTTTGATTCCTACGGTACAAGTGATAATTGCCCTTGGAGCTTTTGTATAAGCCCCTTCTCCATGAAGAATGGTTACTCCTCTTTTTACTTCGTGAATAATATGTTCACATATTTCATCTTCTTTATTTGTAATAATAGAAATCGTCCTTTTATAATTTAATCCGTCTACGACATAATTGGTTGTCTGAGAAGAGATAAACATTAATGCCAGGGTATATACGGATAAATCTACGCCAAAGAAAAATCCCGATAAAAAAATGATAATCACATTTAATCCAAATCCAACGGAACCCATGCTAAGAGAGAAAAATTTATTCATGATTTTAGAAATGATATCTGTTCCACCGGTGGAGCCACTGCCGCGAAAAACAATTCCTGATCCCAGACCGTTTAATACCCCTCCAAGAAGGACGGCAACCAAAACATCATTGGTTGGTATATGTATGTTTTTGGTAAGGGACAATGAAACAGAAAAAGAAAGCATACCAATTAAGCTTAAGCAAATAAATTTTTTGTTAATGAATTTATAACCAATAATGAAAATAGGAATATTAAGAAGAAAAACGAGCAAACTTATATCCCATTTAAAAAGGAGATTAAGGAGCATGGCAATTCCGGTAACGCCTCCGCTTAGCAGATGATGATGCACAAGAATACCATTAATAGGGATGCTCAGAATAAAAGTGCCTAAGAAAATCATCAGTATATTTTTATAATAATTTTGAACATAAGACATGGAACTGCTTCCTTTCACAGATGTATTTTTCAAGTCTATTATAGCTTTATTTAGGTTTTTTCAAAAGGGTGAAATTCGTATGATAATACATTTATTATAATAGGATATATTTTTCTTATTCCTCTCATATAAATAAATCAAGCATGTCAATATGGGGGAAGGATATGAGAGGTTTAACAAAGAAAATATGTCTTATTTTATGTGTATTAATCGTCATAACAAGCACTCTATATACAATAGCAAAAGCTCAAAATCATACCATTCATGCGGACTGGATTAAAAAGTTTAAAGATCCGGAGAACAAAAAAAATATAGTAGAAGTAGTTTTAGAAAATACCGGCTATGCTCACTTAAAGGACAAAGTGGAACAGATGGATTTAAAAATCCATACAGGAGACTTGTTGGGAGATATGGGGAAAGAACTCATTTTAACACTAGCCCTGGAGCCTAAAAAGTCCATTATTGCAGTTTATCAAAAGGAAAATAAGGAATACAAATATGTAGGATTAATAGATACGTTTTTTGATATTGTAGGGCTTCAAACCATCTCTATGGATAGAAAAGGGAAAGATATAGTGATTGTTCGTGAATATGCAGACCAAATGTTGGGGGCCTTTGAAAAAGGAACTTTTATACGAGGCTATATATGGAACAAGGATACATTCCAAATGGTTCTTTCTGTCATAGAAGACTATCAAGGCTATTGGAATGAAATGTGGGATCAACCCCCAAAAACCCATCCCAAATGGCTTAGAATAACGGATAAAACCGATATTCAGTGGGAGAACGGACCTTATCCTGTTCTTAGAACCTTGGAACATCAAGCTTATGCCAAATCTAAAGTTACCAATAGCATTAACATACCGAGGGAAAGTGAATTTGAAGTGATTGCGTCTAAGGATGTTCCTCAAGTGTATTACTGGAGTGAAAAATATCAACATTTTGTTTTAAATGAAGGAAAAGATATTAAAACAGGAGAAACCGTGGCGATTATAGAAGACTTGTCCTTAAACCCGTTCCAACTGGCAGGATTTGAGTTAAATCAATACCGTATCAAAAGACAGAATGGTACAATAGAAATAGTACCAAAAAGTCAAATTACCGATATAAAAACCCCTCTGAGAAAACCAGAGGGGGTTTATTGTTTGCATTGACATTAATAGTGATGTTTTTTATAATTTCTGCATAAACTTTTTATTAATATTACTGATTACTACGGAGGATTTAAGGATGAAATTATTTTTTATATCGGATATACATGGTTCGGCCTATTATGCCAGAAAAGCTTTAGAAATTTTTGAAAGAGAAAAGGCAGATTATATCGTTATATTAGGAGATGAATTGTATCATGGTCCAAGAAATCCACTGCCTTTAGAATACAATCCACAGGAAGTTATCGCGCTGCTTAATAATGTTGGGGACAAAATCATAGCGGTAAGAGGAAACTGTGACAGCGAAGTAGATGAGATGGTTCTTAATTTCCCTATCATGTCCACTTATTCTACGATTTTTTATAATGGAAAAAGATTATTTTTAACCCATGGGCATGTTTATAATGAAGCCAATCTTCCCAAATTAAGCAGTGGAGATGTATTGATTTATGGGCATACCCATATTCCTAAAGCGGAAAAATCCGGAGATATATTTATTATCAATCCTGGCTCCATTTCACTGCCAAAAGAAAATCATCCCAATTCCTATGGCACTTTAGAAGATGATGTGTTTAAAATTAAGAATTTAGAGGGGGAAACATTTAAAGAAATCAAAATAAGGTAGGGCTTTTCCTGCCTTATTTAAATTAATCCTTTTTCTCTAAATTCATTGGCATACTGTCTATCGGAGATTAAAATATGATTGCTAATCCACTCGGAAAGAAAATCGAGAATATTTAATATAGCCTTTTGCTGATCAGCATCGACTTTATCCCCAGATATACGCGCGATTTTATCTATGTAGAAATTATGTTCATTGCAGTGATTGAGAAGTTTACTATAATGGTATTTTTCAAATAGTTTTTCTTCATAGTCAAAATGATAGGATGTATAATCAAGAAGTTCATCAACGATGTCCATGATTTCGTCATAGTGATCGTATCCGTCATTTAACATAGCGATTTCAAAAGCACGATGTCCGATTTCAAATAGTTTTTGGTGCTGTTCGTCGATTTCGGGGATGTTAAGGCTGTAGCGCTCTTTCCACTCAAAGCTCATTGAGAGATTCCTCCTTAATTTATAAGATTTGAATATATTATATCATAGTTTTTTTCTATTTTACAATAAAGCCCCATTGACTGAGTTTATTTTGTGTACCAATCCATACGGGAGTTCCGGTTTTAACGATTGAAAACAATTTTTCTACGTCTTTATTCTGCATTCTAATACACCCTTTTGAAATATAATATCCGATACTCCATTCACTATTTGTACCATGAATGCCATAGACATATCCATCGGATATATTAAGGCCCATCCAGCGATACCCTAAAGGATTTTCCGGAACACCACCTTTAATGTTCTTCCATGCAGGATTAACGACTTTATTTTGAATGCGCCATTTTCCTTCCGGTGTAAATTTGGGATTTTTGCCTGTTGCCACCGGGAATTTTTCAATAACATTTTTTCCTTTTAATAAAGTTAATGTATTGGAAGATTTATTAATAGTAATCCAGTATCCGTTGGTAGGACATCTTGTTACGATGGTTTGTATAGAAGGAGCAGTCATACCGGATTCTATTAAAATTTTATTGATGGCATTGACCGTACTTTTTCCTACAATACCATCGACTTTTAACCCGTGATCCTTTTGAAATTTAAAAACGACATTTTTCAGATTTTGGTCAAAGGTATAGGAAGTTGTAGAGATTGAGTAGCCAATTTTTTTTAGAGCCTTTCTAATTTGCATAACATCTTCTCCGACTTGCCATGGATACAGGGTTCTTTTTAATTTAATACCTCCTTTTACATTAAGGTATGGATAGTTTCCACCACTGACGTCTACAATTTGATTAGACTGAACAACTACTAAGGGGATATCATCAAAGGTTTCATTTCTTGCGATATTAGGATTATTAGGGAATATGATTAATAAAATTAAACCTATAAAAATGATACTAAAAAGTAACCTTTTCAAGGCTTTCACCACCCTAAATAATAGTATGACTTTTATATTTTATTTTTAGAAGAAGTGTTATAGAACCTGTATCTTATTTTTTGACACAAAAAAATCCTCGTGATTAATCACGAGGATTTAGCTTATTCTTCAACGGTAATAACGGATACGGGACATGCTTCTTGAGCTTCTATGGCAGCATCTTTTGCTTCCTCAGGAACTTCATCCACATATACTTCTGCCAGTCCATCATCTGCCATACGAAATACCTCAGGACATACAGCAGGGCAGGTTCCGCATCCAATACAACCATCTCTATCTATTTTTGCAATCATATTTTATTCCTCCTTTTTATATGGTATCACTATTTTAATATTCTTTCCAGAAAGGGTCAATATTTATACTTTAAAAAAGAAAAGATATTTTAATTTTTAGCATTTTGTGTGAATGTTGTACAATTGACACAGAAAATGATTATGTTATGATAAATTTTGAAGCCTATTGGAAGATAAAGAGGGGATACCATGGAAAGACAGAAACGTTTGATAAAATTAGCAGGACCGATTTTTGTTGAGCTTTTATTAGCAATGCTTCTTGGAATCATAGATATTTTTATGCTAAGTCAATACGATGACAGAGCGGCCGGAGCAGTGGGAGCTTCCAATCAGATTATTAATAATCTTAATTTGATTTTTGCAATTATTTCTGCCGGAACAGCTGTATTGGTTGCACAAAATGTAGGGGCAAATAACAAAGAGGAAATAGAGAAAGTTAGTGCTGTGTCGCTTATTATGAATTTTATTGTAGGTATTATCATTAGTTTAGGGATGATTGTATTTGGGGAACCTATTTTAAAAGGAATAGGTGTGACTCCCGATCTGATGCATTATGCTTATGAATATACTTCGATTGTAGGTGGGGCACTGTCCTTTCAAGCAGTTTTAAATACTTTATCAGCGATTATCAGGAGTCACGGATATACCAAGCAGAGTATGTATATTTCAGCTGGAATGAATATTATAAACATTATTGGGGACGCGGTATTTGTATTTGGATTATTTGGAGCGCCTGTTCTAGGCGTAAAAGGGGTAGCGATTGCAACGACTTTCAGTCGAATTTGTGCTGTAATTGTAGCTTTTGTATTTTTAATTAGAAGTATGCTTTCGGTTAAAGTGTTTTCTCGTCTTAAAGAAAAGCCAATGTATATTTTAAAAGAGTTGTTTAGCATTGGATTTCCGGCAGCTATGGAAAACATGTCTTATAGTTTGTCTCAAACGGTATTAATGAGCATTATACTGACCAATCTTGGAGATATGGCTTATATTACCAGGACCTATGTATGGCAGATTAGTTGGCTTACTGCTATATTTGTTATTGCTATTGGACAGGCAAATCAAATCATCATTGGTCAATTGGTTGGAGGGGGGAATATAGAGGAAGCTTATGAGACGGGTTTTAGCAATTTAAAAATTGCAATGGGTTTTTCTATAGTGGGAGCGATTGTCTTATTCTTTTTTGGAGAAGTTCTTACAGGGATCTTTTCGAAAAATCCAGCAATTCTTATGTTAGGTGGAGCCACCCTTATGGTAGATGCTTTTTTAGAGCCAGGGAGAGTATTTAATGTGATATTGATTAACGGTCTTCGGGGAGCAGGAGATGTTATCTTTCCTGTAGTAATGGCTATGGTATCCATGTGGAGTTTTGGTGTGGCGGGAGGTTATATTTTTGGTGTTGTTTTAGGATTTGGGCTTCCCGGAATATGGATGGGAATGGTTATTGACGAATGGTTTAGAGGAATATGTATGTTTTTTAGATGGAAGAATAGAAAATGGGCAAGAAGATGGCAGCTTAAACAGGAATATATTCTATAAAAATAGAAGGAAGGCATTTTGCCTTCCTTTTTTATGTCAGCACTCTTAATTTTTCAATACGGTTTTTATCTATATCTTCCACAATAAATTTAATATGATCATATTCTACATTTTCTCCCGGTTCAGGAAGTCTGCCAAGAATCCCAATTACAAAACCACCGATAGAATCAAAATCCTCAGATTCAATATTAGTACCAATCATTTCATTAAGGAAGTCTATTCTTGTACTTCCGTCAACAATATATTCATCTTCTTTAATGACTTGTATTTCTTCGTCTTTATCATCATATTCGTCTTCAATGTCTCCTACGATTTCCTCAACCAGGTCTTCCATCGTCACAATGCCGGCGGTACCACCGTACTCGTCTAAAACGATTGCCATAGGTGTTCTTTTAGCCCGCATTTCAGCGAACAATTCTGAAGTGACTTTAAATTCATAAGTGAAGAAAGGAGGACGAATAAGTTGTCTTAAATTAAATTTATCCTTATTTCCTTCAAAGAAAAACAAATCTTTTATATATAAAATACCAATGATATTATCGGTATTATCCTCATAAACAGGCATTCTTGAAAATTGTTCTTTTTTAAATAAATCAATGATTTCATCATAGGTTGCATTGATTTCCACAGCAATCATGTCGGTCCTTGGGGTCATTACGTCTTTAGCCTGTGAATCTCCAAATTCAAAAACATTATAAATCATTTTCTTTTCGTCGACTTCTAAAACCCCTTCTTCATGGCTAACGTCCACCATAGTTTTTAGCTCTTCTTCAGTTATAAAAGAAACTTGTTTTTCGGGGTTGCCGCCAAATAATCTGATCATCCAGTTGGTAACAGTCATAAGAATGTTAACAATTGGACTTAAAATGATTGTTATAATATATATGGGTTTTGCAACTTTTAAGGCCGTTTTTTCAGTATTTTGTACTGCCAGGGATTTAGGTGTTATTTCTCCAAATATTAATACAAGAAGCGTCATAACACCTGTTGCAATACCTACTCCTGCATCCCCCCAAAGACTTATTGCCAAAGAGGTTGCTAAAGCAGAAGCACCAATGTTTACGATATTATTGCCTACTAAGATTGAGCCTAACAATTTGCTGGATTCTTCAACCAGTTTATTAATAATATCTGCCCCTTTAACTTTTTCGTCTACCATATGCCTTAATCTTATTTTGCTTAAAGACATTAAAGCTGTTTCTGATGCAGAGAAAAAAGCAGATAAAGACAAAAGAATTAATAGGGCAAAAACCTGCCACATCTCACCAGGTTCCAAAACAAATCACACTCCTAAAAATTTAATAATATACTGCTATTGCAGTCTTTGAAAAATTATAACATAAAAAATTGATTTTTCATAGTCTTTTAGATATTTGCATATTAAGAGAGATAAATAATTACATTTCTTACCTAAAAAAATTATGAGTTAAATAGGAATTTGTTATACTTCAATATGTAATAATATATTTATTTTCTTCATTTCGCTTTAATTGAGTATTGAATATAAATTTACGAATTTTATCAGGGGTCTTTTGATTTTCATGCTCAAATTCAATGGCATAGGCTTTATTATAGGTACGAATAAATGTCTCTAAGTTTTTAGGTTTTGAATCTTCCATAGAAGCAATAAACTGAACTACGGAAGACATTGGGATGACTTCGAAAAACGGCGTATGCATTTCATTTAGAACAATTCCTTTTAACTCTTTAAGAGAGATAAAGGGGATATCCAATAACACCGTATCTCCTTTTAATAAAATCTGAGATGTAACAATAGCCAATCCCCCTTCGCTGATATTATAAAAAATTGCTTCGTTGGTCATATTTAAGTCAGGTATATATAATTTTGTCTTACCTAATAACTTAAGTCTGCAATATTTTCTATTCTGGATTTTTTCTATGGGAGATAAGATTTTTATGATTGCAACCTTATTCTGTATAGAAGAAATTAATCCTTGAAAAGTAAAAAGAGAGCTCTCTCGGAAAATTTTAACCCCATAAATTCTGTTTAAATAAATATCTGAATCAATATTTTCAGGATTTATTTGTATTGTTATTGTACTCTGCGATACGTTTATAATTGAGCCGGAGAACTTAAAATTGGGATTATTCATATCGAAGATTTCTAAAGGCACATTAAGAATATACTTTTTTATTCTTTCCAATTCTGCTGGAACCATATAGATCATCCTTTAACTTATACAATATATCTTTCTTTATTTTAACATAAAATATAAATTTTGTATATTGAATCCAATTTATCAAATGAATAAAATACTAATTTTTACTTATAATGAGTATATAAAAATAAGCAAGAAAGGAAGATCGTATGAAGAAATATGTATGTTTATTAATCATTCTGGGAATGTTCTTTTCATTAATCGGATGTGCTAACAATAATACCACAAATAACCAAGGAGGAACGGATGTAACAGATAATGGGGGTACAACGCCGGAGGATACCACTGAAGAACCCGATCTTGCAAATTTAAAAGACGGAGAATACACTGCCCAGGGGGAGAAAAGAGAACAAGGCAGCGAAGAAGCAACAGTTAAGATAGATGGAGGAAAAATTACCGAAATTACTTTAAGAAGATTGGATGCAAAAGGTAATGAAGTGAATTATGATATGTGGACAGGAGAAGAAAGGGACGGCAAAACTTATCCTAATTTAAAAGAGTATCGTATTGAAATGGCTAATAGGATGATTGAAGCACAGTCTTATAATGTGGATTCCATCTCAGGAGCTACTCAAAGTTGTGAGTCATGGAAATTAGCGGTTAAAAGAGCATTGGAACAAGCATCCCAATAATGTGTACCCTAAAGGTGCACATTTTTTATTATTATTAATTCTATAAAAAAGATTGTCTTTTGGTAAAGTCATGTTAAAATGATAGATAAGGAGTCGAAGTAAGAGTACAAGGGGGATTCTATGCATAATCATTTAGAGCAAAGAGACAAATTGAAAGAAATAACACATTGCACTAATCAACTAAAACTTTTAATCAGTGCCTTCAATGCTTTAGAAATAGCAATTTGTATTATGGACAGAGAAGGACTCTTTGTATATGTTAACGATGCCTATTGTAGAATTTACGGATACGAGAAAGACGAATTACTGGGACAGCCTTTTCATGTGATTGTTCCCCCTGATGAAAGAGAAAAAGCTTGGTATGGACATAATAGGTTTATGTTGGAAGATCGTGTTTATGCGGGGGAACGAATTATAAAGCAGAAAAACGGAAAAAATATAAATGTATTCGTTTCAGTTACTAAAATTGAAGATGATATGAACAATTATTACAAACTAGTGACTTTAACGGATATCACTGAAAAGATTAAGGCAGAATTAGATGTAAAGAAGTTCATGATGGCAGTTGGACAAACGGTAGATTGGGTTGTAATAACCAATAAAGACGGTATTATCGAATATGCAAATGATTCTGTTGCAAGAATAACAGGTTATAGCATAGAAGAGATTATTGGGAAAACCCCCTCTATTTGGAAGTCGTATAAATATAATCGGGATTTTTATAAAAATATATGGGATACTATCCTATCAGGGAAACCTTATCAAAATGTCATTATAAACAGAAAGAAAAACGGTGAGCTTTTCCATCTAAATCAGAGCATTTCACCCCTAAAAAGTGAAGATGGAGAGATTCTATATTTCGTTTCAACAGGCAAAGATATCACAGAAAATGTGGTCTTGGAAGACAAGCTTAATTATCTGTCCCATTATGATATGATAACAGGTTTGCCTAATCGCACGGAATTTAGTAGAAAAATTACACAAGCCATAGCCAATGCAGAAATGAAAAATAGAAAAGTTGCAATACTTATTATGGACATCAATAAATTTATTTTTGTTACTTAAATTGCAATATTAAATGCAACACCCCTGTGAAAAAATCATGTAGAATAGGACTGACAATAGTCAAAATCAGCCTTAAGCCCATCTTAATAATAACAGGAGATGGAGTGCATGGGTTTGTCAAG
>JAAYMW010000066.1 GCA_012521175.1 Candidatus Epulonipiscium sp.
GCGCGTTCATTTTTACCCTTGACAATCTCAAGGGAAACTTTTATCATCCTTGCGGCGAAATTTAAAGTAATTCAAAGTAATTTTATAAAACATTGTACTATTTTTTCATTTTAAGTTTACAGAGCCCGTTAATCCTGTAATTTTTTTAAATACATAACTAAAATAATGGCCTTCCGTATAACCTACTTTGTTTCCTATATCAAAAGCCTTCAAGTCAGTATTTCTAAGAAGTTCCTTTGCCTTTTCAATTCGAACTTTGGTTAAATAACTGGTAAAATTAAGCTTTGTCTCTTTTTTAAATAAAGCTGAAAAATAATTTGTAGAGATATGAAGATAATTACATAGTTTTTCTGCACTTAGTTCAGCATCCCAGTAGTTATCATCAATA
This sequence comes from Candidatus Epulonipiscium sp., assembly GCA_012521175.1. GTDB lineage: Bacteria > Bacillota > Clostridia > Lachnospirales > Defluviitaleaceae > Defluviitalea. The sequence goes on from JAAYMW010000066.1 coordinate 389, forward strand.
TATTTTTGAGCCCTTTCAATAATATCACTTTTACTCGAAGAACGTTTTAAAGAAAATTCCTCCGTTACTTTAAAACACACTTCTAAAAGCCATTCCTTTACTTCTTCTTTCGTTCTGAAACTGTTAATGATGGTAAAGAAGTTTACATTATCAGGAAATATTTTATTAATATCCAGGTCCATATTTTTAATGAGTCTCATAATACTGGAAAAGACTTCTACGATATAAATTTGATAATCACTTAAGGATACCTGAGACCCCTCCACTTTTGCCAATACTTTTAAAACAGCTTCTTCAATCTTTTCCTTTTGTCCAATCCTAATTGATCCTAATAGTTCTCTTTCATCCCCTTCTTCAAAATTTATATCATTTTGAGCAGGTTCAATATCATCTATATAAATAATCTTATTGTTTCCAAGCATAATCGTATAGTCTAAAGCTGCCAAAGCAGAAGCATATGTCTTATAAAGCATGGACTTATTTGTACATATGTTACCAACTCCAATGGTTACAGTTGTATCCAAATACTTCTGTACAGCGATTCTTATTTGCTCTAACGCTACAGCTATGCGGCTGCTGGATTTAACGGTTTCATTCTCTTTTAAAGGAATAATAACAACCATTTCATTGATTTTCATAAAAATGGTTCCTAAGTTATGTTCCTGTACAACTTCCTCGCATATATTAAATATAGCCATCTTTAATAGATTCTTATTTTTTAAGTTCTTAATATCCTTCTCCTTTTTTACTAATTCATCCGGTCTGATAACAGCCAAGGCCAGATTTCTTTGATCTATGTCGAAATCTAAAAGATGAATATTTTCTTCTATAAATTCATCTGAGACATAATCTTCTATCCAATGATTAAGAAATCTTTCTTTAAGAAGCGGTAAACTTTTCTTATAATTTATTTTTAAGGTCTCTATATCGTTTTTAGAACGTATCTCTTCATCTAAAAGATGCTTTACCTCTTTTAAAAGCTCTGTAAATTCTATAGAATTGATAGGTTTAAGAATGTACCTTATAACACCTAATTTTATAGCTTCCTGTGCATACTCAAAATCATCAAATCCGGACAGAACGATGACCTTATTGGTGGGATAACGGTATTTAATGTTTTCAGCCAATTTAATTCCATCCATAAATGGCATCCGAATATCCGTTATGACCACATCCGGCATTGTTTTGTCTATAATATCCAAAGCCTCAATACCATTCTCCGCCTCTCCCACTACAACAAAGCCTAATTCTTCCCATTTAATTTTTTTAATAATCCCTTTTCTGATTTCTTCTTCGTCATCAACTAAAAGTATCTTATAAAGCTGCATGTATATCCCCCTTGATTATTAAGCAAGTCCCTCCAAATAATCATAACACACCAATACAATTATAACATATTGCAAATTCTTGTTAATCAAAAAATTTTAATTTATAAAAATAAGCTATATTTTTATTCGGAATAATTTCCTATGTAAAAAAACCGCCAATTTCAATGTCTTGCACTAAAATTGGTGGTTACTGCTGGCTAATGTCTAAAATGCCTCATTCCTGTAAATACCATAGCTATTCCATATTTATCACAGGCTTCTATGGATTCCTGATCCCGTATAGAGCCTCCCGGTTGAATAATTGCGGTAATTCCTGCTTTTGCTGCTTCTTCAACACAATCAGAGAATGGGAAAAATGCATCAGAGGCAAGGGCCGCTCCTTTTAAAGCCTCTGCTCCTATTTGTTCGATACAATGTTCTATGGCTTGTTTACAAGCCCAAATTCTATTTACTTGCCCTGGTCCTATACCTAAGGATTGTTTATCTTTTGCAATCGCTATACCGTTGGACTTTGCATATTTAACAATTTTCCATGCAAATAATAAATCTTCCATTTCTTTTTGGGTAGGCTGTCTTTTAGTCACTACCTTGAGTTCTTCCTCCGGTAGCAATACATTGTCTATTTCTTGAACAAGCAGACCTCCTGCTACCTTTTTCAAATCATAAGAACCCTTTGGCTGCTTGGCAGAAATGTTGTCCAACTGCAGTATACGCAGATTTTTCTTTTGCTTTAAAATTTCTAAAGCTTTTTCCGTGTAAGAAGGGGCTACGATGATTTCAATAAAGATTTTATTCATTTCTTCCGCAGTTTTTTCATCTATTTCACGATTGGCTACAACAATTCCGCCAAAGATGGATACAGGGTCAGCTTTATAGGCACCCATATAAGCATCATAAATATTATCAGCACTACCTACGCCGCAGGGATTGGCATGTTTACAGGCAACCACGGTAGGCTCTTCGAATTCTTTAAGAAGTTCCAATGCCCCATTGGTATCGTTAATATTATTAAAGGAAAGCTCTTTTCCATGCAATTGAACAGCAGAACTAAGACATCCTATATTTTTGCCGATTTCCTTATAAAATGCAGCTTTTTGATGGGGGTTTTCACCATATCGCATATCCTGAACCTTTTCAAAGGTTAAACTTAAAGTTTCAGGGAAGTCCTCAACTCCCCTTTGTTTTCTAAGATAATTTGCAATAAGGGTATCATAACTTGCCGTATGTTCAAACACTTTAGAAGCTAAATAAAACTTCGTTTCCTTGGATACTTCACCATTTTCTTTTAATTCTTCGATTACCTTGTCATAATCTTTAGGATCCACAATCACTGCTACATCTTGATAATTTTTAGCTGCCGCACGAATCATTGTAGGGCCGCCGATGTCGATATTTTCAATGGCTTCTTCCAATTCTACATTGTCTTTTAAAATCGTTTGTTTAAAAGGGTATAAATTTACAACGACTAAATCAATAGTTTCCACGTTTAACTCTTTTAATTGCTTCATATGCTCAGCATTATCCCTTATTGCCAATAATCCGGCATGAATATTAGGATGGAGTGTTTTTACTCTGCCGTCTAAGCATTCAGGAAAGCCTGTAATCTCTGAAATTCCAATTACGTTAATACCTGCATCAGCAATGGCTTTAGCAGTTCCTCCTGTGGAAATAATCTCAAAGCCTAATTCACTGATTTGCTTTGCGAATTCTACAACACCAGTTTTATCAGAAACACTGATTAATGCTCTCTTCATACAAATCTCCTCCCATATTTTATAATTTGCCGTGGAATGTCCGGCTGATGACTTCTTCTTGCTGTTCTTTGCTTAATTTATGGAAATTCACTGCATAACCGGATACGCGGATTGTTAAATTCGGGTATTTTTCCGGATGCTTCATAGCATCTATGAGTTTTTCCCTGTTCATGACATTTACATTTAAATGATGGGCGCCTTTAGCAAAATATCCGTCCAGAATACCTGTTAAATTATTAATTCTATTTTCTTCAGTTTTTCCTAAAGTATTGGGCTCGATACTAAAAGTACAGGATATTCCGTCCCTGCAACAATCATAGGGAAGCTTAGCCACTGAATTAAGAGATGCCAAAGCGCCCTTTTTATCCCTGTTGTGCATGGGGTTTGCCCCCGGTGCAAAAGGTTCTCCTTTTTTTCGTCCGTCAGGCGTATTGCCTGTCTTTTTACCGTAAACTACATTGGATGTAATGGTTAATATGGATAATGTATGTTTTGCATTGCGGTACGCAGGAATTTTCTTTAATTCACTATAAAAATCTTTTACTAACTTTTTAGCGATACTGTCTACCCTTCCGTCATCATTGCCGTATTTAGGAAAATCTCCTTCTATATTAAAGTCGACAATCATACCGCTTTCATCTCTGACTGGTTTTACTTTTGCATATTTGATGGCACTAAGGGAGTCTGCAACAACGGATAACCCGGCAATCCCAAAAGCCATAAATCTTTCTACTTCTGTGTCATGAAGTGCCATTTGTAATTTTTCATAGGCGTATTTATCGTGCATATAATGAATCACATTCATCGTATTCACATATAACTCACAGAGCCATTTGCGGTAAAACGAAAATCTCTCCATCACTTCTTCAAACTTAAGGATATCTCCTGAAATTGGGTTTCTGGTGGGCCCGACTTGTTCTTTTGTAATCTCATCCACCCCACCATTTAAGCTCATTAAAAGAACTTTTGGAAGATTACATCTGGCGCCAAAAAACTGCATTTGCTTTCCTATTTTCATAGCCGATACACAACAGGCAATGGCATAGTCATCTCCATAAACTTCTCGCATGATATCATCATTTTCATATTGAATGGAATCTGTTTCTATGGAAACCCTGCTGCAATATCTTTTAAAAGCCTTAGGTAAATCTCTGGACCAAAGAATGGTTAGATTGGGCTCCGGTGCAGGGCCTAAATTATAAAGGGTATGTAAAAATCTATAGGAAGTTTTCGTCACCAAAGTTCTTCCATCTTCCCCCATTCCCCCTATGGATTCTGTAATCCAAAGAGGATCTCCTGCAAAGAGCTCATTGTATTCCGGAGTTCTGAGTTCCCTTGCCATTCGAAGTTTAAGCACAAAATCGTCTACAATTTCTTGAATTTCTATTTCCGTAAAAGCATTTTCTTTTAAATCCCGTTCAAAGTAAATGTCTAAGAAGGTACTTACCCGTCCTAAAGACATGGCTGCTCCATTTTGTTCCTTTATTGCTCCCAGATACGCAAAATATAACCATTGAACAGCTTCTTTAGAATTGGATGCAGGTTTTGAGATATCATATCCGTACATTTGGGCCATCTTTTTTAACTTCTCTAAAAAATCTATTTGGCGATAAAGCTCTTCTGAAAGCCTGATATTTTCGTCATCCATTAAGTGCTTACCAATCTTTGCTTTGTCTTTTTTCTTTTCCTCAATCAGAAAATCTACTCCGTACAATGCTACTCTTCTATAATCTCCAATAATTCTTCCCCGACCGTAGGCATCTGGAAGTCCGGTAATAACACCGCTTCTTCTTGCCCTTCGCATTTCATCCGTATACACTCTAAAAACACCGTCATTATGGGTTGTTCTATACTCGAAATGTTCTTCTACTTTTTTATCCAATTTATATCCATAAGCTTCACAAGCCTGTCTTGTCATCCGAATGCCACCAAAAGGATTAACGCCTCGCTTTAAAGGTCTATTGGTCTGCAGCCCTACAATGATTTCATTTTCCTTGTCAAGATAACCCGGAGGATAATTCAGCAACGAAGATACCGTGGAGGTGTCTATATCTAGCACCCCTCCCCATTCAGATTCCAGGCGGCATAAATCCGTGTATTTTTTTAACAAAGCTTTGGTTCTGCTAGTCGCTCCTTCTAAAAAATCTTCAGTGCCTTCATAAGGACTATAGTTTTTTTGAATAAAATCTCTGACATTGATTTCTTCCTGCCAAACTCCTTCTTTAAAACCTCTCCATGGATTTCTTTCCATTGTTTCGCCTCCTATTTTCTGCTATAGAAAAGACCGCCCAGGCAAACAGATTCTAAACAATCTATTTGCCCAGGCGGTCGGCATTTTCGCTTTGTACTCCCTGTGGGTGCTCCCACTATCCGCCAGTCATACAAAGCACTATATCGGATTACCCTATTTTTTCGATAATAAACTTTAATACGAATACAATAGCTAAAATATACATTACAGGGTGTACTTTCTTTGCTTTACCTGTCGCAGCATTAACAACTACATAAGAAACAGTTCCAAATACAATACCTTCTGCTATGCTGTATGCTAAAGGCATTGCTATTAATGCCAAGAAAGCTGGAATTCCTTCACTGGCTTCCGAAAAGTCTAATTTATTTACAGATTGCATCATCATAAATCCTACAATAATAAGAGCTGGTGCTGTTGCAAATCCAGGTACTGCTAAAAAGATTGGTGAGAATAATAATGCAATACCGAAGAAAGCTGCTGTAACGAAAGCTGTTAAGCCTGTTCTTCCCCCTTCTGCAACCCCTGAAGCACTTTCTACATAAGTAGTAGTTGTAGAAGTACCAAGAAGTGCTCCGGCAGTTGTTCCAATTGCATCGGCTAATAATGCTTGTTTAACATTTGCAAGTTTTCCATTCTTGTCTAACATTCCAGCTTGACTGGATACACCGATTAAAGTTCCTAAAGTATCAAATAAATCAACAAATAAAAATGCAAAAACAACTACAAAGAAACTTAATGAAAATACTTGAGATAAATCAAGTTTAAATGCTATCGGAGCTATACTTGGAGGCGCTGAGAAAAGTGTTGCAGGAATTAAGCTATATAGTCCTGCTTCCGGATTTGGAACATACCATCCAACTAATTCAGCTATAATTCCTAATATATAAGTTGCTATAATTCCAATAAGAATAGAACCTTTTACTTTTTTAACAACCAATATTCCTGTAATTAAAGTTCCTACAATAGCTAAGAAAGGAACAATACTTGTTATATCTCCTAAAGTTACAAGAGTTGCAGCATCATCTGAAACGATTCCTGCATTTTGGAACCCTATAAAAGTAATAAATAAACCAATCCCTGCACCAACTGCATGTTTTAATGATTGTGGGAATGCATTAAAAATTGCTTCACGAACATTTAAGAAAGTTAAAATGATAAAAATAATTCCTTCAACAAATACTGCTGCTAAAGCAACTTGCCAACTGTATCCCATTGTTAAACATACAGTATAAACAAAATATGCGTTAAGCCCCATACCAGGTGCCAGTGCAAATGGATAATTCGCTAAAAATGCCATTGCCAATGTTCCAATAATCGCTGCCAAAACTGTTGCAGTAAATACTGCACCTTGATCCATTCCTGCAGCTGCTAACATTCCAGGATTTACAGCTAAAATATAAGCCATTGTCATAAATGTTGTAAATCCTGCAATAACTTCTGTTTTTACTGTGGTATTGTTTTCGCTTAATTTAAATACTTTTTCTAACAAGCTATTGCTTTGAACCTGAGTCTTTACTTGTGACACTTTAATATCCCCCTTAAGAGCAATTTAGATTAAGAAACTCAATAGCCTTATCCTGAAACAAAAAAAGTTCGTTTCCATGCGCATGGGAAACGAACACAATAATCCTGCAGAATTATTTAGATCATTCGTTTCACCCATAGCCAGACAATTTACGGTTGTCGGTAGAGACATCTAGACCATATTTCTAGATTTATATAGATGAAAACACTCGCTATTCTTTTTACATAGGTATTGTAGCAAATTATAAAACTTCTTGTCAACTGTTTTTCGAACTTTTTATTAGTTTTTATTCCTAATGTTCGATTAGTAGGAGCTGCTACTCTTTTCTCCTTTCATAATCGCCACAGAAGCACTGGCACCAATACGCGTTGCTCCTGCTTTAATAAGTGCTTCTGCATCCTGACGGGTTCGTACACCTCCGGACGCTTTAACCCCCATCACATCTCCTACGGTTCTTCTCATCAATTCAATGTCTTCCTTTGTAGCGCCTCCTCCAGAAAATCCGGTTGAGGTTTTTACAAAATCAGCTCCGGCTTCTTTTGCCAAAAGACAAGCCTTTTCTTTTTCCTCATCGGTTAAAAGAGATGTTTCAATAATCACTTTAACCACTGCTCTTTTGTTTACAGTATGTACTACCGCTTTAATCTCATCCCTTACATAATCGTATTTTTTATCTTTTAATGCACCGATATTAATAACCATGTCCACTTCTGTGGCACCATTTTCTATGGCTTCCTCTGCTTCGGCAGTTTTGGTTGTAATGGTGTTAGCCCCTAAAGGAAAACCGATTACGGTTGTAATACCCACATTGCTGTCTTGTAATAAATGCTTTGCCATTGGCACATAGCAGGGATTGACACAAACCGTAGCAAATCCATATTCCTTTGCTTCTTCGCATAATTTTCTAATATCTTCTTCTTTTGCGTCCGGCTTTAAAACTGTATGGTCGATCATAGACGCTAATTGTTTGTCTTCCATATTTATTCCTCCTAATAGTTCATTTCCTTGATTAAAATTCATTTTCATAAAGCTCAAAAATATTCCTTCTATATGTTTTGAACAATTTCAAAGATCTATTCAAGTAATTTAGATTATAAATTTCTTGTTATTATTTGTATTCTTTAAGTCATCCTCATTATAGCATATCATAATAAAATAACAAGATTATTCAAACAAAAAACCCCCAACCTTCATGAGGTTAAAGGGCTTTTTATTTTTATTCCCACTCTATTGTAGCCGGGGGTTTGCTTGTAATATCATAAACAATTCTGTTAACATGATCTACTTCGTTCACAATCCTGTTGGAGATCTTTGCTAATACATCATGGGGAATTCTTGCCCAATCAGCTGTCATAAAGTCTGTCGTAGATACCCCACGGAGGGCTACGGTATAGCTGTAGGTTCTTTCGTCTCCCATGACTCCAACGGAGCGGAGATTGGTTAAAACGGCAAAGTACTGGCCAATTTCTTTATCCAGACCTGCATTGGCTATTTCTTCACGGTAAATATAATCGGCTTCCTGAAGAATAGCTATTTTTTCTTTTGTCACTTCTCCAATGATTCTTATTGCTAAACCGGGTCCTGGGAAAGGTTGTCTGGATACTAAAAATTCAGGAATGCCAAGAGCTCTTCCTAAGTTTCGCACTTCGTCTTTAAATAGATCTCTTAAAGGTTCAATGATTTCTTTAAAATCTACATAGTCAGGAAGACCACCAACATTATGATGGCTTTTGATAACTGCTGCATTTTTTGTTCCGCTCTCAATAACATCTGGATAAATGGTTCCCTGCACCAGGAAGTCTACTGTTCCTATTTTCTTTGCTTCGGCTTCAAATACACGGATAAATTCTTCCCCGATGATTTTTCTTTTTGTCTCCGGATCTGTAACCCCTTTTAGTTTATCTAAAAATCTATCCTGGGCATTCACACGAATAAGGTTCATGTCAAACTGCTCTCTAAAGACTTTTTCAACTTCGTCCCCTTCATTCTTTCTTAAAAGACCGTGATCTACAAAGATACAGGTTAATTGCTTTCCTACTGCTTTATGAATGAGTACTGCTGCAACAGAAGAATCCACCCCACCGGATAAAGCACAGAGGACCTTTTTGTCTCCGATTTTTTCTTTTAACTTCTTAATGGATTCCTCTGCAAAATCTTTCATAATCCAGTCGCCCTTGCAACCGCATACATCATATAAGAAATTCTTAAGCATCTGAGTGCCTTTAGGCGTATGCATAACTTCCGGATGGAATTGAACACCGTATAACTTTCTTTTGGTATCCGCCATAGCTGCCACAGGACAGGTTCCAGTAGTCGCAATGACCTCAAAACCCTCTGGTGGTTCACTGATATAATATGTATGGCTCATCCAGCAAACCGTATTTTCTTCTACATCCTTAAACAAGGGATTGTCTACACAAACAGTTAAATCTGTTTTCCCGTATTCCCTTTGATCTGCCTTTGCTACTTTTCCTCCTAAAACATGTCCCATTAATTGAGACCCATAGCAAATACCCAAAACCGGTATACCCAATTCAAAGATTTCTTTTTCTACCATAGGTGCATTTTCTTCATAAACAACACTTGGTCCCCCAGTGAAAATGATTCCTTTAGGATTTTTTGCTTTGATTTCATCTATGGGTGTATCATAAGAAAGTACTTCACAATATACATTGGCTTCTCTAATCCTTCTTGCAATCAATTGATTGTATTGACCCCCGAAGTCTAATACAATAATCAGCTCGTGATTCATAACTTTCCTCCTAAAATTAGTCTATTCTTTGACACTGGCAGTGATAATTGTGAAATCCGGAAAGACTGCTGTCAATCCGGATTATCTTAAACTAATATTCTACACTATAATTAGGTGCTTCTTTTGTAATATGAATATCATGGGGATGGCTTTCTTTTAAACCTGCTCCGGTAATTTGAACAAATCGTCCGTTTTCTCTTAATTCGTCAATGGTTCTTGCGCCACAGTAGCCCATTCCTGCACGAAGACCTCCCATCAGTTGATAAACGCTGTCTTCAACAGAGCCTTTGTAGGCAACGCGGCCTTCAACACCTTCAGGAACTAACTTTTTAGCATCTTGTTGGAAATATCTGTCCTTACTTCCTTTTTCCATAGCTGCAAGGGATCCCATGCCTCTATATACTTTATATTTTCTTCCCTGGTATAACTCGGTTTCTCCAGGACTTTCTTCACAACCTGCAAATAAACTTCCCATCATCGTGACATTAGCACCTGCTGCAATCGCCTTTACAATATCTCCTGAGTATTTAATGCCTCCATCTGCAATAACAGGAATACCATAAGGTTTTGCTGCCTCAGCACAATCATAGATTGCAGTAATCTGAGGAACTCCAACCCCTGCTACGACTCTGGTTGTACAAATGGATCCAGGACCAATTCCCACTTTAACTGCATCAGCTCCTGCTTCAATAAGAGCCTTGGTTGCTTCGCCTGTTGCTACATTTCCTGCAATCACTTGCAACTCTGGATAAACGGATTTAACTTTCTTCACAGTATCCAGTACGCCTTGAGAGTGACCATGAGCTGTATCGATAACAATGACATCCACTTTGGCTTCAACTAATTTTGCCACTCTATCAAGAACATCTCCTGTTACTCCTACCGCAGCTCCTACTAATAATCTGCCATTCACATCTTTTGCAGAATTAGGATATAAGATTGCTTTTTCAATATCTTTAATAGTAATAAGGCCTTTTAAGTTTCCTTCCTGATCTACAATTGGAAGCTTTTCAATTCTATATTTTGATAAGATTTCTTTTGCTTCTTCTAAAGTCGTTCCTTCTGGTGCAGTGATTAAATTGTCTTTGGTCATGACTTCTTTTATTTTTTTATTATGGTTGGTTTCAAAACGCAAATCCCTGTTAGTAATAATTCCCACTAATTTGGTTCCTTCTGTAATAGGAACTCCTGAAATACGATATTTTGCCATTAATTCATTGGCTTCATAGACATAATGTTCAGGAGATAGATAAAAAGGATCTGTAATAACGCCATGCTCAGAACGTTTTACTTTATCTACTTCCTCCGCTTGTTTTTCAATGGACATATTTTTATGTATAATCCCAATTCCTCCCTGACGCGCCATTGCAATAGCCATTCTTGACTCTGTAACAGTATCCATTCCCGCGCTCATTACAGGAATGTTAAGTCTAATCTTTTTTGTCAACTGTGTAGATAAATCTACGTCTTTAGGAAGAACCTGAGAGTAGGCAGGTATCAATAAAACGTCATCAAATGTTACTCCCTGTTTAATAATTTTATGCATTTCTCAACCTCTCCTTAATTTTTTCGCTAAAGTGTATCAAAAGATTGTAA
>JAAYMW010000005.1 GCA_012521175.1 Candidatus Epulonipiscium sp.
GCAATAGCTTTTGCAGCATCGTTTTGAATATTAAGTGTGTAAGTTCCTGGCTGTACTGTATCACTTAAAGATATAATAGTTGCCACAGTTTCATCATCCGGGAATGCTCTTCTGTCGATTTCACCATTTAATAATTTTCTTTCATTGAATTCGATATGATCAGAAATTCTTTGAATTTCATCCTGAAGTTGTTTTACTTCATCCTGAACGGCTTTTCTGTCAGTGGCATCATAGGTTCCATTGGATACTTGAACAGCCAATTCTCTAATTCTTTGAAGCATTGCATGTACTTCATTGAGTGCTCCTTCTGCAGTTTGAATAAGAGAAATACCATCCATAGCATTTCTATTGGCTTGTTTTAATCCTCTTACCTGGGTACCCATCTTTTGAGAAATCGCCAATCCGGCTGCATCATCAGCAGCACGGTTAATTCTAAGACCTGTAGACAATCTCTCCATAGTCTTGTCCATGACACCATTTGTTCTACCTAATTGATGAAGCGCTCTAAGAGCTGGTATATTATGATTAATTCTCAAGTAAAACACCTACCTTTTTTTATTTTTCTCTACATTATTTATCGACTTATTCTTCAAATCCTTTAATGTTTTTTCTTCATTGGTCTTTTGCCTGTCCATTTCATCAATAAAAGAAACCATTTCAAAAGCTAGTTTTAATAAGGCTGATGGAATTTTTTTGTCTTCTTTTTTTTCCATATTTCTCTCCTAAATAATGATTTCAAACCCTGAATCCAAATGTTTCTTAATAGGAATAAACAAAGGATCTGTTATGGTACTTTCTTTTATTTCTTCTTTTATTTGACCTTTTATCACTTTGTAACCAATATTCTCAATGGATTGTCTTAAAGTATTCTCATGAGTTTTTAGATAATCGGTGATTTCTTTTGACTCTCCGCTAATTTTAAAGTCAACATTTTTTTCGTCCATATGAATATACATCTTGATTGTGCCTAAGTGTTCTGTATCCATGGATATAAATGCACTGATACCATCTTTTTCAGATTGTTTTTCATTCTTTCTATCTTTTAGAACATAGATATTCATATTGGTAATTTTATTGTTGATTAAAACAGGTATTTGGTATATTCCCTCCAGCTTTTGTATCTGCTTTTGAATATCCATGATCTTTTCGATATCATTGCCTGTCTTCCATGCGTTTTGTTTTTGCCCTGACGAATCATTTAGGATTTCTTCTTTGATTCCTTGAACTTTTTCTTTAACTCTATCTAAAACTTCGTCTAATTCTTTTTCATTTTTGATATCGTTTATGGCTTCTTTTATGACTTTATGGATATCTTCTTTAATATTGGATTCTTTAATCATATGATTGAATTTTTCTAAGCTTTCTCCAAATTCAAAAGGGTTTTCCAACATGGAAGAGACTATTTGCAAGTTTTTAATATTCATAGGGATTTGACTTTTCTCCATTAAAATAAGGGTCTCTTGTTTTACTTTTTTAAGATTTCCAAGGGTATTTAAAAATTCGTTGACTTCTTTTTCTTGTACCGGAGCATCTGCCTCATTGGTATCTGATATGAAAACTTTTTTTACAAACGCTTCCTTTACATATTCGTTATATATGGATTCTAAATCTTCATTGAGAAGATTAGGATTATGACTTAGCCACTCTTTTAATTTGTCTGGAGAAGCCAGTTTTGTAAAATCCTCAAGAATTCTTTCCAGATAATTGGTTTTTAAAATTTCTGTTGTTGGTGTTGTTCCCTCGGTTTTTAATACAGCGTTTTTTTCTAACTTATTAGAAGCTGGTTCTGTTTTAGTCTCTGAATAATTATCCGTTTCTATCTCCCTTAATAGGGTTTCTTCTTTGTTCTCCAAATTTGGTACTATCTCTTTAAAGGCTTTATTCAGCTGGGTTTTAATACTTTTTTCATGGAATTTTAGTTCTTTTATTACTCCAAATTCATCGTTGATAAAAACATCCATATCCTGCCTTCTCCCTCCGGTTCTGGCAAGATATTTTGCACCTTCCATAAGGTTATTTAATGTCAAACTCATATTGTTTTTCATTAACCAACCAATAACTTTGCCATTGCTTTTTTCAATGGTATGAAGCATACGGTAAATACCTATCATACCTTCTCTTTCTTCTTGTGTTAAGACTTTGTCTTCATCCATTTGCAGGATAAACTCACTAAGCTTTTCCCGGACATCCTGCCCTAATATTTCTTCAAAGTTTTTGATATACTCTATTACTTCATCTATGGGGATTTGATCCGGCCTAAAGCCCTCTTTAATCATTTCTGCTGCAATCGTAGGATGAAGATTCGCACCAACATAGGTCACTTTTTCATCCAGAAGTTTTAAATGCAAGATGTTTTCCTCAGTGACATCTATATCATTTTGAATTAGTATCCTTGCACATCGGATATTTTCTTTTGTAGGCTCAATGTTTTGATCTTTTAATAAATCCTCAATTTGATTTTCTATTTTTCTTATGGTATCCCCAAATCTTTGCTCCGGCTTTGTGTGTATTTCTTCATAAGCAGATACTACTGCTTCCGCCTTAAAAGGTTCGGTAATTTCTCCACTGATTTGTTCTTTATATAAATCATCAATAATAAAGTGAATTTCTTTTTTGATAACTTTGGGCAGTACTCTTTCATCCAGTTCTTTAACTGTCTCTATCTTTTTATAGAGGGCTTCTAACTGTTCTATATTTTCTTTCGAGGGTTCTGCCCCTGCTTTTTTAAGGCAATCGCCATAATATTCTTTTTCTAATGCCTTTAGTTCTTCAACCACCTCTTTAAGGGGCGCGGTATCTATTTGTATTTTTTGATTTAATTTTATGGCAGCTTCCAGAGTCATTTTTAAGCGTATTTCTTCCAGCTGTCTTTTAGCTGTAATAAAGCCTGGACTTTGTTCTATATTTTCTTTTTCTGGTTTTGCTTCATCCTTTATTTCAGCTGCTTTTTCTTCTCTAAGATTTTTAAGATTGATAGGAATATTTCTTTTGATTAATTTTTTAATCGTTTCATCATCGATTTCTTTTATATCTCTTATAAGTTGTTTTATTTCTTCATGGGTTAAAGGTTTTTCTACGAGATGGGATTGCTCTGTGAGCTCGATGGTTCCTGGATTTTTGTTTTCCTTTAAAAGTCTTGCGCTTTTACCTAATATATCTTCTTCATTAATCTCTCTTATTTTTTTCTTTAATGTAATGACAGCCTGAACTTTTTCTTTATCCACTTCGATATTATTTTTTATTAAAATTTCCGCTGCTTCTATATATTCGTCATCCACAGGTATCTTCTGAGCCTCTAAAATAGATATGATTTCTTCTCTGGTAAATTCATAATCCATAGGCCAAAGCCCAATCCCCGCATCTTCATAGGGAACTTCAGACTTAATGGAAGGTTCTTCTTTACCTGATGAAAAAATGGATGCATAGACATTATTAAGAGTATAGGATAACTCTCTTTTTATAAACTGAGCGATGGCTTGATCATCCATTGTTTTAACTGCTTCTATTTTCTCCTGTACTAAGATAAGGGAATCTATATTCTTCTTAGTCACTGGCAATTCGTTTTCAAGTAAAGCTTTCACTGCGTTTTTGATAGCTTTTTCTTCATGATGAATATAGTTTTCTAACGCCTCTTTTATTTCTTTTTCTGAAACTTGTTGTTTTGGTCCTGTATTGCTTGAAAGAAACCGGACAATCACATCAATGGATATTTTCTCAATATCATAAGGACTTTCAAGAAGTTCTTTAGCTTCTTCCTTCGTCATTGTATTGATGAGCTGGTCAATTTGCTTTTTTGCCTGAATCACTTTATCAAAAATTTCTTTTTCTACTGTAACGCCATTTTCTATCATCTTTTGTGCAATTTCTATATTTTGGTCAGAAACAGGAATGGCCTCTTTTCTTAAGATAGATTTAATCTTATCATACTGCCTGATTGGTCGTATCTCTTCCTCTTCCACAGGCTGTAATCGAATTTCCCCTTTAGAGATACTTTCTACCTTTAGTTTAAGTGTAGTTCCTTCTTCGCCTAACTTTTGGCTGGTTTTTACTTGCAGAGGAGTTCCTTCTATTTCTATAATGGCTGTATTTTCTTCACAAGAAATGATTGTGCCTTCTAATACATCTCCCTGCTTCCACTCTCTGGGTACGGAGGCATTAACATCTATTTCATTTTGTCTGACAACTAAATCCCTATTCTGTATTGAATCGATCATAGCATCCTCTCCTGCTTGTTTACTACTATACATTTCGACCGATTGGATAAAAATATTTAGAAGGAGAAAAAGGCAAGAAAAAAAGGCTCTATAATTTTTGGTGTTGGTGATTAAAACCAGCACCATTTTATTTACAAAAAAAAGATGAGACAACTGACAAACTCTGGTAAAATATAATCGACCAAAACCATATTTTAAAGGAGTGTTGTCA
>JAAYMW010000067.1 GCA_012521175.1 Candidatus Epulonipiscium sp.
ATATCATGTTCGGAGAAAAACTGTCCTATTTAGTATAGCCTATCCATGTTTGGTGGAAACGATTGTATAGGCAATGAAATCATAATAGATAACTTAATTTATACAGTTGTAGGGGTTTTGAATGATAAAGATGAAGATAATAAGAATGTATACATACCCATTACTCTTTTAAAACAATCCCCCAATGCATTTGTATCACTATTAAGCAGTGATATTTCTGAAGAATATATTAAAGCTCAGTACAGAAATCTAGGTATAACAACGGAACATTATGATTTCGTTAATCTCAATGCATTAATTTCAATGATAAAAGAGAAAGGTATACTTTCATGTATATTACTGATAACAATCATGTTGATATTTCTGGTAAAATGGGCGATATCCAGGGGAATTAAACAATATGAGATTATAAATAAACTATTGAAAAAAATTATTTGAAAGAATTACTTACGAAAGAAAAAAGATTTTTGGGATTGTTTTTTGGAAATCTTGTGCTGATTGCCACCTTAGTGTACATCATAGGGATATTGGGGCTTTATATTTTTACTATGTTTTTAAATTGGGGAGATTTGTCTACCTTTACAACAAAGCATTCAAACAGCGCTTTTATGGGTATTTTTGATTCAATACAAAAATCATTGGTATATTCCCATATATTATTTGTTTTATTCTTGGTCTTGCTCTTTGCCCTGACATATTCCTTTGCACGAAATGAAAATGAATAAATATTATGATTTTTTACGTTTATAAAAAATTAAATATTGTAAATATATATTCGGGATGCTATAATATAAGAGAAATGAATATAGTTGTTATCTGTTAAAGGGGAGTAACTACCTAATACAGGTGATAAAGTCAACAATCGGTATGTTTTACCTGGCTTTATCCTTTGATTCGTCAAAGCTGTAAGACCTTTAGCGAAATTTTATTTTTATAACAAAATTCGCTAGAGGTTTTTTTATTGCTTTCCAGGTTGTCCCTGTATTAAAAAAGGAGGAGGTTTATTAAATGTGGTTTTCAAAAGACCAAAAAGATGTTCTGAAAGAACTGAGTGTTGACCCGTCAGTTGGCCTTAGCAGTGAGGAAGCTGAGGCAAGGCTTAGAAAATACGGGCAGAATAAACTTAAAGGTAAGCCTAAGAAAAGTTTGATTTCATTATTTTTTGCGCAATTAAAAGATATGCTGATATACGTTCTTTTAAGTGCAGCCCTGATAACAATGATAATAGGTGAATATGTAGACGCCATTATCATTCTTTTAGTTGTAATCTTAAATGCAGTAATAGGAGTCGTACAGGAATACAAGGCTGAAAAAGCCATTGAAGCCCTCCAAAAAATGACTACACCCAAATCTCTTGTTAGAAGAGACGGGGAAATTAAGGAAATTAGTTCAGAGCAAATTGTACCCGGTGATATTGTGATTATTGATGCTGGAAGATATATACCGGCTGACCTTAGATTAATTGAAAGTGTGAACCTTCAAATAGAAGAATCCGCACTTACAGGGGAATCAGTTCCAACAGATAAAGATGCAAATGCTATTTATAACGACCCAAAGACTCCAATAGGTGATCAATCCAATATGGCATTTATGTCCACCCTTGCTACCTATGGCAGAGGGGAGGGTGTTGTGGTTGGAACTGCGATGGATACTGAAATTGGCAAAATAGCAAAGATACTGGATGAAGATACTGAACAAATGACACCCCTGCAAAAACGCCTGGAGGAGCTTGGTAAAACCCTTGGTTTTATCGCTATTGGAATATGTATACTTATATTTTTAATATCTCTGTTCCAAAAAAGAGATATATTTGAAATGTTCTTAACAGCAATCAGCTTGGCTGTTGCTGCCATTCCAGAAGGACTTGCAGCTATAGTAGCAATTGTTTTAGCTCTTGGAGTAACAAGAATGTCTAAAATCAATGCTATAGTGAAAAAATTACCGGCAGTTGAAACCTTAGGTTCTGTAAACATCATATGTTCCGATAAAACTGGAACACTGACCCAAAATAAAATGACAGTAGTAAAGTACTATACATTAAATAATTTTAAAGAGGTTTCAGCGACAACAACCAATTTAGAGGCTTCTGAAGATGAGAAAGAACTCATTAAAACCTTAGTTCTATGTTCAGATGCTACCTTTGAAAATGGCGAAGGTACCGGAGACCCAACAGAAATTGCTTTAATTGTTTTAGGGAATAAATACAATCTCACAAAAGGCGAATTAAACTCAAAACATAAGAGAGTTTCGGAAAATCCTTTTGACTCACACAGAAAACTCATGTCCACCTTAAATGAAGAAGGAAATGGTTACAGGGTTCATACAAAGGGTGCCATAGACAATATATTAAAAATTTCATCTCATGCGCTTATTGATGGCAAAATCGTACCCTTAACGGAAGAAATAAAATCTGACTATTTAAAGGCAGCTGAAGAAATGTCAGATAATGCATTAAGAGTTCTTGGAGCAGCTTTTAAAGATACGAAAGAAATCTTAACTCCTGAAGAGATGGAAAAAGATTTAACAGTTATCGGTCTTGTAGGAATGATCGATCCTCCAAGACTTGAAGTTAAAGATTCAATTAGGGAAGCCAAAAGGGCAGGAATAACACCGGTAATGATTACGGGAGATCACAAAAATACTGCGGTTGCCATTGCCAAAGAACTTGGGATTGCAGATTCTATTGAACAAAGTTTAACAGGCGTAGAAATAGATGAATTATCAGAAGAGGATTTTGCTAAAAATATCAATAAGTATAGAGTGTTTGCCAGAGTTTCTCCTGAGCACAAGGTTAAGATTGTTAAAGCCTTTAAATCTCAAGGAAATATCGTGTCCATGACCGGTGATGGCGTAAATGATGCGCCTTCTCTAAAATATGCCGATATTGGTGTCGCAATGGGTATTACCGGAACCGACGTTTCTAAAGGCGCCAGTGATATGATATTGACCGATGATAACTTTACAACAATCGTTCATGCAATAGAAGAAGGAAGAAATATTTATAACAACATTAAGAAAGCAGTAATATTCTTATTGTCCTGTAATCTGGGAGAAGTCATTACAATTTTTGCATCGATATTGTTCTTTTGGCCGGTACCGCTATTGCCAACACAAATATTATGGATAAATCTCATCACTGACTCATTACCGGCTATCGCCCTTGGAATTGATCCTGGTGATAAAGATGTTATGAAGAGAAAGCCAAGGAATCCTAAAGAAAGCTTTTTTGCCAGAGGTGCAGGACTAAGAGCGATTATAGGGGGTACATTAATAGGTTTACTTACCTTAGCAGCTTTCTATTTTGGCTTAAGCGAACATGGATATAGTCTAGGTTCTACAAATATACCAGAAAATGTACTCACCTATGCCAGAACAATGTCCTTTGTTGTATTGGCAGCTTCCCAGCTATTTTACTCATTGTCTATAAGAAACTCTACAAAATCCATATTACAAATAGGCCTATTCTCCAATATGTATCTGATAGGCGCAATCATAGTAGGATTCATCTTACAATTGGGTGTAATTTCAATCCCAGTTTTGGCAAACGCATTTAATGTCCATAATCTAAGTTTGCAAGACTGGGGATTGGTCATCGCCTTTGCTTTGATTCCTTTGATCGTCAATGAAATCATTAAGATATTTATGAGACTAAAACAAAAAGAAGAATAGAAGAAAAATACTGTTAATCAATAAAAAAGGAATCTTAATCCCGAATTTGTTTCAGGAGTTTAAGATTCCTTTTTGGTTAAATGTACTATTTATTTTTAGATTTTCCCAAGTAAGCTGCTTTTACATTTTCATCATTTAATAATTCCATGCCTGTTCCTTCCATAGTTATTCTTCCGGTTTCACAAACATAACCACGGTGAGCGATTCTTAAGGCAAGATTCGCATTTTGTTCAACTAATAAAATGGTCATGCCTTCTTCTTTATTAACTGTAGTAATGATATTCATTATATCGTTAACAATAATCGGTGCCAGACCTAAAGAAGGCTCATCCATCATTATAAGTTTAGGTCTACTCATAAGGGCACGGCCAACAGCTAACATTTGCTGCTCACCACCGGATAAAGTTCCGGCTAATTGCCATGAACGTTCCTGAAGTCTTGGAAACAGCTTATACACCCTGTTGATATCATCTTGGAGATTGTCTTTTCGCAAATATGCACCGATTTTAAGATTCTCCAAAACGGTAAGATCCGGAAATACCCGTCGGCCTTCCGGAACTAAAGTAATTCCTTTTTCAACAATGGAAGTAGTGGAGATTCCTGTAATATCTTCACCACGATATGAAATTTTTCCGCTTTCAGGTTTAACAAGTCCAGCGATGGTTCGCAATATTGTACTCTTTCCCGCACCATTGGCACCAATCAAAGTAACGATTTCACCTTCCGGCACTGTTAAACTAATACCTTTTACTGCCTTAATACCACCATATGAGACACTTAGATTTTCTATTGTTAATAAATTATTCTTCGTCATCATCCGGTACCCCCAAATATGCGTCTATAACTGTTTGATTGTTTTGTATTTCCTCAGGAACTCCAGAAGCTATTAATTTTCCAAAGTCTAATACATAAATACGATCAGAGATTTCCATAACCAAATCCATATGATGCTCAATCATCAATACGGTAAGGTTAAATTTTGAACGAATATCATGAATAAATGAAGTTAACTCAAGTGTTTCCTGAGGATTCATCCCTGCAGCCGGTTCATCTAACAGCAATAATTCCGGCTCTGTAGCAAGGGCTCTGGCAATTTCCAGATGTCGTTGCTGACCATAGGGCAGGGAGCTGGCTATCTCGTCTTTTACATCAATTAATCCTAAAATATCCAAAAGCTCCAAAGCTTCTTCCCGCATTTTTCGTTCTTCTTTGTAATTCAGGCAAAGAGTTGCAGAAAGCCAATTTGCTTTAGAACGCATATGCTTTGCAATCAATACATTTTCAAAGGCTGTCAATTCTTTAAAAAGCCGAATGTTTTGAAATGTACGAGCTACATTAAGCTTTGTTATTTGATCAGGAGTTTTCTTTATTGTAGTTGTATATTTCCCGTTATTTTGACCTGCATAAATCTTTTTCATAGGCCCTTTAGGAAAATTACTGACAATTAATTTATCTTTAAAGTATACGGCACCATTGGTAGGAGCATAGACCCCAGTAATAACATTAAAAGCAGTTGTTTTCCCAGCACCGTTAGGTCCGATCAGGGAAACTATTTCATTTTCATTAACCTCTAATGATAAATTATCTATCGCCACTACACCGCCAAATTGCATTGTGATATCTTCTAGTCTTAAAATATTTCTAAGCAATTTTTGAACCTCCTTTATTAGAGGACTTCGACTTTAGCTTATTAAAGGCTTTTGCAAGGCCATCCCATGAAAATTCATTTCTTCCCATAAGCCCTCTCTGATAGAAGAGTACAATTAAAAGTAATACTACTGAGAAAATAACCATACGGAATCCGGTCTTAAAAAGTGGTACCTGAAAACTTCCAATATACAGAGGACTATCAAAGAAACGGAGCCACCACTCTTTACTTGCGGTTACCAGAAGAGAGGAGAGTATACTTCCCGTAATACTGCCGATTCCGCCAACAACAACGATTAATAAAATATCGTATGTTAAAGATACTGTAAAGGTTTTTGCGTCGATAGAGCGCATAAACATCGCAAGCATTCCTCCACTGACCGCAGCAAAGAAAGAGCCTATGATAAAGGATAGGGATTTATGTTTAAAAAGATTAATCCCCATAGCTTCAGCAGCAATTTCATCTTCTCTTATTGCCTTAAATGCTCGCCCATAGGTACTGCGAATTAAAAGAATCATAAATGTAATACATACAGCAGCAATTAAGAACACTTGTATCAGTGAAGAAAATCCTTGAATTTTTTTAAGCCCATAGGAACCATTGGTTATGGTATCCATTTGTGGACTTGAAATAATTGCTCTCATGATTTCAGAGAAGCCAAGAGTTGCGATTGCAAGGTAATCGCTTTTTAATCTTAATACAGGAATTCCAATTAATGCTGCAAATAAAGCTGCCACCAATCCTCCTGCAGTTAAGGCTATATAAGGAAGCAGTGACTGGAACCATAATGGAGTAGATTCCAGCCAGGTTTTAAATGTAAGGATTGCTGGTGAAACACCGCTCATATAATATACTTCTTCTATACTATTTGTAGGAATGAGAAAAATAGCAGTAACATAAGCGCCTATTGCCATAAAACCGGCTTGACCCAAAGAAAAAAGACCAGTAAATCCTGTAACAAGATTCATCGAAACAGCAACTACCGCTAGGATAATTCCTTTTGTCAATACTGTATAAGCCATTCCATACTTAGCTTTGTTAACTTCAAGAAAAAAAAGTAAAGCAAGAGTAACAACTGCAAGAATTAAAGAATATATTAGATTTTTTGATGTCTTCATACTAGCCCCTTCCTATACCTTATCAATAATTTTTTCGCCGAACAATCCTGTCGGACGGAACAATAGTATTATGATTAATAGTGTAAAAGTAAATGCATCGCTAAACGTGGAATATCCCATTGCAACCAGAATTGTTTCGCACAGTCCTATAACAAAACCACCAACCATTGCCCCAGGAATGCTGCCTATTCCGCCAAGCACTGCTGCAACGAAACATTTTAAACCAGGAAGCATACCACTAAAAGGAGTTACCGACATACGGTCTGTAAAATAAAGAATTGCGCCAACCGCTGCCAAGAAAGAGCCAATTGCAAAGGTTGCACTAATAACGTTATTTATACGAATTCCCATCAGCTGCGCTGTTTCAAAATCCTTAGATACGGCACGCATTGCCATACCAATTTTAGTGTGATTGATTAAGAACATAAGGCCAACAACCAAAATAATGGTCAGTATAGGTGTAATAAAAGTAACCAAAGAGGAAGATACATTTCCTATTTGGAATATTTTCTTAAGGAATGGGATTTCAGGAAAAGCACGGGGAAGTGCCGTAAATAAATATGTTGCCAAATTTTGTAGCAGATAAGATATAGCAATAGCCGAAATCATAATCGACATACGAGGTGCTGAGCGAAGAGGTTTATAAGCAACACGCTCAATAACCACGCCTAAAATAACTGTGATGATGCACACTAATGGAATAGCAATTTGCCATGGAAGACTAACCATCGCAAAAATCATAAAGTATCCTGCCATCATAAAAATATCTCCATGGGCAAAGTTGATCAATCTTAGAATACCATATACCATGGTATAACCAATAGCAATCAACGCATATGCACCGCCCAAAGATATACCTGTCAAAATATGCTGAAATAAAGTCGATAATGTCATGCGCTGCCCTCCAAAACATTAATATTTACTTATTGAGTAAATAATTTCCTATATATAAATAAAAGCAACATAGGCTACCGCATAAAAATCTGCAGGCAGCCTCTAAAACATGCATAATGCTTAAAAAAAATCTAACAGATTAATTTTCAACTGTTACTGTCTTTAAGAATTCAAAAGCACCATTCTTAACTATTTTAATAAATGCCATATCTTTTTTAGCATCTCCATTTTTATCAAAGGAAATGGAACCAGTAACTCCATCAATTTGAACATTAGCTAAAGCATCACGAATTGCTACAGTATCTGTAGATCCTGCATTTTTAATCGCTTCAAGAGCAACTAAGTACGCATCATAGCCCAAGGCAGATACTGCTGGGATGATTTCAGATTGATTATTTTCTTTTAAATATTCTTTAAATCCTTTTACGAAGGAAGCAGCTTCTTCAGTAGCTGGATCTGCTTCATCATAGAAAGTTGAAAGAACAACGCCTTCTGCATGTTCTCCTGCATTTTCAATAATTGAAGAGTTTTCCCATGTATCACCAGCCATAATTTTTGCTGTAATTCCAAGTTCACGAGCTTGCTTAATGATAAGTGGAGCAGTAGCAATTGAAGATGGAGCAAAGATAACATCTGGATTCGCAGCTTTTACGTTGGTTAAAATTGCTTTAAAGTCTGTTTGATTGGTCTGGAATTGTTCTTCACTCACTATAGCTCCTTCTCCGGCAAGGGAAGTGAAAGCATCTACGAAATAACTTCCAAGACCGGATGAATAGTCATCTCCAAGCTGTGTAATAACTGCCGCTGTTTTAGCACCTTCTTGATAGGCATAGTTAGCCATTACAGTTCCTTGGAATGGATCTAAAAAACATACACGGAAATAGTAATCGTTTCCTAAAGTTACTTGAGGATTCGTACAAGAAGCTCCAATTGCAGGAATTTTTGCATCTGCAAAAAAATCACCTGCTGCTATGGAAACACCAGAACCATAGGAACCTAAAACAACTTTAACTCCAGAAGCAATCAAACTTTGTGCAGCACTGACAGCCTCTGTCTTATCACTTTTGTTGTCTACCTCTACTAATTCAATCTTATAAGTTTCTCCATTAATATCAACAGTAGGGTAAACCTTGTTTGCATACCGAATTCCTAAAACTTCCTGGAATCCGCCTCCCCCATTTTCACCAGTAAGAGGTTCGAATACACCAATTTTTATAACTTTGTCGCTATTAGCACTTCCACCATTTTCACCTGCAGGGGAGCTGCTGCAACCTGTAAATAGCCCTGCAAGTAAGGAGAAGCCAAGAGTTAAAGCTAATAATTTTCGTTTCAACATAAATTAAATCTCCTTCCATAGTCTTTGTGACAAAGACATTTGTTTTTATTAATATTTTATTTTAGTAGTATAGCATTATACCACCATGAATTCAAGAGAAAGAATATATTTTTCAGGATTTTTTATTTCTTTCAAAAAACGATTGTAAATTCTCTGGAAAATTCATTATTATTAAATGAGTTCCATTAAGAGAAAATCTTTGTAAAGCAATAAAACGCCTTAAAATATTACTATAATTACAATTGATCCGAAAATTTTAATGAAGGAAAATTCAAAAAAAAGAAGAAAAGATAGGTTAGTATCACAAAACACAGAAAGAAAGGAGGTTCTATGGATTTGTAATACTATTCGCGAAACACAACTTTAACGAATAGTAGCTGTCTAAAAAAATAAAAACAAAGATTTTATCTAAAATACATTTATACCTTGCTGATCCATCTCTTTTACTTTCTCTATAATTGAATTTAATATTTTAATAATTTCACCTGACATTTGTTCAGCATTTTCTAAAATGCGCATACTTTGAATTTGATTTTTTTGCTCAATAGCGTTAATAACGTCGTGTACAAGATTATGCAAATTATTATGAACGGCATCAATTTTATCCCAGTCATTTTTAATTTCCGGATGGCTGATTTTAATCGAATGGTAAAAATGCCCAAACTTACATTTATGACCATTCATTTGAATAGGCATTATTTGTTGCTCTTGAACCATTTTCTTTAATGTTTCTACCCATTTTATATGAGCTGCTATAGCTTCCTCCATATTGGCTATAAAGTCTTTATTTGATAATGGGTGTGTTCCATCATTTACTGTCTCCATTAACTGTTTAACGATATCAGAAATATTATCATCCACTTTTCCAATATTTTTTGCATATTTATGGGCTTTCTGCGAGTCTTCGGAGACTTTTCTGGCCATCTGATTGATATTTTCTGATTCTGTTGCAACGACATTCATTGCCGTGGAAATTTCTTCTGAGGAAGCATTAATTTGTTCCATCATACTGGCTAATTCCGAAATGCTTTTCACAGTCATTTCTAAATGACCAACACTTTCTTTAAAGGAATGAGTAACTGCTTCTAGTTTTTGAGACATATCTGACATAGAAGAAATGGTATTATTTACACTTTCCATGCCTTCTTTAGTTGCATTTCTTATAGTACCAGTAAATATTTGCATATCTTCCAATTTGCCTTTGGTATCGGATGCCAACTTTCTAATTTCTTCTGCAACTACAGAAAATCCTTTTCCATGCTCTCCTGCCCTTGCCGCTTCAATGCTGGCATTAAGTGCTAATAGATTTGTTTGTTCTGCAATTGAGCCTACTCCCGCAACGATATGATCCATTTTGGTTGAGATTTCTTCAAGCAATCCTATTTTCTGAGACATAATCTCTGAATTCTTTAATACGATGGCCTTAATCTGATTGATTTCTTCTAACAAACGTAAAGTATCTCTATTCCCATCTATTAAGCTGTGGGATTTCAAGGATAGGTCTTCTAAAATATTTGTATGGTTATTAATTGCGTGGCTCACTTGATTCATACTGGCTGTTGTTTGTTCAACTACTGCCATATTGGATTCACTGGAATGTGCTAATGCATTGGCAAATTTATTTAATTCAGCTGATATAAAAGATATATTAACATCAAAATTACTCAAGGCTGCCGATTCATTAATCAATTTGAGGAGAAGTTCCTTATTAGATATACCCATCTTTAATAGTTTTTCAAACAACTCCAAAATAAATATATGGGGACCATGAGTGACATTGGGATACGGTACGGCATTACCTTTTAATTTCTCTTGTACATACTCTGTAACGTAATGAGCTTCGTAACATTTTGTTTTTCTTTTTAGCATAGATTTCCCCCTTAAATTCATTAATGAGAATTGTGGACATAAAACGATATTTATATATTATACCATCTGTATAATTAAAAAATAAAGATTATTTTAAACAAATCAATGATAGTAAATGGTCTTTCCCATTCATTAAAAAAGCCAAGGGACTATCCTTAGCTTTTTAATCTACATATATAATTATAATAGCTTTTCAATATGACTTTCTCTTTCTCTAGGGGATGCAGAGTTAGTCCTAAAACCTCTCGCTTTTAAGTATAACTTTTAGAACATTTCATCACTGAGTTCCTTTTGTTTTTACTTTTCATAAAATTCAAAGCTTTATTATTGTATTGGTCCATTATTTTTAATTGTATTGGTAGCCTCTTTTAAATATTTCTTTTTATTATGTTGTCCTGCACGGATTTCTTCCAATTGCCCAGGGGTTAAATCATCTGCAGATTCTTCTAACAACGCTTCGTTTTTTGCAATATTCTCCAAAGTTCTTGCCATCTTTTTAATATCTTGTCGACGTTCTTTATTACCATCATTTCGAGACATATTTTCACCTCCATATAGTTACTATGACTTTTTATGGAGAAAAATATGTAAGTAATTCTTTTACATTCTCATTACTTTATTGCTCTTTATTCTTTTCTATATAAATATCCAAAGCTTTAATACCTTTATGAGCTAATAATATGAATAAAAAAACCCATAAAAGCTACATCCTATAATTCCTAAGAGTAATATGAAGTTTATCATTTGAAAAACTATAGAAATTCTCCTTTCAAACAAACTAATACTTCAACCAAATACAATAATATCATACATATCCATCATTAACCACATAAGTAATAAAATTTAGAGAATTTCTATTTGCATATGAATTCATCGCTGTCTTATAATATTGCTATAATCATTTCGAGGAGGGATTTTATGAGTTGTAATCCTAAAATCAACTGTACCTGTACATACACTTCTTGTTCAAGACATGGAAAATGCTGTGAATGCATCGCTTATCATAAAAGAAACGGCGAAGTTCCCGGCTGTTTGTTTTCACCAGCTGGTGAAAGAACCTACGACCGTTCTGTAGAGAATTTTTACAACGACTACAAAAACAGATAAATCAATTTATATGCGGTTCTGAATCCTATTTCAGTTCCGCATTTTTAATTATGTTTGGTTCTTATTATAGTTCCTTCTCTTACAAATTATCTGAAGTCCTCATTTAAATATCAAATTTAATTTTATTAAATTCTAACCTATTTACCATAATAATTTTATGTTAATTAACTTCTTCTCTATTTTTATCCTGATTAATAATTTGCCAATACTCCTCTTCGATTTCAATGCTGTCTACTAACACTTCCATAAATGTCCTTTCTTTTGCGATTGCTTTAATTTGTATTACTTTAAAAAGATCCGGATGTTCTTCTTTAAAATATTTCTTAATGATTTCTACGGGATCCGTCATAGTCGTTTTCTTCCTTCCATACTTTTCTTGATACGCAGCTTTGCAGATATTCTTTTTTCCATCCTTTGTTCTCATATCGTCTTCAAATTCTGATATTGAATGATAGGTTTTGTGAAAACTACAATATTTCATATTTTCAGTTGTTTGATTATCCATTTTATATTTCCTCCTAATCTATTATTTAAATATTTGATTTATATAAAATTACAAACTCATATAAATATTTTAGGACTATTATTATAATATATGTTTTTATTATAGCATATAAAATATTACATAGATAGTTTATAAATTTATATTTTTTATTAATAATAATAGTCTATATAAATAACATCTTACATTATCGTATTTTGTCTAGATTTTTATTAATCTTATATATTGAATATTATAATTTGAAATATAACATATTGATTAATAAATTTTTATGATATTAATAATTAATTTATCAAAATATTAGGTGGTTTTATCTATATTAATATTTTTACTATTGTATTTTTTTAATTATTAATATACTAATACACAACAAAAATTAGGTATAATAAAGTTTAGGTTTTCTTCACCAAACATATGTACTTCTATAAATATATGTGATAAACTAAATTAAAGTATCACTAACCATAATTTATCATCTTTTTTATCAAAAAAGGAAGTGACTTAATGAATTTACCTATAATCCAAGAAAATCATTATAATTCCATCGAACCATTGTATGACAATATTCAGTCTTCAGTTTCCTGTGATATTTCAGATGATTCTATGTTAATTGAATTATGGCTGGACCAAAAAGCACAAACATCTAGAAAGACGTATCGAAAAATTGTCGATGAGTACATATTATTTATGAAGAGTTTAGGTATTGAAAAACTTAAAGATGTTGGAGTTTATAACGCCAATAATTATAAACAAGCCCTGGAATCCCATATTAAAGCAAATGGTAAGCCTCTTGCCCCCTCAACGATTTCCCAAAGAATAAACACCATAAGTAGCTTATATACTTTCGGAAAAGATTCCGGCTATTTTTTAGTAAATCCGTTTAGACTTTTAAAGAAGCCGAAATTTGACAATAAAAATCAGCATAAGTTTCTCTCCATGAAAGAAGTAGATTTATTATTAAAATCTTTAAAAGCAAGCAGTAGCAATAAAATCCTTTCAAACAGAAACTATACAATAGGTGTAATGTTACTTTTTACCGGATTAAGAATCAATGAACTTCTTTCGATCAATTGGGGAGATTTTTATTTCGATCATGCCAATAATATTGGCGTTCGCATTAAAGGAAAAGGCTCAGATTGGAGAGTTGTAAAAATAAGAAAAGATTTATGGTTTTATATTGTACAGTATAGGAGAGATTTTGGATTATCTTATGATATTGATTCTAATAATCATGAACCGCTTTTTGTAAATATCCATGGACAGAGGTTGTCGTATTCCTATGTCAGAAAGTTACTGGAACAAGCCGCAATGAACGTAGGCATCAAAAAGAAAGTTACCCCTCATTGGTTTAGGCATACAT
>JAAYMW010000068.1 GCA_012521175.1 Candidatus Epulonipiscium sp.
ATGGTATTTTAAATTTGAAGTTAGCACTCACAGTAGTTGAGTGCTAACAAATCAGGGGGAATGATAATATGATCTTAGATGACAGAAAAATAAAAATACTGTATGCGATTATTAAAGATTATATTCTTACGGGCGAACCTGTAGGCTCCAGAACTATTTCTAAAAAATATGAATTAGGAGTAAGTTCAGCTACGGTTAGAAATGAAATGTCTGATCTGGAAGAATGGGGATTTATTATTCAGCCCCATACATCGGCAGGTCGTATTCCTTCGGATAAAGGATACCGTTTGTATGTAGATCAATTAATGGAACATAAATCAATTAATCAAGATAATATGAAAATGATTGAGAGATTACTCCAGCAAAAAGTAGATCAAATTGATACACTCATGAAAGAAGTAGCAAAGTTACTCTCTTTATATACGAATTATACTTCTATCGTTTCTTCTCCAGTCATTCATAAAACAAAGATAAAGCATATGCAACTTATTCCTTTAGATGCTCATTCAATTATTCTTATTATCGTAACAGACGCTAATCTCGTAACCAATAATGTTATTAAGATGGACATTCCGGCAGATCAAACGACGCTGAATAAGTTATCAGCAATGCTTAATGAATCTTTAAAGGGGTTAACGATGGAGCAAATTAATCTGCCCGTGATTCAAGAATTAAAAGTGAAAATGGGTATTTACGGAGAAATCGTCAATCCAATAGTTGACGCAGTTGCTAAAACCATTCAAACAAAGATTACCCCCGAAGTATATCTAAGTGGAACAATGAACATGTTGGATTTCCCTGAATTTAGCGATATTATGAAAGCGAAGCAGATTTTTCATACATTGGAGAAAAAAGATGTATTAATATCTATTTTATTAAAAAATGCTTCTAAAGGTATCAATATTACTATTGGTGAAGAAAATGAAATCGAAGAAATTAAAAATTGTAGTTTAATTACTGCTTCCTATGAGATAGGTGGCAGAAAAGTGGGAACCATCGGTATTATTGGACCTACGAGAATGGAATATGATAAAGTTGTTTCTTTATTATCGTATATTTCAGGCAATATGGATAAACTGCTAAAAGATAACTCTGATGGATAAAATAAAATATAAAGAAAAGGGTGGGGCAAGTGGAACAGGATAAAACTCTTAATAATGAAGTTGACAACGAAATATTAGCCGATGCAGACATAGAAGCAAATCAAGAAGAGAAAAATACCAATGAAAAAGTGACAAGTTTTCAGGAAGAGGGAAAAAATGTTGATGAAGAGTCTGCTGCTCTGAATGCAGAAGAACTACAGAACAAATTAAAGGCAAAAGAAAAAGAATATGATGAATTAAAAGATCGTCTTCAAAGAACAATGGCGGAATTTGATAACTTCCGCAAACGAACCATAAAAGAAAAAGCAGTTCTTTATGACGATGGTATACGTAGTGCTGTTGAGCAGATACTTCCTGTAATTGATAATTTTGAACGCGCATTAAGTGCTGCTCAAAAAGATGATAACTCCAATTCCTTTTTACAAGGAATGGAGATGATTTATAGACAATTTAAAGATATTTTGACTTCAATGGGAGTAGAAGAAATAAAAGCTGTTGGAGAAACATTTAATCCTAATCTCCATAATGCAGTCACTCATATTGAAGATGAGGCATTTGGAGAAAATGAAATTGTAGAAGAATTCCAAAAAGGATATATTTTTAAAGATAAAGTCATTAGATACAGTATGGTCAAAGTAGCAAACTAATAAAGTATCATAAGGAGGATAAATAGATTATGGGAAAAATAATCGGTATCGATTTAGGAACAACTAACTCTTGTGTTGCTGTAATGGAAGGTGGTAAACCAGTTGTTATTCCTAACTCAGAGGGAGCAAGAACCACCCCTTCTATCGTTGCATTTACTAAAACAGGAGAAAGATTAATAGGAGAAACTGCAAAACGTCAAGCTGTAACTAATCCTGATAAAACAGTAATTTCTATAAAAAGACATATGGGTAGCGACTATAGAGTAAAGATTGATGATAAATCTTTTAGTCCCCAAGAGATTTCTGCAATGATATTACAAAAATTAAAAGCAGATGCAGAAGCGTACTTAGGTGAAACTGTTACAGAAGCAGTTATTACTGTTCCTGCGTATTTTTCAGATAGTCAAAGACAAGCAACAAAAGATGCAGGTAAAATTGCAGGTTTAGATGTTAAGAGAATTATCAACGAGCCTACAGCAGCAGCATTGGCGTATGGTCTTGAAAATGAAAAAGAACAAAAAATTATGGTATACGATTTAGGTGGAGGTACTTTTGACGTTTCTATTATAGAAATCGGTGATGGTGTTATTGAAGTACTTGCAACCAATGGGGATAATCATCTGGGTGGAGACGACTTTGACGATAGAATCATTCAATATTTAGTAGAAGAGTTTAAAAAGGTAGAAGGAATCGATCTTAGCCAAGACAAGATGGCAATGCAGAGATTAAAGGAAGCTGCTGAAAAAGCAAAGAAAGAACTTTCTACTGTCACCACTACAAATATTAATTTACCGTTTATTACTGCAAATCAAGAAGGCCCTAAGCATTTAGATATGAACTTGACAAGAGCAAAATTTGATGAATTAACTGCGGATTTGGTTGAAAGAACTATGAATCCTGTAAGAACAGCTCTATCTGATGCAGGTTTAAGTCCATCAGATTTAGATAAAGTTTTGTTGGTTGGAGGATCAACGCGTATTCCTGCAGTTCAAGAAGCAGTTAAGAAACTTACTGGAAAAGAACCATTTAAAGGTATCAATCCAGATGAATGTGTAGCAATCGGAGCATCCATTCAGGGAGGAAAATTAGCAGGAGATGAAGGTGCAGGAGATATCCTTCTTCTGGACGTAACACCTCTTTCCCTTGGAATTGAAACCTTAGGTGGCGTGGCAACAAAATTAATTGAAAGAAATACAACCATTCCTACAAGAAAAAGTCAAATCTTCTCAACAGCAGAAGATAATCAGACAGCTGTTGATATTCATGTCGTTCAAGGGGAACGTCCAATGGCAAGAGACAATAAAACTTTAGGACGTTTTAGATTAGACGGTATTGCTCCAGCTCCAAGAGGAGTTCCACAAATTGAAGTTACTTTTGATATAGATGCGAACGGTATTGTAAATGTCTCTGCAAAAGACCTTGGAACAGGTAAGGAACAACATATTACAATTACTGCAAGTACAAATTTAAGTGATGATGAAATTCAAAAAGCTATTAAAGAAGCAGAACAATATGCTGAACAAGATAAGAAGCGAAAAGAAGCCATCGATACCAAAAATGAAGCAGAATCCATGGTATTCCAAACAGAAAAAACACTTAAAGATCTTGGCGATAAGGTAGACGCTGGAGACAAAGCTAAAGTAGAGGCTGAGCTTAAAAAATTAAAAGATTTATTAGCAAAAACGAATGTAGAAAATATGAGCGATGCTGATGTTGCAGAACTTAAAAAAGCAAAAGAAGATTTAACAAATGTATTCTATGAAATTTCTACAAAATTGTATCAACAACAGGCTCCAGGAGCAGGTCCTAACCCTAATCCACAGGGCGCTAATGGAGCAAATGATGATGTAGTAGATGCTGATTATAAAGAATTATAATAATTTTAAAAGCCAAAGAGAACATCTTTGGCTTTTTCTAAGTATATTAAAATTAGGTTGAAATTTATTTGATTTTAGGTAAGTATAACTATATAATAAAATAATTAATTGAGTACAATCGATGAGAAGCGTGTAGTTTGGTTAGATTGGAAGGTGATTGAATTGGCAGAAAGGGATTATTATGAGATATTGGGCGTAGATAGAAATGCTTCAGACGCCGATATTAAAAGAGCATATCGGAAATTAGCAAAAAAGTATCATCCAGACATGAATCCCAATAATAAAGAAGCCGAGCAAAAATTTAAGGAAGTCAGTGAAGCCTATGAGGTATTAAGTGATCCACAAAAGAGAGCAAAATATGACCAATTCGGTCATGCTGCTTTTGGAAATGGAGCCGGAGGTGCCGGTTTTGATGGATTTGATGGATTTGACATGGGCGATATTTTTGACAGCGTTTTTGGCGATATGTTTGGAGGAATGGGCACAAGAAGGAGAAACGGTCCAGTTAAAGGTGCCGATGTCAGAGTAAGCGTTCAACTCTCTTTTACAGAAGCGGCTTTTGGCGTGGCAAAAGAAATCAAGGTAGCTTTATGGGATTCCTGTGATACTTGTCATGGAACTGGTGCAAAGCCTGGTACTCATGCCGAGACTTGTAAGCGCTGTGGTGGAACGGGTCAGGTCAAATTCACACAAAATACCTTATTTGGCTCTATGACCAGTGTAAGGACCTGTGATGTTTGCCATGGTGAAGGGAAAGTGGTAAAAGATCCTTGTAACGCATGTAATGGAAAAGGGAAAGTAAGAAAGACAAAAACAATTCAAGTGGATATACCGGCAGGTATTGATCATGGACAAAGTATTCGTATTCAAGGAAAGGGTGAACCGGGAGAAAGAGGAGGCCCAAATGGAGACCTTCTGATTACAGTATATATACAAGAACATCCTATATTCGAAAGAAGAGGATATGATGTATATTGTGAGATTCCCATTACTTTTGTTCAAGCTACTTTAGCCGCTGAGTTGGTTGTGCCTACTTTGGATGGCAATGTACAATATACCATTAAAGAAGGTACCCAAACAGGAACTGTATTTCGCTTAAAAGGAAAAGGCATTCCAAATCTCAGAAATCCAAAAATAAGAGGAGATCAATATATCCAAGTTAAAGTAGATGTTCCGACAAAACTTAATGAAAAACAAAAAGAATTATTAAGACAATTTGCAAGTATTAGTGGCGATGAAGTTTACCAAGGAAGGAAAGGATTCTTTGAAAAAGTTAAAGATGCTTTCGGAGAAGCCTTTGGCAACTAGAACAAGGAGATGAATAATTTGAAATGGATTCGTTTAACCATTAGCACAAAAAGTGAAGCAGTAGAAGCAATATCCTATGCATTAACGAATATTGGTATTCCAACTATAGAAATTGATGATCCTAGTGATATTACCATGACCATGGAAAAAAAGAATAAAACCGATTGGGATTATATTGATGAAGAATTGCTTAAAAATAAAGATATGGACGAGGTGTTCATAAAAGCATATTTGCCGGAAGATGCTCCATATGAAGAAAAAATCATTCAGATTCAAGACAGTCTAAATCATATTAAACAATTTTTAGATATAGGAAAAGGAACAGTTCAAACGGACATTTTACATGAAGAAGAATGGGCAAATTCTTGGAAGAAATACTATAAGCCTATTAAAATTGGAAAAAATATTGTTATAAAACCATCATGGGAGGAATACACCTCAACAGGTAAAAATGAAATCATTATAGAGATGGATCCGGGAATGGCATTTGGTACCGGAACCCATGAAACAACTTCCATGTGTCTTGAGTTACTGGAAAAATATATTACTAAAGGAGATGTCGTATTTGATATTGGATGTGGAAGTGGGATTTTAGGAATTGCTTCTGCAAAATTATGTGCATCTTCAGTAATAGGAGTGGATTTGGATGCCAATGCTGTCAAAGTTGCAAAAAATAATGTGAGTTCCAATCATGTTGAGCATATAATGAAAGTGTATGAAGGAAATCTTTTGGATGTAGTCAATCAAAAAGCGGATATTGTAGTTGCAAATATTATTGCTGATGTAATCATCGAACTGTCTCAGTCTGTTCTAGAATTCTTAAAATCAAATGGTATTTTTATTGCCTCAGGAATCATTAAAGAACGTCTTCAGGATGTAAAAGATGCAATGTGTAAGAATGGACTGGATATTATTGATATATACGAGAAAGGCTCCTGGTGTGCATTAGCAGCAAAAAAGAAAGAGTGATATTTTATGCCTAGATTTTTTGTAAATCCCGAACAGATACAAGAAAACAATATTGTCATTTATGGGGATGATGTAAAACATATATCAAAAGTATTGCGGTTAAAAACTGGAGATAAAATAACAATTTGTAATAGACAAGGAACGGATTATGAGTGTATAATAAAAACTATAAGTAAAGAAAATATTCATGCAGAAATTCTTTCAGCTCATTTATCTGAGACAGAGCCCAGTGTTAAGATTACACTCTTTCAAGCTCTGACCAAATCAGATAAAATGGATTTAATCATTCAAAAAGCTGTTGAAACAGGTATTTATAAAATAGTACCTGTTGTTACTGAGAGAACTGTTGTAAAGATAGAGGACGAAAAAAAACAGTTTGCTAAATTGACGAGATGGCAGAAAATTTCAGAGTCGGCTGCAAAGCAAAGTCAAAGAGGAATCATACCTGAAGTTTGTTCGATTCTTACTTTACAAGAGGCTTTTAATGCATCTGACACAATGGACTTAAAAGTTATTGCTTATGAAAAGGAAGCCCAGAATCGACTGCGAAATATATTAACAGGCTTTAAAGGCAAAACTGTTGGTATATTTATAGGCCCAGAAGGTGGCTTTGAAGAAAATGAAATTGATTTAGCAAAGCAAAGCGGAATTATCCCCATAACATTAGGTAAAAGAATTCTTCGCACTGAAACAGCTGGACTATTCCTTGTATCAATTATGATGTACGAAGTGGGAGAGATGTAAGAATGTCAAGTTTAAGATTTTTGGTGGTAGATGACGCAATATTTATGCGTACTGTATTGAAAAAAATGCTTTCTGAAGAAGGCTTCGAAGTAGTAGGAGAAGCAGGAAATGGTATAGATGCCATCCAAATGGCTGCAAAACTTAAACCCGATATTGTTACTTTAGATATTACGATGCCTGAAATGGACGGAATTAAAGCAGTTCCAGAAATCTTGAAGGTAAGTCCTGATTCAAAAATTATTATGTGTTCTGCTTTAGGACAGCAGGCAATGGTTGTAGATGCCATCAAAAAAGGGG
>JAAYMW010000069.1 GCA_012521175.1 Candidatus Epulonipiscium sp.
AGTATTGAAGCTGCAAGGGCAGGGGAGCAGGGAAGAGGTTTTGCTGTGGTAGCAGAAGAAATAAGAGCCTTAGCAGAACAATCGGCAAGCACCGTTACAAACATACATACTGTTATAGCACAGGTATATGAGGCTTTTGAGAATCTTTCCAATAACGGAAAGGATATTTTAGACTTCATTAATGATAAAGTTATAAAAGACTATGACTTAATGATGGAGACCAGTATACAATACCAAAGAGATTCAAAGTTGGTAGAAGAATTGGTTCAAGACTTTACAAACAGTACGAAGAGCATTGCTTCTTCAATGGAACAAATTCAAGAGCAAATTAAAGCCGTTTCTCAAGCTATTACCTCTGCTTCTGCCAGCACCCAAACAATTTCCGATGGATTAAAGGAATCCAGTGCAGCTGTAGAATCCATTGTATCCGTTGCTGAGGCACAGTCAGCCCTGGGAGAACAGCTGACTACCATGTTAAAGCAATTTAATGTAGACTAAAAAAGCAAAAACAAATGGGGTTTATGCCTATTCCATAGGTATAAACCCCATTCTTTCATACATTGTGAGAGAAATTTTATTACTGATAGGTAGTTTGTGATCTTTTTGGAATCTGTGGACTGCGCTTTTCATGCCTTCTCCGTATTTTCCGTCACAGTAGCCGTGATAATAACCTAAATCATTAAGTCTTCGCTGAACCATAAGTACATCGGCACCGGTATGCCCCGGCTCCAGCACCCTAAAGTAATCCCCGAAAGGTCCAAAGACTCCTTTTACAATGGCCACTTTGGTGCCAATGGGAATCATCTTCTGCAATTCATTTGCATCCTTATTATACATTCTGATGCATCCATGGGAAAGAGGTCTTCCGATGGACCAAGGTTCGTCTGTTCCGTGGATTCCGAATTTGCCCCAAGGTACGTTGAATCCCATCCAGCTACCCCCGAAACCTTCTCCCCAATCAGCTTTGGAGATGATGGTCCATGTTCCAAGGGGAGAGGGTGAGATGACTCTGCCTCCTGATACAGGATAGGTTTTTATGACCTCTCCGTTCTTGAATACATACATTTTATAATCGTCTAAATCAACATGAATAAAATATGGATTTTTATTGAGATGAAGGGCTGTTTCGTAAAGATGGAGCTCATTGTAACGATAGTAAATCATATCCGATAAAACTAACCCCAAGAGTATGAGCAGCAGGACTTGAATCTTAAAAGGTTTCATAAACTCCCCCCCTGATTGGGTATGGTTGAACATTATATGATATGAAAACGATAAGCTTTCTAGAACTAAAAAAAGACCAAAATGAGCATTTGGTCTTTAAAAAAGGGTTACTTTTATTTTAATTATATTTTTTGAGTATGCGTATATCCGTTCCGATAAATTTCAATGCTTTGTAGTTTCCGAACACCCTGGATATAATTCTTTCAGAATATTGCTTTTGCCAGTCGTTAGGAGAGAGGTTCGTAGAGATTATTGTAGGTTTTCTGTCAAGAAGCCTTGCATTAAGACAGTTAAAGAGTTCTGCTCCAGTAAGGGCAGTATTAAACTCTGTACCCAAATCATCAATAATAAGCAAGTCCACTGTAAAGATGGCATCCAGATAAGCCTTGGAATCTTCGCTTTCTTCTTTACGAAATCTTTCTTTTTCAAAAAGTTTAAAAAGTTGAAAGGCTGTTAAATAAAGTACGGTTTTTCCACGATCTAAAAGGTCTTTTGCAATACAGTTGCATAAAAAGGTTTTTCCAAGGCCGGGATCTCCATAAAATATCATATTGCTGAAAGTAGTATCAAATTCGTCTACAAAGCGAATGCAATGGCTATAGATGTTTTTAATGTTTTCTTTAGGAGAGATGTTGGCCTGAGGATGAATTTCATCAGAATAATAATCAAAATTAAAGTTTTCAAAGTTTTCTACGGATAAGATATCTTTTAAATTGGATTGGTCATATGCCACATCAATAAGAGCCTGTTTAAAACAATGACATGGGGAGTTTTCAATGTACCCCGTATCCTTGCAATCATAACAGTGGTAGGAAGGTTCCAGATAATCTTTATCATATCCATTAATATATAAAAGCTCTGCTTTTTCAATGACCAAGTCCAGGTTTCGCTGCTCTAAAGATTTTATTAATTCATCTACTTTTTCTGGCTGTTGCAAAACAAGCCTTGAAACTTCAATTCCAGTTTGCGAAAGAATTCTGTCTATCTCAGCAATTCTGGGAATTTTAGCATATACTTCTTCCTGTTTCGCTTTTAATCTTCTATTTGCCAGATCTCTTTTGATCTCATAATCCCTTAAGATTTTTTTGTATTGGGCTTCTTTCACCGTCATTCATATCACCTGCCTTCAGAAAGCTGTTTAGTAAGGTATTCTCTTTCCAATCGTTCTAATTCATCAAAATCCCAATTTCTTTGCTTAAAGTTCACAAATTTACTGGGCTTTGAATAATAGTCTCCTGTCTGAGAGCTGTTGGAAGCAGGACTACTTTGCATACTTTTCTTTTGAAGGTATGCAGCATCTAATTTTTCAATATCATCTAGGGTTTTCACTTTATTTTTAGCCCAGTTTTTTAATATAGAATCAGTATATTGAAAGCTCGGTTTTTGAGTTTGGGCAATGGTTCTTTTACACGCCTCTAAAACAATATCTAAAGCAAAGGTGTTTATCCATTTGTTCATGTATTGAATTTCAGAAGGGGCAGGGTCCCTGTTGGTCAGCCCAAAGCATTTCATAATTTCCCTGTAATCGTTATTAAATACTTTCATTCTGGCTTTGGCTTTTTCAACTGTCGTAATGCCTTCTTCGACCCAAGTAATGGCCACCTTTTCGATATATCGGATGCTTCTGTGGTTATTAGAAATGCAATGCTCAAGCAAAAGTTCTATAACTTCTAAAGGTAGCCTCAGCCAATCATATAAACTATATAAAACCTTTAAATCATTGTGATTTAGCATTCTTCCTAAATATCTTTCGGCAATCTTAAAAAGTTGACTGATTTCAGGGTTTTTCATATAAATCGTTAATTCTTCCGGGCTATAATCCGGTTTTGCTTCTAAATGAATATGTAGATTTTTATTTTCAACTTTAGTATCGGGAAGATTTTTAGGATCTTTTTCCTTAGATAATGAGGGCATATGATAAGCAATATAAATATTATCGTCATCATGCCACTCAAAATCCATCAGGCCCTGTTCTTTCCAATATTGAAATGCCTTTATAACATCTGATTCTAATAAATCCAGTTTTTCTGCCATTTCTTTCGAGGTGAGATTGTGTTGGCAGTGGTAGCAAAAACGATAGCCATATAAATAGACTTTAACAAAATTTCCATTTGCTTTTGGCATATAGGTATCAATAAATTCATTGGAAATTGGTGTTGTGGATAATTCTATATTGTTTTTAATATTTAGAATTGCCACCACGATCTCTCCTTTCAACAAGGTCCATTGGTACTGCTATTATACCATATTCTTTTCGTTATGTTTACAAAAGAAAATTTAGACTTCTATAATTCTATACACACGTATTATGTTAATAACTCTGTGGATAATGTGGATAACTTTAAAAGAATCACTACTTTTTTGGATATAAAATTCCCAAAAGGCCAAGCTTTTGGGAATTAAAACTAATGTAAAAATATAGAATTTAGGCTTTTGAGATGAAAAATTATTCACATGATATTCTTTGAGGTTCTGTTGACAATTCTGTGGATAATGTGGATAAATTAGTTCCTAAAAGATCTTCGCCTATTATATTCACATCTCCAGCTCCCATAGTTATCAACAGATCCCCTGGGATACAATTTTGTAAAAGAAATTTTTCTATGGACTCGAAATCGGAGAAGTAATATGCTTTTTTACCTAATTTTTCAATTTCTCTTTGTAGATCTTTAGAGTGTATTTCACCCAAATCTTTTTCACGGGCAGCATAAATATCTGTTAAAATGATATGATCCGCTGCTGTTAAAGCTTCGGCAAATTCCTTTAAAAATGCTTTTGTTCTTGAGTAAGTGTGGGGTTGGAATACACACCATAGTCTATTGTGGGGATAACGATTTGCCACGGCAAGGGTAGCTTTTATTTCTGTGGGATGATGGGCATAATCGTCCACAATGGTAATGCCTTTTAGATTCCCTTTAATCTCAAACCGCTGGTGGGTGCCTGTATATTTTTTTAATCCATTCGCCATATCTTCTACAGGTATA
The DNA here is from genome assembly GCA_012521175.1 of Candidatus Epulonipiscium sp. Taxonomy (GTDB): domain Bacteria; phylum Bacillota; class Clostridia; order Lachnospirales; family Defluviitaleaceae; genus Defluviitalea. Next base: position 4,209 of record JAAYMW010000069.1, read on the forward strand.
TCCAGTACATAAGCACAGGCACAAGCGGCAAGAGCATTATAAATATTATGGACACCCGGTACACTTAGTGAAATTCTGCCCATGTTTTTGCCTTGATAAAATAAATCAAAGCTTCCACAGGCTTTTTCATTATAGGAAATATTAGCGGCAGTCCACATCACACGACTGGCATCGGTACCAAAGGTGATTACCCTGCAATTCACTTCATCCAGTATGGCATGGATATTTTCTATATCCCCGTTAATGACCAATGTACCATCCTTTGGAATCCTCTTTGCAAAGGAAGTAAAGGATTTTCTAATATGTTCAATATCTTTAAAATAATCCAGATGATCTTCTTCGATATTTAAAATAATGCCAATATAAGGGAAAAATTTAAGAAAACTGTCACAGTATTCACAGGCTTCGGTAATAAAATAATCAGAATGACCCGTACGGATATTTCCCCCTATGGCATCTAATATGCCTCCTACGGATATGGTAGGATCTTTTTTAGCTTCCAGTAAAATATGGGATAACATAGAGGTTGTTGTAGTTTTTCCGTGAGTTCCGGAAACTGCTATGGCATAAGGATAATTTCTCATAATCTGGCCAAGGAATTCTGCGCGGTCCATCGTAGGGATATTCTTTTTTCTGGCTTCCATAAGCTCAGGGTTATCTTCTTTAACAGCTGCCGTATAAACCACGAGGTCCAAATCCTCTTTAATATTTGAAGGCAAATGTCCTAAATGAAAGTCAACGCCCAGTTGTTCCAAATGACGGGTGATTTTGGAGTTTTTCATGTCAGAACCGGATACTTTAAACCCCTTTTTTACGAGGATTTCTGCCAAGCCGCTCATACTGATACCGCCAATGCCTATGAAATGGATCTTTTGATTGGTGTTTTCAAAATTGATATCTAGCATAGTGCACCTCTATTCGTTTATATTATAGATTTATATTAAAACAAGAATGAATAATTTATTCCACAAAACCAAAAATTGATTTTAACATGGATTATTCTAAATATAATATTATACTACATTATTATTCCAGAAAAAAGTAAAACTTGAAACCGAATATTTTATCAAAAAAGACTTAAAATATTCGGCAATTTAGTGTATAATGATAAGAACTATACCATTTTAGTAAATGGAAGGAGTTCAACAGTGAATCGAATTAACAAAAGTGAACGGATAGGAACCATCATAAAAATACTTACAGAGAATCCACATAAAATCTTTACCCTTAATACATTTGGAGAACTATTTGATTGTGCCAAATCCACTCTAAGTGAAGATATTGATATTGTGAAAAATATGTTTAAAAAGTTTGATTTAGGTGAAATTGAAACCGTAGCGGGAGCTGCAGGGGGCGTATTTTATAAACCCGTTATGACAAAAGAGAAGATTAGATCTTTTTGTGAAGAACTCTGTACAAAAATTAATCAAATCGACAGGATTATTCCTGGAGGCTATATCTATTTAAATGATCTCATTTATTCACCAGAGATTGGCTATACTATGGGAAAAGCTTTAGCAAGTTTTTTTCAACATCAAGATTTTGATTATATTGTTACCATTGAAACGAAAGGTATTCCTATTGCTCTTATGACTGCAAGAATCCTAAATAAACCCTTGGTAGTTGTAAGAAAGGAAGGAAGGCTGACGGATGGAACAGTGATTCATATGAATTATTTAACGGGCTCCTCTAAAAGAATACAAACTATGTCCTTAGCAAAACGCGCTCTGCCAAAGGGCTCCAAAGTGATTTTTATTGATGATTTTATGAAAGCAGGGGGAACAGCCAAGGGAATTGTGGATTTGATGAAAGAATTTGAATGTGAAGCTGTTGGTGTCGGAGTTTTAATGGCAACCAAAGAGCCTAAAGAAAAATTGGTAGAAGATTACGTGACACTTTTGGTTCTGGAAAAAGTAGACGAGGAAAAAAGAGAAATTGTTGTAAAATCATCTTTATAGACGGCCGTTTAGGCCGTTTTTACTTAATAGTTATAAATTTTCAACAATTTTGGATTGCTAAAATATAACATTTTATGCTATTATAAATGTACTAGAATTCAATATAGAGAAGGGGAAGTGGGGGACTATGCACAAAAAAGAGATTATTTCCATGCTTTTAGCAGGAGGACAAGGAAGTCGTCTTGGCATACTCACTAAGAATCTTGCTAAACCTGCAGTTACTTTCGGAGGGAAATATCGAATTATCGACTTCGCCTTAAGTAATTGTATTAATTCAGGAATTGATACCGTAGGTGTTCTGACTCAATATGAACCTCTACGCTTAAATCAACATATAGGGATAGGAATTCCATGGGACCTTGATAGAAAATCAGGGGGGGTTACCATTTTATCTCCCTATGTAAAGGAACAAGAAGGTGCTTGGTATTCGGGAACAGCTAACGCAATTTACCAAAATATTAAGTTCATTGATAATTATAATCCAGAGTATGTACTGATTCTTTCAGGAGACCATATCTATAAAATGGATTACAGTAAGATGTTGGATTTCCATAAGGAAAATAACTGTGATGCAACCATTGCAGTTTTAGAAATTCCGATAGAAGAAGCCCATCGCTTTGGCATTATGAATACCGGAGAAGGAGACCGCATTATTGAATTTGAGGAAAAACCTAAAAATCCTAAAAGCAATTTAGCATCTATGGGGATTTACATATTTACATGGAAAAAATTAAGACAAGCACTTATTGATGATAATGCGCGTCATGAAGATAGCGATTTTGGAAAACACATTATTCCTACGATGTTGGAAAACCAGGACAGGGTTTATGCCTATCGTTTTAAAGATTATTGGAAAGATGTAGGAACCATCGAATCTTATTGGCAAGCCAATATGGAACTTATTGAAACGCTCCCCAGTTTTAATTTATATGAAGAATTCTGGAAATTTTATACCAATTTAGACTATCAAACACCTCAATATATAGGAGAAGAAGCAGAAGTTCAAAAATGCATTATTTCGGAGGGCTGTGAAATTTATGGAACAGTTATCAATTCCGTATTAGGCCCAGGCGTTTATATAGAAAAAGGGGCTGTGATAAAAGATTCTATTGTAATGGCAAATACCGTTGTAAAAGCAGGGGCTGTGCTTGACCGCTGTATTGTGGCTGAAAATTGCATCATTAATGAAAAGGTTAGAATAGGAGAAGGGGAAAACATACCTAATGAAAAGAAACCAAGCATATATAACACAGGCATTAGTGTTGTAGGGGAAAACACTACGGTACCTGAGGGGGTATGGATTGGTAAAAACTGTGTTGTATATGGGGAAACAACCCATGAGCACTATGTCAACGGAAGATTAGAGTCAGGGGCGTCTCTGATTCTGGAAGGGGTGGAAGCATGAGAGCGGTTGGAATTATCTTAGAAGGCGGAAAAAGTGAAAAATTAAAAGACTTGCTTGTAAAAAGAGGGATTCCGGCCATGCCCGTAGGAGGGTCTTATAGGGCTATTGACTTTACTCTTAGCAATATGGCTAATTCGGGAATCAATAAAGTAGCTGTTATTAACCAATATAACTGTCGCTCCCTTTTAGACCATTTGTCTTCTGCAAAATGGTGGGATTTAGGAAGAAAACAAGGAGGTCTTTTTGTTTTTTCGCCTTATATTTCCAATAACAATCCTTTTGGATATCGTGGAACTGCAGATGCCATCTATAGAAATATAAACTTTTTAAAGAGAAGTAACGAACCCTTTGTAATTATCGCATCAGGGGACGACATTTATAAAATGGATTATAACAAAGTGTTGGAATACCACCAGCAAAAACAAGCAGACATTACCATTGTTTGTAAGGATCTTAAGGGCAAAGATGTATCCGATTATGGCGTTATGATTCTGGATGAGGATAATAGATTGAAGGAATTTGAAGAAAAGCCATTAGATCCTCAAAGCAGCATTATCTCTTTAGGTATTTATGTGATACAAAGAACTCTGCTGATTAAACTTTTAGAAGATATTGTATCCGAAGGCCGTTTTGATATTGTAAACGATCTTATTGTAAGATACAGAAGAAAACTGAAAATTTACGGATGCCCTTTTGAAGACTATTGGAGAAGCATCAGGACAACAGAATCCTATTTTGATGTGAATATGGACTTTTTAAAGAAAGATGTAAGAGACTTATTCTTAAATCAATATCCCTATATTGCAACTAAAGTAAAAGACGAACCACCGGCAAAATACAATCCGGGCGCTTGTGTAAAAGATTGCTTAGTAGGTGGAGGTTCCATTATCAACGGATGCGCAGAAAAATCTGTTTTGTTTAGAAAAGTATTTACAGGCACCAATTCCTATATTAAAAATTCTGTTATTATGGAAGGTACATATATTGGAAATAATTGTAGGATTGAATATGCGATTTTAGATAAAGAAGTTGTGGTTTCTGACGGAAGAGAATTAATAGGTACAAAGGGAAATCCCATTATTTTGAAGAAAGGAAGCGTTATTTAATATAAGTTGTATTATTAAGTAAAATTAGAATATAGAAAAGATATTGATATTTGGATAAATCTGTTATATAATAAGAGCATATATACTAAACGGTATCCGGGGGGTTACTCTAGGACCGCATCATGTTACAGAGAGGAGTCACACATATGGAAATCACAGATATTCGTGTACGTAAAATTAACAAGGAAGGTAAAATGAAGGCAGTTGTATCTGTTACTTTTGACAACGAATTTGTTGTACATGATATCAAGGTAATTGAGGGGGATAAGGGTCGTTTTATTGCAATGCCCAGCCGTAAAACGATTGATGGAGAATTTAGAGATATTGCTCATCCAATTAATTCTGCCACAAGAGATAAGATTCAAACTGCTGTTTTAGAAAAGTACGAAATGGTACTTTTAGCAGAATCAGAAGAAGCAGAAGAAGAAATTGCTGCCGATATCGAAGCGTAATGAGAAAACTTGAAGGGGACGGTTCCTTATGGTTGTATAGCCATAAGAGCCGTCCCTTTTGATTTTCTATTGAAAATTTAACATAAACATGAGAAAATGTAGGAGATATTATAAAACAAGGAAGGGATAGAAATGAGCATTTCAGCTACAAAGGGCTTGTCGACAATCATACTGGCTGCCGGGGAAGGCACCAGAATGAAGTCTAAAAAATCAAAGGTATTACATAAAGTACTTGGAAAAAGTTTAATAGAACATGTGATAGATGCGGCAAAATATGCAGGTAGTGAGAAAATTTGTCTTGTGATTGGGCATAAAGGCGAAGAGGTAAAAGAAGCCATTGGAGATGCTGTAGAATACGCCATCCAAAAGGAAAGATTAGGAACTGGCCATGCAGTAATGCAGGCAGATTCTTTTATTGGAGAAGAAGGGGATATTCTTGTACTCTATGGCGATACACCTCTTATTACCGGTGAAACTTTAAAAAATATGATAGAAACCCATAGAAAAGAACAAAATGGTGTCACCATTTTATCAGCAATTGTAGAGGATCCTACGGGTTATGGAAGAATTATAAGAGATGAAGCTGGAAACTTCGTGAAAAATGTTGAACATAAAGATGCATCTGAAGAAGAATTAAAGGTAAGAGAAATCAATGGAGGTATGTACTGTTTTCAGGCGAAACTTTTAAAAGAAGCCTTAAAAGAGCTTACCAATGATAATGTGCAGGGAGAATACTATCTTACAGATACCCTTCATATTATTTTGTCTAAAGGGTATAGAGTCAATGCAGTAGTTGTTCCCGACAGCAGTGAGATATTAGGCGTGAATTCAAGGGTGCAGCTTGGGGAAGTAACCCAGATTATGAAAAGACGTATGAATAAAAAATTTATGGACTTAGGAGTTACCATCATAGATCCTGAAAGTACCTATATTGAACCGGATGTTTCTATAGGTATGGATACCATTATATACCCCGGTTCCATTATTCAAGGCAAAACGGTGATTGGAGAAGACTGTATTATAGGACCTAACACAAGAATAGATCATGCAAAAATAGGCAATGCTGTAAGTGTTGAATCCAGCGTTGTTTTAGAGAGTGAAATCGGCTCAAATACTACAGTAGGGCCTTTTGCGTATATCAGACCGAATAGCAAAATTGGAAGTCATATAAAAATTGGAGATTTTGTTGAAATAAAAAATTCTACTATAGGCAATCATACAAAAGTATCCCATTTAACTTATATTGGAGATGCTGATGTGGGACAAAATGTTAATTTTGGTTGTGGTACAGTTATTGTAAACTATGATGGCTGTAAAAAACATAGAACGACTATTGAAGACGGAGCCTTTATAGGCTGCAATACGAACCTGGTGTCTCCTGTTACAGTGCATAAAGAAGCTTATACAGCAGCAGGGTCAACCATTACGGAAGATGTACCTTCAAGAGCGTTGGGCATCGCAAGGGCAAGGCAGATTAATAAAGAAAATTGGGTAGATAAGAAAAATAATCGATAGGGTAGAAATTCCTTTGTAAAATATAAAAGATATGATATAATGATGTCGAAATTAGGGGGGCGCAAATACCGATATTCTAAGGAGGCCTTTTTTCATGAGGAGCGCTAACAGCGAAATCAAGATTTTTTCATGTAATGCACACCATGAGTTAGCAGAAGAAATTGCAAAAGAGTTAGGACTGAAGCTGGGAAATGCAGAAGTCGGACGATTTAGCGATGGCGAAATTTCAGTACGCATCGATGATAAGGTAAGAGGAGCAGATGTATTTATTATTCAGCCTACATCCGCACCGGTGAACGAAAACCTGATGGAATTACTTATTATGATGGACGGACTTAGAAGAGCTTCTGCAGGAAGAATAACGGCAGTTATTCCTTACTACGGCTATGCAAGACAAGACAGAAAAACAAGAGCCAGAGATCC
>JAAYMW010000070.1 GCA_012521175.1 Candidatus Epulonipiscium sp.
GCTTCTTCTGTATCAGGCTGACCACCAGGAATTGTAGCAATAACATTGTTTTCTTGTAAGTCTTTTAACATTTCAAGCCCTTTAATAAGTTCAGGAGAATTAACCCTTGGATTACCATTTGCATCTGTAAAATCCGCTCCTTGTTGAGCCAAAAGAATAGATGCTTGCCATGTAGCAGATGTGTCCGCTGTACCCATATATTTTCCTGTTGCTTCGTATACTTTTATACCGGCTTGTTTATAGTCTTCCCAAGTTTTAATTGTTTTGTAGTCCACTCCAGCTTGCTCTAAAATTTCTGTATTATAGAAAGCAACTGTACCACCTACATGGGTAGGGAAACCATAAACCTTTCCATCTTTACTATAAATACCAAGACGGGATTCAACAATCTTATCTCTATAAGGTTCAACAACATCCGTTAAATCCACTAAAGGTACTTCATCCCCTGCCAAAAAATCAGGAAATCTGCCAAGTTCGATATCAGAGATATCAGGAGCACCTTGGCCGGTTTGAACAGCGATGAGCAGTTTATTGTGCATATCATCATATGGCATAACTGTAACATTTAATTTTATTTGTCTATCAGGATTTGCTTCGTTCCAAAGCGCTAACATTTTTTCAAAATGTTTTCCGTGTAAGTCAACAAATGTCCAGTAACTCAGTTCGGTTGCATTTTCACCAGCAGTATCTGCCCCTAATTGCTTTTCTTGTACTGCAGAGGTTTCACTAGAAGATTGCTCTGTAGCACCCTTACCCCCACATCCTATTAACAAAGTCATCACCATGGTTAAAGTTAGAACCAATGAGCTCCATCTTAAAATTCTTTTTTTCATTCCTTATCCTCCCTTTATGGATGAAATTTTTTATTAAAAAGGCTCCAGCCTTTTTTAATTTTAATTAAATTATTATTTGTAAATATATAAGATAAGTTAAGTTATTGTGTATTTTGAATATTTTTTAAAGGAAATTATCAGTTTATTTATTAATATAATATAACTTCTTTTTGAATTGGTCAATATATTTTTAAAATATTTTAGTTTTATCATTAAATGTTTTAGTTTTATCTAAAATAAAGCGATTATTGTCGACTTTAGGCCGAAATTTTATCTAGTAATTTTTTATTATTAATTAAATTATTTTTGTTTTATTTAAAATATATTTTTATGAAATATAATATTGCACTATTAATTAATAAATAAAAACAGAATTGATAGATATTTTATATAAAAAACAGAATTTATCTTTATCTTATTTGATATTATTTTTGAGCGTTCTTGATTTCCTTTTACTAATAGGCTATACTATACCTATTCTATAAATAGCAAAAACTATTTTTCAGGGAGGCTGCCATCTATGCTACACATCAAATCTCTAGAGGAAGGGTTGGATATCTTTAAAGCCCTTGCTTCTGATATTCGTATATCTATAATCAAATTATTGTTAAGCACTAATGAACTCAATATGAATGAGTTGGCTGCCCAATTAAATATAACGAATGGGGCCTTAACCGGCCATATTAAAAAATTAGAGAATTGCGGATTAATCTCCATCTCCAACGAATCCACTGGTCACGGCAACCAAAAAAAATATATGGTACATCTTGACAAGATTTTAATCGAAATAAATTCAAAAGAAGATGAACAAAACGTATATGAAACCAATATCAAAGTCGGTCACTATTCTGATTATCATGTTTTCCCAACTTGTGGTCTTGCAACCTCCAGATCCATTATTGGAGAGGTTGACGATCCCAGATACTTTTCCCATCCAGACCGTTTTCAAAGCGATATTCTTTGGTTCACCAAGGGTTATGTTGAATACCTTATACCAAACTTTTTACCTGCTTCTCAAAAAATTGATCAAATCACCATCTCCTTAGAATTAGGTTCTGAAGCACCGGGTTACAATGACACATGGCCTTCCGATATTCATTTTTACATCAACAATAAATGGATAGGTTACTGGACAAGCCCCGGAGATTTTGGAGGTACTAAAGGCATATTTACCCCTGATTGGTGGGAAATTAACTGGAATCAGTACGGTCTTCTTAAATTAATTGTTATTAATCGAAAAGGAACCTTTATTGACGGGTTAAAAATTTCAGATGTGTCACTTAATGATTTTGATCTGGATTATAGAAGTACCATAAAGTTCAAACTCGCTGTACCAGAAGATGCAAAACATGTAGGTGGATTGACTATCTTTGGTAAAAGTTTTGGAAATTATAATCAAGATATTAATGTACGTATTCATTATAGTCCCTATGAGGATACAACTATTCCCTCCGCCTCATCTTCCACTGATAATTCTTTATAAAATACAATACGCGTACAGAACAATAAATTTAATACACTGATTCACAAACTATTCACTGGCTGCCTATAACCAGTGAATAGTTATTTTTAATTATTATCAAAAAAGAAAAGGCTGTTGATGTTTTATACATATCAACAGCCTGAAATAAATCTAATATTTCACTGCATTTCCTTAACCCATACCAGCATCTCACCAGATTTGCGATTTCCCCAATATGGATATGGTATAAAGGTCAATGTCTTCTTTTCTAAGGCAATCTTTTGCTCTGAATAAAGTGTGTCTGCATTCCATCCTTCCTGCGTTACTTTCTTACCTTCACATTTTACAACCACAGTGCCTCCTAACAATTCATTATCATAATACTCCTGAAGGTTTGAAGATGTATCTATATAATAAGCTGGTAGATTTGCTTCATTGTCTATCTCTTCCAGACAGTATACCAGTGGGCCCTTCATTATAGCTACCTTTCCTATATCTTCTTTAACCAGCGGATTTGCTCTGACAAAACGTGGAGTTAAGTCAAAGTAAATATCAATAGTTTGTTGATTCATGTCTAATTCCAGCACACAGTAACCACCCATAAACTGTAGCGACTCAATAGCCGTTCCATCGACTAAAATCTTATATTTTTTTACATAGTCAGGAATGCGCAAATAAATCTTGCCCCTTACAGACGCTTCGCTATTGAGGACTATTCTCGTATGCCCCTCATATGGGAACTTTGTTTTCATATCCAGAGCAACTTCTTGATCACATATAGTAAACTTTGCCTTATTGGAAATAAATAAATTCACCCAAATTGCATTATCTTCAGCAAAATAAATATACTCTCCCAAGGATGCTAAGGTACGGGCAATATTAGGCGGACAACAAGCAACACCAAACCATTTTTGTCGAATTGGCTTTATATGCTCCTTTGAAGTCCTGGGGATACAATTATCCGGCCATACTTCCAAAGGATTTACATAGAAAAAGCTTTTCCCATCCATGCTAATTCCAGATAGAACTGTGTTATAAAGCGCTCTTTCCACCACGTCATAATATTTGCTCTCCCTGGTAATCTGAGCCATTCTTCTTCCAAACAAGGCAAGTCCTATGGAAGCACAGGTTTCCGAATAATTAGAGTTATTTGGAAGATCATAATCCGTGGTAAATCGTTCAAGCAACCCAGAACTTCCTATGCTTCCTGTAATGTACATTCTCTTCTTAACCATATTATCCCATAAACTTTTACACGCATTAAGCAAGGCCTTATCATCATATTCAACCCCAACATCCGCCATAGCAGAGTACATATAAACCGCTCTTACCGCATGTCCTTCCGCCGTCTTTTGTTCTCTGACCGGAAGGTGTGATTGAGAATAGGAAGGGTCATAATTTTTAAACTCATCAAAGATTTGCTTAAAGTTAGGTTTTTTCACCTCTTCGAGAAAATAATTAGGTTGCTCTCCTCTTCTGTCAAGGAACATTTTTGCCTGTTTTAAATACTTCTCTTCACCAGTAACTTCATACATCTTATAAAGACCAATTTCTACTTCCTGATGTCCTGGATATCCCTTTGAATTTTTGGTTGAAGAAAACTCCTCACAAATTAAATCGGCAAATCGCTTCATAATACGAAGCAATTTGTCCTTACCCGTCGCACGATAATACGCCACTGCTGCTTCCATAAAATGTCCTGCACAATATAATTCATGCCCTTCCCGAAGATTGGTAAAACGAAGGTTTTTATCATGAATCGTAAAATATGTATTGATATATCCATCTTCTCCCTGAGCCGCTTCTATTAAATCAACGACTTCATCAATAGTATTTTCTAACTCTTTATCCGGATGGACCGCAAGAGAATAGGATGCCGCTTCAATCCATTTTGCCAAGTCAGAATCTTGAAAAACCGCTCCATAAAATTCTCCCGTTTCCATCCCAGCGGCTATTTTAAAATTTTTGATACAATGACTCGTTTCAACATCATCAAGCTTGTCATTTAAAATATCCCACTGATAGGGAATAAGAACATCTTTTACAAGTCCTACATATCGATCCCAAAAGGAATCCTTAATATCAATGTTTTGCAACGGAACCATCTTTAATTTATTCATACTCCACCCATTTCCTTTGATATTTTAATATTTTAAGTTAAACGTTTAACTTCATGTAAGCAAATTATACCATACAATCGATTAAACTGTAAATTATTAAAGTGCATTGTATTCATTTTTTATTATTATTTACTGTATTTTCCCAAATAAATTGTATATTTTGTATATTATTTTTTCAAAAAATTTACTTTTCAAACGTTTGCTTTGTTTTTTAAGATCTATTTTGCTTGTAAAATGATTGCACCATAGGTATAATATATTGTAATTTTACATTAGTATTTGGAGGAAAAATTATGGCAAATTTGAAGGATATTGCCCAAATAGCCGGAGTATCCATTGCAACCGTATCAAAAGCTCTCAATGGCTTAGGTGGTGTCAGCCAGGAAACCACCGAACAAATTCTCTCTATTGCCAGAGATTTAAATTATCGTCCTAACCTTTATGCCCGTAATCTAAAAAGGAGAAAAAGTCGTACGATTGGCATCATTACAGAAGATATAACCGTATTCAACGCACCGCCTATCATTGATGGTATTGGAGCTTACTGCGAAAAGCAGGGATATCATTACTTGCTTGAGAATTTGCGCTTAAATAATCTAGGTATAGATCCAGCTCTTGATATTACCAGTCATAACAATATCGTTAATGAAGCCGTTGATTTTATGATGTCCATGCAGGTAGACGGTTTGATTTACCTGGGTTGCCATAGTCATAAAGTGCTGCATCTTCCTTCTATCCAAGATACCCAATTTGTCTGCACTTATTGCAGCTGTACGGATCCTTCTGTGCCCTCGATACTTTATGATGATAAAAAAGCCGGTTATGATGCCGCTAAATTTTTAATTGGGCAAGGACACACCTTAATCGGTGTCATTGCCGGTCCACCCACCAGCAATCATTCTATTAACCGACTAACTGGTTATCAGGAAGCGCTTTTTGATTCCGGTATTCCTTATAATCCAAAACTTACGCTTCACGGAGATTGGAATAGAGATTCTGGATATGAACTTGCCGGACAACTGATTCAGGCAGGGGTTACGGCTATATTCTCACAAAATGATATTATGGCAATGGGTGTGATAGATTATTGCAGACAGCATAATATTGAAATTGGACGGGATTTAGCATTAATTGGTTTTGACAACAGAGAAATCTGTACCGTAAGTCGTCCTACTCTCTCCACTATCGATATACCCCTTTTTGATATTGGTTATACTTCAGCTTCTATATTAATTGACAAGATTGAAGGGAAGTCTTCTGATTTGACCGGCGAAATCCTATTGGAATGTTCCATAGTAGAAAGAGAATCTACAAAATATATAAAAAAAGATTAATAATTTTAGGGACAAGTGCAATATACTCTTGTCCCTTTTTTGTACCACCAAATCTATTATTGTGCTCTTTAATAAAATCAGGTTTCAATACTCATATATTCAAACTTAGGCGTTCCATCCTCATTCCATTTGATTTCTAAAAACATTGCATGACGATTAGGATCGTATAACGGATCTCCAACAATTTCTGAATATTGTCTTGCATGATAAACCATAATATCCTTCCCATCTTCTGATATCGTAAAAGAGTTATGTCCTGGACCATAAACACCTTTACTTTCATCTGTTTTAAGAACCGGTTCTTTCATCTTGGTCCACGAATCAGGATTTAAAAGATCTGCATCTTCATCTGCAATAAGCATCCCCACACAGTAACAAGCGCCCGTGGAACTGGCAGAATAAGTCAAAAATATTTTATTGTTCTTTTTTAAAATTGCCGGTCCTTCATTAACATGAAAATCAACCATTTCCCAATCATACTCCGGAGTGGTTAAGAGCATCCGTTTTGTTTTTAGCTTTATTGGGGATTCCATTTCTGCAATATATAAATTAGAAACCAGCTCCTTTAACTGCACCTTTTCTGCCCATACCAAATATCTTTTCCCTCTGTGTTCAAACACCGTGGCATCCAGAGAAAACGCTTCAAAGGACAACTCATCCCCAGCACAACTTTGTACTTTACCTTTTTCAATCCATTGTCCTGTCATAGGGTCTTCATCTTGACACTCTAAAACATAAGGACGGATCTTCCACTTATCCTCTCTTTCTCCCGCAGCAAAGTATATATACCATTTATCATCTAAATAATGTATTTCAGGAGCCCATATATGTTCACTCATGATACCACTGTCATGTTTTTTCCAAATGACAACCTCTTCTGCATGGGCTAAATCCTTTAATCTTTTGGATTTTCTAAGAACAATACGATCATACTCGGGAACAGACGCTGTAAAATAATAAAACCCATCCTTTGATTTATACACGTAAGGATCTGCTCTATTAGCAATCCAAGGCGTATTGTACTTAGTCTTAACAATGTTTGTCTTATCCATAATTGCCCCCTAATAAATTTATATAAATATAAAATATTTTATATTTATATAAATTATAGAGGATTTTCTTATTCATTTCAAGACTAAGCTTTTAGTACATTCTACCTTTCTTCCCTAATTATGAGGCCTTAATTCTATTTTAAAAATGATTTTCAAGGTTCTAACTTCTTTAGTTTAAATTAATATAAATTATTTTTAATTTTAATCAATAACACAGGGCAAAAAGAATTCATTTTAAAGAATAAAAGTGAGCAACAAAACAAAAAGTCAATGACTAAATCATTGACTTTTTATAAAATAACTTATTTATTCACATTATTCTACTAACCTTTTAACTTTTTCCACAACATTATCAACAGTAAATCCGAATTCCTTAAATAATACTTCTGCAGGACCGGATGCACCAAATGTATCTATGGTTAAAACATCCCCATCTAATCCTACATATTTATGCCA
>JAAYMW010000071.1 GCA_012521175.1 Candidatus Epulonipiscium sp.
ACTTTATTTTACTTTCTGCAGACTTTATTATCGTTCTGCAGAGTTTATTTTACATGGACACATATACAATACTTTTTTTACATTAGGTTCATATTATTCCACAGTAACCGACTTTGCTAAATTTCTTGGCTTATCTACGTCATGGCCTAAGGCTGTTGAAACGTAATACGCGAAGAGTTGTTGAGGAATATTTGCCAATAAAGATGTAAACATCCAGTGGGTTTGTGGAATATAGATAACGTCGTCTACAACTTTTTCGATTTCTGTATTGCCTTTAACAGCTATGGCAAGGACTTTTCCATCTCTTGCTTTAATTTCTTTTAAGTTGCTTACTGTTTTATCATACAATTCTTCTTGAGTTACTATGCCTACAACAAGGGTAGTGTCTTCAATTAATGCGATTGGACCATGTTTTAATTCTCCTGCCGCATAAGGTTCACTATGAACATAAGCTACTTCTTTAAGTTTAAGTGAACCTTCCATAGATACCATATAGTCAAGACCTCTGCCTACATAAAATACATTTTTAGAGTTAACGTATTTATCCGCTAGTTTTTTGATTCTTTCTGCTTTATTGAGTACTCTGTTCACTTTTCTTGGCAATTGATAGAGTTCATCTCTTAATTCTTTAAACTCTTCTTCGTTCATTCTACCTAATTCAAGAGCAATATGACAAGTTAAAAGATACATAGCCGTAAGCTGTGCTGAGTAAGCCTTAGTAGAAGCTACCGCAATTTCCGGTCCTGCCCAGGTATAAAGGATATCATCGGCTTCTCTTGCGATTGAACTTCCAACGACATTAACAATGGCAAGAACTCTTGCCCCTCCTTGTTTTGCCAGACGAAGCGCTGCTAAAGTATCTGCTGTTTCTCCTGATTGTGAAAGCACAATCATAAGGGTGTTTTCATCGATTACAGGATCTCTGTATCTAAATTCTGAAGCTACTTCCGCAACAACAGGTACTCTTGCGATTCTTTCTAAAAGGTATTTACCTACAATACCAGCATAATATGCTGTTCCACAGGCAACAATGTAAATTTTATTAATATTTTCTAATTCTTTTTTAGAAAGTTTAATATCGTCTAGAACAACTCTGTCTTGATCTTCTGGAAGTCTTGGCATTAAAGTATCTTTAACAACTTTAGCCTGTTCAAAGATTTCCTTTAACATAAAGTGGTCATAACCGCCCTTTTCTGCAGCAGCTACATCCCAGGTTACCTTAAATACTTCTTTATTCACTTCTTCTTTATTTTTATTGATAATCTTAACTTCGCCTCTTGTTAAAACAGCAATTTCTCCATCTTCTAAAAAGTATACATCTCTAGTATATTGAAGGATGGCTGGTATGTCGGAAGCAATATAGTTTTCTCCCTGACCTAATCCTATTATAAGGGGACTATCTTTTCTAACAGCAATCAATTGGTCCGGGTAATCTTTAAATAAAACCCCTAAAGCATAGGATCCTTCTATTTTATTCATTGCTTGAATAACTGCATCTATCGGATCCCCTTTATAATAATAGTCAATAAGATGAACAGCTACTTCTGTATCGGTTTCTGATAAAAATACATATCCATTTCTTATTAATTCTTCTTTTAATTCCATATAGTTTTCTATGATTCCATTATGAACTACAGTGATGGTTTCATCTCCATTGGCATGAGGGTGGGAATTTTCATCAGAGGGAGCTCCGTGGGTTGCCCATCTTGTATGGCCTATCCCTACGCTTCCTTTTACAGCTCTGCCTTCAAGTTTTTCTTCAAGGTCTTTAAGTCTTCCTTTAGTTTTCATAACATCTATACATGAGCCATTATAAACAGCAATTCCCGCTGAGTCATATCCTCTATATTCCAGCTTCTTTAAGCCATCTATCAAAATTGGTGATGCTTCTTGTTCTCCAATATATCCTACAATACCGCACATATAAATATCCTCCTTAACCTGCCTGATTTAAACTATTTGTTCAATTCTGTTTTAATAAGTTCTGCTAATTTTTCTGCTTCTTCTTTTAATACTTTTTCATCTTTTCCTTCTATCATTACTCGAATAAGAGGCTCTGTTCCTGAAGGACGAATAAGTACTCTGCCTTCTCCGGCAAACTTTTGCTCCAGTTCTTCAATGGCTTTTTTGATTTTTTCATTTTCTAAATAGGAATATTTCTTATCGTTAGAAACCTTTGCATTAACTAAAACTTGAGGAAGTACTTCC
>JAAYMW010000072.1 GCA_012521175.1 Candidatus Epulonipiscium sp.
CAGGCATTGTTACTTTCTTCAAACTCATATTAGGCATGTGCTTCTCCTCCTAATCCAATGCGGCAAGTATGTTCTTCTTCCTTATACATTCCCTGCCTTCTCATACATTCATCAAAATCTACCAAAAGGCCGTCAAAATCAGGACCGTCCACACAGGCAAATTTGGTTTCTCCGCCAACAGTGACTCTGCATCCACCGCACATTCCTGTTCCATCAATCATAATAGGGTTTAAAGATACCATTGTTGGTATATTTTTAGGTTTTGTAATCCCTACAACAGCCCTCATCATTACAAGAGGTCCTATGGCGATGACTTCATCATATTCCTTACCTTCATCTAATAAATCATTCAAGACATCGGTTACAAATCCTTTTTTCCCTTTACTGCCGTCATCGGTTGCGTAGTAGACATTATCGCAAATGGCTTCAAATTCTTTATCCAGAATAATGAATTCTTTACTTCTTCCACCCAGAATCACATCCACCGCTACACCCATTTCATGGAGTTTACGAATTTGGGGATATAAGGGTGCAGCGCCAACACCTCCACCAATTCCTAATACTCTTTTATGTTTTTTAAGTTCAGAAGGTTTGCCTAAGGGGCCAACAAAATCAGGAATCGTATCACCCTCTTGTTTAGCACTTAACAGCTGAGTAGAATATCCAACCACTTGATAAATAATGGTAACGGTTTCTTTTTCTCTATCATAATCTGCAATCGTTAATGGAATTCTTTCTCCCTTTTCATCCGGCCTAAGAATAATGAACTGCCCAGGTTGACAGCTTCTTGCTACAAAGGGTGCTTGAACTACCATTAACTCTACAGCTTCGTTCAGTTTTTTCTTTTTTAAGATTTTATACATCTTTCATCCCCTCTTAAATCGATCAATAATAGGAGAAGCCTTATTTGAACAAGCTACAAATAAGGCTTCTATTCCATTATACATAAATTATATCCCTAAATCAATTTGGATATGAAATTAGTAGGCTACTCCTTGTGCCAACATTGCTTCAGCTACTTTTAAGAATCCTGCAATATTAGCCCCTACAACATAATTTCCTTCATGGCCATATTCCTTAGCTGCATCCATAGCATTTTTGTGGATATTCGCCATGATCTGTTTTAATTTTGCGTCCACTTCTTCAAAAGTCCAGGAATATCTCATGCTGTTTTGGCTCATTTCAAGGCCTGATACAGCAACGCCTCCTGCATTGGCAGCTTTTCCTGGTCCAAATAAAACGCCATTTTGAAGAAAGATTTCAACAGCTTCCGGTGTAGAAGGCATATTTGCTCCTTCTGCCACTGCAATACATCCGTTTTTCACTAAAGTTGCTGCAGCTTCGCCGTCCAATTCATTTTGTGTTGCACAAGGAAGGGCAATTTCACAAGGAATGGTCCAAATTCCTGAACATCCTTCATGATATTCTGCATTTGGATGATAGGTGATATATTCTTTAATTCTTTTTCTTTCAACTTCTTTGATTTGTTTTACAGTATCTAATTGAATGCCCTCAGGATCATATACATATCCGTTGGAATCACTCATAGCAACCACTTTTCCGCCAAGCTGCTGTGCTTTTTCTGCCGCATAAATAGCAACATTACCGGAACCGGAAATTACTACCGTTTTGCCTTGGAAAGACTCCCCTTTGGTTTTTAACATTTCTTCTGTAAAGTAGCAGCAGCCATATCCTGTTGCCTGGGTACGGCCCAAACTTCCTC
>JAAYMW010000073.1 GCA_012521175.1 Candidatus Epulonipiscium sp.
TATCCAATTCTTAAGAAATATAATTTTCATGCGGTTTGTTTTGTAGTATTAGGTTGGCTTTTTGATAAAGAACAGGAATATACAAAGGATTACTCTGTCTGCATGTCCAGGGATGAGCTGTTAAGTATGAACGATGTCTTTGAATATTGTAATCATACGGATTTGCTTCATACCAGAAAAGGAATGGAATCTGCATTACAAACTGAAGATAAAGATACCATAATGGCAGACTTAAGCAAATGTGAAGATTTTGTTACTACAAAGAAAATTTTTGCATATCCTTTTGGTCTCTATAAAAAAGAGAATATAGAATGGTTAAAAGAATTCGGTACCCTTCTTGCCTTCACATCTTTTGATGGGTTCAACACAAAGGAAACAAATCCTCTGGAACTTCATCGAAATGCTTGTCTGTTTCAATATAATATCAGTGATTTTATAAAAATGTTAGAAGTGTAGAAGACAAACAAAGTTATTCAATTATGTTTCAAAATATTCAAGGTTAAGGGTAGCTAAATGGCTTGGCATTAAAAGCTGTTGGCATTAGATGGATCGAGATGATGCAAGAAAAACTGGAAGTAATATTTCATCAACCAGTACTTCAAGACGCTTGGCATCAATAGCTTTTTTCCTAAGAAGGTTTTCAACACGGATCAAATCAAAAGGCAGGGTCAGTGTCGCATCGCTGACCTCTTTTATTTTTTCACCTCTGGCTTTAGCAAAGTCAAGCAATTTTTTCATAACAAGAATATTTTTCTTTGTTGCGTGAATTTCTATTTCAGACATTTTTTTGTTATCTTGTCCCATTTCAAACAAAATAGCATTCATTATTTCATGGGTACCCTCTGTATAAATCCTTTGATAGAGTGTAAGCAACTGAAGCAAGTCACTACGCAGACTTCCGGTATCTTCAATCTTATCAATCAATTCCCCACCCAGTGCTTTTGTCGTTTTATATACCATAATTTCATGAATTAACTCAAATGTGGTTTTCCATCGGCGGTATATTACAGTACGGCTTGTTTTTGCGGCTTGTGCGATTTGTTGAAATGTGAGATTTGTATAGCCCACTTTTTTTATCATTTCTATTGTGGCGTTATAAATGCTTTCACTCAGTGCATCTCCGCGTCTACGCATGTTTTTGCCTCCATTTTTCATTTCACTGTTCATCCTTTCGCTGGAAAGAGTTAAATATATAATTTTTCACACTTATTATAAAACATTATAACATTTTTTAAAGAAAAAATAAGATACATGTTGTACTTAATTTCAAAAAGAGTTATACTACTAAGGTACAATATGTATCTTAGAGAGGTGAAAATATGAAAAATGAAAAATCAATAAAAAGAATTATGGGTATTGTGTGGATCTTAGTGTTTGGTGCACTTCCACCAATGCTGGATACTACTATTGTGAATATTGCGGTGAATGATTTAGCAAAAGTTTTTTCTGCGACTTTTGCTGTTACGCAATGGGTTGTAACCGGGTATGCCCTTGCTTTGGGAATTGCGGTTCCATGTTCTGGGTGGTTGATTCGAAAGTATGATGGTAAAAAAATATTTATGGGGGCGCTAGGTTTGTTTTTAACTGCTTCACTGCTTTGTGGCCTTTCATGGGACATGCCGAGTTTAATTGCATTCCGTGTGTTACAAGGTTTTGCCTCTGGCCTGATGATCCCAACTTTAACATCTTTGATTGTACAAATTGCAGGGAATGATAATCTTGGGCGTTTTATGTCTATCGTTGGTATTCCGATTGTGTTTGCTCCAATTATTGGTCCCATTATCGGAGGATTGATTTTGCAATATTTGTCATGGCGTTGGTTATTTTTTGTGAACCTTCCTGTTGGAGCAATTGCTTTACTGATGATGCAATGGAAACTCCCTAAATTTGAGGCGATGGATAAATCTGCGAAACTGGACTGGATTGGTATCTTTTTATTGGCAATGATATCAGGAATGTTTATCTTTGGGGTAACAGAAATCAGGGCTTCAAGATCCCATATAATCGGTGTTTCAGCATTTGCAGGTGGTATTGCTTCTATAGTTATATATCTGTTTTATGCATGGAAGAAGAAGGATTCTGCCTTGATTCCGTTAAGTTTGTTTAAATCAAAAAATTTCACTGCATCGTTTGTTTCTTTGTTTTTAGCTGGTTTTGCCACCAATGGACCTATGCTTCTGTTTCCGATGTTTTTTCAGAATGTGCGTGGTCTTGAATGTTATCCTATCGGCGCTTTGGCTGATACCACAAGGTGTGGGAATGCTGGTGACACGGCCTTTAATTGGTAAAATGACGGATAAAATCGGAGCACGATTTGTTGTGATTCCTTCGGTTATTATAACTATTGCCGGAACTTTTCCGTTTGTATTTTTTGATGCCGTCACACCTGAGTGGATCATTTGGGTTGTACTATTTTTACGTGGAATGGGCGTTGGAGGAATCAGTATCCCTATTATGAGTGATTCTTATTTAGGTCTTCAAAAGTCCCAAGTTCCTGCAGCCAGTGTTGCTACTCGAATTATCCAAAACGTAGGTGCTGCTTTTGGGTCCGCAATTCTGGCAACGGTGGTCAGCAATACGCTTAATGGGAAGGAAGCAACAGCAGTCAATATTGCCGGAGCTTATCATATAGGGTTTACTACAAGCTTAATTTTTATGGTAATTAGCATCATACCTGCCCTGTTTTTGACAAATAAGCTAAACGATAAAGTTACTAAGCAATTATTTCAACAATGATTTTTCATCGAAGTTTTTTGGCTAGATCTTTTTATTAAAGAGTTGCTTTTGAGATTATTGGGAATAAATGAGGAATAATTCTTATTAAACGGGGTGAATTAGAGTTGACATAAAAAACAGAGTAGGTTAATTTTAAACTATCAAAACTGTGAGGAGAATTTCAGTCCTAATCTCTCTAAAACATTTTAAATACAGATATTTTGAGAAGACATCAGATCATTCATATTTTAACGTTGCAACTAAATTTAGGGGGGTTATAATATGAAAAATTGTCTGTTGTCAATAGATTGGGACTATTTTATTTATCCCCGGGAGAGTTGGGGGATTTACTTCGAAAATAGTAAGAGTTTAATGGATTTGTGGTATAAAAGATACATTCAGGCAAAGGCAAGGGGAGAAGATATTTATAAAGCATTTTGGCTCTTTTTAGAACCAAAAACTTTCTGGAATAAAATAAAGAAATGCTTTAAATTTACAAAGAATATAAAAACTTATGTTTCAGACTCCCATGTCTTGTCATATGAACTCGCCAAAGAAAACAACTGCGAAGCAGTATACCTTTTTGATGCTCATTCGGACTTGGGTTATGGCGGCTTTTCGTCTCTTAACTTTGAAGTCAATTGTTCCAACTGGCTTGGCAAACTCTTAAAAGATAAACTTATAAAAGAAGCTAATATTTTTTATAGCCCATATACGTCAGAGAAGCCGGAAGACTTCAAACCAATGAATGATCATTATAACATCAGGTACTGGGACCTTAATCATTTTGACCAATGTATTATGGTATCAGTAATTCATATATGCAGGTCTGGCGCATGGACACCTCCATGGCTGGATAATAAGTTTATTCAATTTATTGATAGCTTAAAAATTCCATATGAAATTGTGGATTGTCCGGAAAGAAAATGGAATCCGGACAATTTCAGCTTATCTGATCAGATCAATTATTTATTGGTATGATAAAAATATTTTTATAGTATGCAAAAAGGGATTGCAGACTTTTTAACATTTTAAGAACAATATTTGTTAGCTCTTGAGAAATACAGCCAGAAAGGTTACAATATATGAAGTACTATGATAGAGGTAAATATTTGTGACTTTAAATTTTTTTGAGGTGACATCATGACAATACTTCTTTTAATCATTATCTATATTTCATATATTGGACTTGGTATCCCTGACTCACTTTTTGGAGCGGCATGGCCGGTGATTTATCGTGAATTTGATTTGCCTGTATCTGCATCCTCTCTTGTTTCAATGCTTATTTATGCAGGAACTATCTTTTCAAGTTTTATGGGTGCAAGAATGATTTCAAAATTCGGAACTGCAAAAGTCGGCTCTCTAAGCACCATATTAACTGCCATAGCATTATTTGGTTTTGCAAAGTCAACAGGTCTTGTAGCTTTTTGTTTTTGGGCGATCCCCCTTGGTATAGGAGCAGGGGCAATAGATGTAGCGATGAACAACTACGTTGCTTTGCATTACAACAATATGCAGATGAATTTTTTGCATTGTTTTTATGGAGTTGGCGTATCGCTTAGTCCTTATCTTATGTCATTTGCTCTTTCAGATCATTCTGATTGGCGCAGAGGATATATGACGATGTTCGTCTTTCAGGCGATTATTGCTTTGATTATGACAGTGTCCATTCCACTGTGGAAAAAGGTTCAATTTGCGAACTCAACAGAAGAAGATATACAAAAGGTACTTACGATTAAGGAAATAGTCAGAATCCCTGCTGTTCGTTCTCACGTTGGAGTAATGATGTTTTCATGCGGTATCGAATCGACTTGCCTGATATGGGGAGCAACGTTTCTTGCAGACGGAAAAGGATTTGAACCGGATAGAGCAGCAGCACTGGTTACGCTGTATTTTATCGGAGTTACACTTGGAAGGTTTGTATCGGGGTTTCTTGCATCAAAGCTCAGACCAGATACCCTTGTTTATGCAGGACAGACAGTTACAGCTCTTGCAATCGTTTTGATGTTTATTACAGCCAACCCCTATTTTTCAGTTGCAGGTTTATTTATGATTGGCTTTGGTAACGGAAGTCTTTTTCCGAATATGACACATCTAACGCCACTCAATTTCGGTAAGGAACTGTCTCAGTCCATTATCGGATTTCAAATGGGAATGTGTTATATTGCAATAATGCTTACGCCACCTGTTTTCAGTCTGGTTGCACAGTTTGTCGGAGCTAAAATGTTTCCTGTCTATATGTTTATTATATATTTGCTGATGATGTATTCAACCATATTGCTGCGTAAACGATTAAAACATCTTCCAGTTTATTAAAACAAAGTTTTTGTTTCCACGTTACAACAATAAATTTTTACTAATATTGAAATTCCTGAGTTTTTAAAAAGAATAAATCACTTTGCTCAATCATGATCACTCATAAAACGGGTGATCATGATTTATTATGTTATAGATTCAATACAAGCATTGGATGCTAAAAATTTAATAAAAAGGATTGACAGAAATACTATTCTGTTATAGTATAGTAAACAAATAAAAATAGTTGGAATTGCGATGACAGGAAGAGTAGGTTAAAGGAGATCTACAGAGAGAAATCCTCTTAGGCTGGAAGGGATTTTAGATTGAGATTAACTGAAGTGCATCCTTGAGTACCGGATCGAACCGTTAGTAGTAGACTCCGGCGGAACACCCGTTACAGTGTTGAGGTATGTTAGTACCGAAAATGATGAGATGTCGGATTGTGTATCCGGTAATCAGAGTGGGACCGCGGAATAGAATTCTGCCTCTGAATAGGGGGAGAATTTTTTTATTGCATAGGAAATTCCTCCAGATTTCCTATGCAATAAAAAGCCCTACGAGCAGAATGCACACTCGCGCGTATGGTATTTTGTCGGCTTTGCCGACCACGCTCGGCGCGAGAGTTTCGCAAGAGAAACTCTTTCTTGTTGCAAAATTATATCTTCTTAAATTTGAAAGGATGTTCAATATGATTGAGGGGATTAAAGAATGAATCTTAACTGGCAATTTATTATAGATAGCTTACCGCTTTACCGGGAAGCAGCATGGACGACATTAAAACTTGGATTTTGGGGTATATTGTTTTCTTTGATGATTGGCTTTATATGCAGTATCGTTCTTTATTTCAAAGTTAAAGTTTTAAAGACAATTGTACACATTTATATAGAGTTGTCGCGAAATACGCCTCTTCTTATTCAATTGTTCTTTTTATACTTTGGACTAACCAAAGTAGGAATAGCATTAACTGAAACCGCATGTGCCATTATAGGTTTATCTTTTTTAGGAGGAAGCTATATGGCGGAGGCTTTCAGAAGCGGTTTTGAAGCTGTAAGCAAAACACAGATTGAGTCTGGATTAAGCATAGGTCTTTCAAAAACTCAACTTGTAAGATATGTGGTTCTTCCTCAGGCATTTTCGGTGAGTATACCTTCAATAGGTGCAAATTGCATTTTTTTATTAAAAGAAACTTCGATAGTGGGAGCAATTGCAGTGGTTGATCTTATGAATGTAACCAAGGATCTGATAGGAATGTATTATCAAACCTTAGAAGCTTTACTCATGTTGGTGGTTATCTATTTAGTCATGATCTTGCCTTTATCGTTAATTCTGACATGGCTGGAAAGGAAAGTGCGATATGCAGAATTTGGGAATTAATGTTTTTTTAAAAGGAAGAAATATGATCCGTCTGTTTGAAGGCCTGATGGTTACAGCAAGAATTGCATTGATCGCAATTATTATTGGTTCACTGCTTGGAATTGTTTTAGGTGTTGTCTGGACATCCAAGTCAAAGTGGATACGTTCAGTTTGTCGCATCTATTTAGAGATGTTTAGAATCATACCAATTCTTGTTTGGTTGTTTATTATGTACTTTGGAGTTACTACTGTTTTGAATATTGATTTAAGTGGAGAATTTGTTTCCATTATTGTGTTTACCCTTTGGGGCGCTGCTGAGATGGGAGACATCGTAAGGGGTGCATTAGAATCTTTGCCAAAGCATCAGATTGAGTCTGGAAAAGCTATAGGACTTAGTTTTTGGGGGCTTTACAGGTATATTCTGATACCCCAGGCGGTAAGAAGAATGTTGCCCGGAGCTATTAATTTGGCTACAAGAATGGTTAAGACGACTTCATTGGTAGTTTTAATCGGTGTTATAGATGTTATTAAAGTTGGACAGCAAATTATAGAGACTTCTCGTATAGAAGTACCTACAGCATCGTTTTGGGTATATGGTTTTTTATTTATATTGTACTTTGTAATTTGTTATCCTCTTTCAGTCTTATCCAGAAGACTGGAAAACAAATGGAATGGATAGGGGGTTCATCATGCATAAGGAAGCAAATGAAGTATTACTTGAAATAAAGGGTTTGTTTAAGAAATATGACGATATGACTGTCCTGGATGACGTTAATCTAAGCATTAATAAAGGTGAAGTGGTTGTGATTTTAGGACCTTCCGGTTGCGGGAAAAGTACTCTTTTAAGGTGTCTTAACGGTTTGGAGAAAATCCAGGGAGGAGACATAAGATACCGAAATAAAAGTCTTGTTGATAAAGATGTGAATTGGCAGGAAATTCGTCAGCATATAGGAATGGTATTCCAGAATTATGAATTGTTTTCCCATATGACTGTTATTGAAAATATCCTTTTAGGCCCTGTTAAAGTACAAAAAAGAGATAAAAATGAAGTAATGGAACAGGCAAATCAGTTATTAGACAGGGTGGGATTGTTAGATAGAAAAGATTCCTATCCTCGTCAGCTTTCTGGAGGACAGAAACAACGAATAGCGATTGTCAGGGCTTTGTGTATGAATCCTGAGATCATGCTTTTTGATGAAGTTACAGCATCTCTTGACCCTGAAATGGTAAGAGAGGTCCTGGATGTAATTCTGGGTCTCGCAAAACAGGGTATGACAATGCTTATAGTGACTCATGAGTTGTCCTTTGCCCGAGCCGTGGCTGACAAGATAGTATTTATCGATAAAGGAAAAATCTGTGAGATATCTGATCCTGATGAATTCTTTACTCATCCAAAGACAGAACGTGCGCAGCACTTCTTAAATAAATTTCAATATTAAATTAAAAAGAAAGGAATGATTAGAATGAAAAAATTTAAAAAAATACTTCAATTATTAATGATTACAGTATTAGTATTAGGAGTGATTACAGGCTGCAGCAACGATGCAAGTTCAACTGCAAGTACATCAGAAAGTACTAATTCAGAAGCAGGAACATCAGAAACAACTTCAGAAGAAAAAGGTTCTTTAGCTGAAATTAAAGAGAGAGGCAAGATTAGAATAGGAGTGTTCAGTGATAAACATCCATTTGGTTATGTAGATGAAAATGGCGAAAATCAAGGTTTTGATGTGTATATTGCCAGAAGATTTGCCAAGGACCTTTTAGGAGATGAATCCAAAGTTGAATTTGTTTTGGTGGATGCAGCAAGCAGGGTAGCTTTCCTGGAATCCAACAAAGTTGATATCATCATGGCTAATTTTACAGTTACAGAGGAAAGAAAAGAAAAAGTAGATTTTGCTAATCCATATATGAAAGTTTCTCTTGGAATCGTTTCTCCAGAAAGTGCGCCTATTACATCCATTGAACAGTTAAAAGGTAAAAAAGCGATTGTTGCTAAAGGAACTACTGCTGAAACATTTTTAACAAAAAATTATCCAGAAATAGAACAATTAAAATTCGAACAGTACACAGAAATCTTTGAAGCATTAAAAGATGGACGAGGTGATGCTATTGTTAATGATAACACAGAAGTTATTGCATGGGCGAAACAAAACCCTGGATTTGTTGTAGGCGTATCTTCATTAGGTGGTCAAGATACAATAGCACCAGCTGTTAAGAAGGGCAATAAAGAACTCCTTGATTGGATTAACCAGGAACTTGAACTTCTTGGACAGGAGAACTTTATACACGAAGCATATGATGCAACACTGACAGAAATATATGGAGAAGATTATAAAGAAGAACTTGTAATTGAAGGTGGGAAATTAGAATAATCTAAAAATCCATTCCTTATCTAGTTCAATGAAGATGTTGTTCAAATTCAAGTTTGAATATGTGGATAAATGCGAAAAAATTACTCATGACATAAAAACATGAGTAATTTTTTTGTTTTTTTACTTATATATTATTGAATTAGGAAAAGACTACACATATATAAAAAATTCTTATAAATGCTATCACTATTAATGAAGCCAAAGATAGCTCTGAAATTGAGAATATTATAACCACACATGATGAACTATTTAAATCTATGTCTCAGGAGAATTATAATAATCCGGCAGCAAAAGAAGTTGTAAACTACAGAACTGCGCTTTGGTATGGTTATGAACAGGTGAAGGATAAACAAATATTGACAACCAATATGATTGTTGAAAATTCAACAATTAATTGAGAAAATCGTGTCGGGATAAGAAAACTTCCAGGAACTGTACTAAAAAATGAAACCACTGGGGAAGTGGTGTACATCCCTCCAAGTGGAGAAAAGGAAATTTTAGATCTTATGAGTAACCTTGAAAAATACATCAATGATGATTATGATAACATTGATCCTCTTATTAAGTTAGCAGTCATTCCTACCAGTTTGAGTCCATACATCCGTTTTATGATGGCAATGGAAGGACAGGAAGAATTATAAATGTATTATATCTTATTTTAAAAGACTTATTGGATAGTCCAATACTTTATCTTAGCAAATATATAATTCGAAATAAATCGGCATATTACAGGCTGTTGCAAGATGTATGGACGCAAGGCAATTGGGAAGAATGGATACTGTTTATACTGGATGGCATAGAACAGACCGCTAAAGAAACACTACTACTTGTAAAAGGATCAATAATGTCGTGGAAAAGACAGCTGAAGATATTAAAATTACATTAATAAGCGTTTATTTGAGATTGTACAACAAGCTGGGACAGAATTATAGACTCGCATTGATTATAAAAAAGTATATTAATTGCTAATTGACTTCGGGTAGGGTTTGTACAATTAATTATAAAAAGTAATTTATTTAATTCTTAAAGTTCCGAGTTCATAAAATGAAAAATGAACAATCTATTCTACATAGACTTTTGATATACATTTGTAAAAATATATTGAAAGTGAATTTTTTTTAGCACAATTGAGAAAATAGAATCATAGTAATGTTCTTGACAATTGCTGATTTGTAATATATAGTATTTTAAAAGCAACGAGGCGAAAAAACCTTGTTGCTTTTTTTATTTTATCGAGGAAAAAGAAGTTTTTATATTTAAAATCTAAGGATGTGATTTCGTATAGTAATACGAAATTGTATAAAATACGTTGGTTATAAGCAGTTTCCCAAAAAGATGATTAAGGGTGATATAAGAAGGAGGAAATGAGGATGAGAAGGCATAAAGAATTAAGAAAAATTTTGGAAGAAGCATATAACATAAGATGTCATACAAAGCAAATGATTAGTGGTAATTTGGATACTAAAATCGATACAGATCAATTTGAATTTTTAGGTGATTTAGCAGAGGACATTAATCAAATCAATAGTACCTTTAATTCCTATATTAACGAGATATCTCATGTATTGGCTCATCTGTCCGCCGGGAACATGGCAGTTACTTTTTCGAAGAATGTACTTTATCAGGGAGATTTTTTGCCAATTAAAAATGCGCTTCATAAAATCAGGCATTCACTGAATTGTTCTTTTGAAGAGATTCATAAGCTATCCCTGGAGATAGATGCTATGAGCAGTCATGTTGAGAATGGTTCCATTTTCCTGGCAGACAACACGACCGAGCAGGCAGCTTTGATTTCTGATTTGACAGAAACCATATATGATATTACGGACAAAACAGTAAATAATGCAGTCAATGCGGAGGCAGCAGCAAAAACCGTTGAGGCGATAACAAAGGAAACCGAAATCGGCAGAGACTATATGGATCAGATGTTATTCTCTGTTGATAAAGTAAAGTCTTCCATCGATGATATATCTAATATCATTGGGTTGATTAATGAAATTGCCGGACAGACCAGATTATTGGCTTTAAACGCAACGATTGAGGCTTCAAGAGCCGGAGAGGCTGGTCAAGGTTTTTCAGTAGTTGCCAGAGAAGTCAGCAAACTGGCTCAGAAAAGTAGCGAAGCTGTTGCTCAAACTACGCAGTTAATTAATAATAGTAAAGCTGCAGCCGATGAAAGTGCAAAAATCACGAAAAGAACAGTAGAAAGCTTTAAAAACATACAGGATTCGATTGAAGGAGTAGCCGTTTTATGTAAGGAAATAGCAGATCTATCCAATATTCAGGCAGAAAATCTTAAAGAAACATCAGCTATCATTACGAATATATCAGAAGGCGTACAAAGTAATGCTGCTTACGCTCAGGAAAACAGTGCAGGAGCGACTAATTTATCAAATATCTCGGATCATTTAAAGAAGATCCTTCAACGTTTTCGATTACTAGGGCAAAAAAATACAGTAGTCATTGATAGGAAAGCAGAGGAGGCATTCACAAGAGAGCTTACCAACACCTTGGTGGCAAAGTTATTTCAAGCAACCACCACCCAGGCAATAGATAGGATATTGGAGACGGAGATTGAAAAACATAAAGATATTGAATGTCTGTATATTATTAATGGAGATGGCAAGCAAATAAGCCATACGATTATGAATCCAAAGATTATAGTGGAACAGGATGAAAATTTTAAGCCTGCAATGCCCGGAGAAGATTACAGTTCAAAAAAATATTTCCGCCAGGCGATGAAAAATAAGCAGGAATGGTACACTTCTCTGGAATATATATCAAAAGCTACAGGGAACTTATGCAAGACGGTTTCATTAGCATATGAGGCTATTGATAAAGAAACTTATGTGCTTTGTATCGATTTGTTATGCAGATTCTAGAGCGGCAGACATGATATCGATTTTGAAGCTAAATATTCTGATAGAATTTATGCTATAAAAGATAGAAAAAACGCTGTTTTTGAAATTGTGACGAGTTCAAATTCTTATTGCCTGACAAACTAAATACGGAAAACTATATCTATAGTGTAATAAGTGGGCGGTGCTACCGTACTGCTTATTTTTTTGAGAAATTTAATGGCAGCAGTATTGATAAATATTAATCTATTCAAATATAAAAATTCATTTAAAGTTCAGATAACCAACAAATGCACTTCAGTTTAATGGCTTACAATGAGATTATTCAAAAGAAAAGGAGTGAAAAGAATGCAAAAATCCCGAGGCAGACATGAGCTCAAGCACTATATCAATTATGCCGATGTATTAGAGCTTAGGACAAGGCTTCCACTTGTGGCGAGTCTCGACAAAAATGCGACAGAGGGAATAGGCTATCGGGTAAAGAGCCTCTACTTTGACAATTACAACGATAAAGTAATAAAGGAAAAGATCGATGGGGTTAACGAGCGAGAAAAGTTTCGCTTGCGTCTTTATAACGATGATACATCCTTTATCCGGCTCGAAAAAAAGAGCAAAAAAAGTGGTATTTGTTTTAAGGAAAGTACTGTCATAACAGCAGATGAATGTAAGCGCTTGCTTGACGGGAACATTGCAGTGCTGAAAGAAAATGGTAGTCCCTTGTGCCAGGAGTTATATGCCAAAATGCATTATCAGCAGCTGCGCCCCAAAAATATTGTAGATTATCAGCGAGAGGCATTTATCTATCCAATGGGCAATGTACGAATTACCTTGGATTATGATATTCGTACAAGCAACACCGTACACGATTTTCTACAACCTGAACCCATTCCCATACCCATTCAGGGAGTTTATATTCTGGAAGTAAAATATGATAACTTTCTACCTGAGCTCATTCGTGGTATGGTTTCTCTCTCCAGCAGAAGAAGTACCGCGTTTTCAAAATACGCAGTAACAAGAATAGTATAAATTGGAGGTATGTATAATGACATTTAATGATATTTTTAAATCAAGTTTCTTAGAAAAAGCAGTAGAATTTTCTTTTTTAGACGTAGCCATTGCAATGCTTATGAGTTTTGCTATCGGACTTTTTATTTTCTATGTGTATAAAAAGACATTTGCTGGTGTTATGTACTCTTCATCCTTTGGTGTTTCCATTATGGCTATGACCTTGATTACCACACTCATTATTCTCGCGGTAACATCAAACATTATATTGTCCTTGGGTATGGTAGGTGCCCTATCTATTGTTCGCTTCAGAACAGCGGTTAAAGAACCTCTGGATATAGCATTTCTGTTTTGGGCAATTTCAGTAGGAATTGTCGTAGGAGCAGGGTTGATTCCTATGGCAGTAATTGGATCTGTTTTTATTGGTATTATTCTTTTGGTGTTTGTGAATAAGAAAAGCAGCGATACACCATATATAGTGGTAATTAATCTTGACAACGATGAAGCAGAAAACGCCTGCATGGCATTAATAAAAGAAAAGACTAAAAAAAGTTTAATAAAGGCAAAGACAGTTACCCAAAGCGGCATCGAGCTTACCGTTGAAGTACGACTTCTGGATATGTCAGCGAAACTTCTTAATGAATTACTGAATATCAATGGTGTGAACAATGCTTGTCTTGTAAGCTACAACGGTGATTATACCGCTTAAGCGGGCTAAGATTCGAGGTGAAAGAATGATACAAAGTAAAAAAATAAATATCATTGTTGCGATAGCCGTGGTTTTCGCCTTGATAACAAGTATTTTATTCGTAATAGCAGGAAATATTTATAATAAAAATGGCAGTATAAAAACTGAGCCGGAATACGCAACTAAAGTTTTTGGTACAGATATTATTTCTATTGATATTATTGCAGATGAAGAGGATTGGAAAGAAATGCTTGACAATGCCATTAGCGAAC
Organism: Candidatus Epulonipiscium sp.; assembly: GCA_012521175.1. Lineage (GTDB taxonomy): Bacteria > Bacillota > Clostridia > Lachnospirales > Defluviitaleaceae > Defluviitalea. The sequence goes on from JAAYMW010000073.1 coordinate 13,562, forward strand.
AATATATTATGGCCGATGTGGTTGTCAATGGAACAAAGTTTCAAAATGTTGGTATTCGTCCAAAGGGTAACTCCAGTTTAACCCAGGTGGAAGCTTCTGATAGTGACAGATACAGTTTTCGCATCCAATTTGATGAATACATCAAAGGTCAGTCCTGTTTTGGGCTGGATGGCATTGTGGTCAATAATATGATTGGCGATAATACTTATATGAAAGAATATGTTTCGTATGAACTTATGCGAGAAATCGGAGTAGATGCTCCATATTTCGGATTTGCTGATATCAATGTTAATGGCGAAGGTTGGGGACTTTATCTTGTTGTAGAAACATATGGCGACAGCTATGAAGCAAGAACCTTCGGAACAACCAGCGGGATGATGTATAATGTAAAAAGCATGGATATGGGAAGACGAGAACAAGGTGGTATCAGTTTCCCAGGAGGCAATAGAAAGCCACCGGGACAGAGACAAGAAGGTAAACAAGAGGTTAAGCAAGAAGGCAATATCCCGAAAGACGCTGGTATGCAAATACCGATAGATGAACAAAAGGAGAAAAGACCAATGGAGAGGCTGGGTGAAAATTTCGGCGGTCCCATGGGCGGCAGAGGAAGTAATGGGGGCAGTCTGGAATACACAACAGACGACATTTCCTCATATAGTGCGATTTTTAATAATGTTGTAGGCAAAGGCAGTGAGAATGATTTTAAGCGAGTGATTAAGGCATTAAAGGCTTTGTCCAAGGGACAAGATATAGAAACTTATTTTGATGTTGACAAAATTTTAAAGTATTTCGCAGCGCATACCATCGTGGTAAACCTTGATAGTTATTCATCCAGCATGGCACAAAATTACTATCTATATGAGAATAATGGCAAAATTACGGTTCTTCCCTGGGATTATAATTTGGCATGGGGAGGATTTCAAACTGGGAACGCATCATCTGTGATTAATTTTCCGATAGATACACCTGTAAGTGGTGTTGAAATGAATTCCCGTCCTTTGATAGAAAAGCTGTTTTCCAACGCGGAGTATTTAGAAAAGTATCATAGTTATTTACAAGAGCTCATGACAAACTATTTTTCAGACGGAAAATGGGAAACAAAAATTGAACAACTTGATGCGCTTATTTCTGATTACGTTAAGAATGACAACACAGCCTTTTGTACTTTTGAAGAATATAAAACCGCAGTTGAAGCTTTTAAAATCCTTGGGAATCTGCGCTACCAAAGTATTCAAGGTCAGTTGGATGGTACTATTCCGTCTACTACTGCTGAGCAAGCTGCAAATCCGGAAAAACTTATTTCAGCTGGTGATTTACGTCTTTCTTCTTTAGGCAGTATGATGGGCGGTGGCAGACCCGGCGAAATGAGAAATAGAGTACCTAACAGGAACAATTCTACAGATGGCGAAAGATTCGATACTGTACAGATGGGAAATATGCCCGGTGGTAAAAGCAACTCTGAAAGTTTACTGATTTATTTAGGATTATTTATATTTGTTTTGCTTTCTACATTTATTGTAGCAAAGAAGAAAAGAAATTATTAAAAAATTGCTAATGTTGGGCTAAAGCTCAGATTACTTGTATCTTAACTTTGTTTACGTTAAAATATTTATACGTTTAAAGATAATCGCTCTGTGGCAACTGTGATTTTTTATAACAGGCGCAGAGGATTGTCTTTAAAATAGGAGGGGTTATCCATGGCGAGAATATTGATTTGTGATGATGAAGAAGGTTTAAGAGCGGTGATAAAACGATATGCCTTGTTTGAAGGCCACGAGGTTTTCGAAACCTGTAACGGTATGGAAGCGGTGGAATTATGCAAAACTCAAACTTTTGATATTATTATAATGGATGTTATGATGCCGGAGCTTGATGGTTTTTCAGCGGTGAAAGAAATCCGCAAAACATCAGATACTCCGGTTATTATGCTTTCTGCCCGTGGTGAAGAATATGACAAAATTTTAGGCTTTGAAGTGGGCGTGGATGATTACGTGGTAAAACCTTTTTCTTCAAAAGAAATTATGCTTAGAGTAAACGCAATTTTAAGGCGAATGAAAACATCGCAAACGCCCAAAGAACAAGATGGGCATATCATTTTTGAAAAAGATGGCTTTTTGGCAGATCTGACTGCTTATAAGGTTTTTATCGACGGAGAACAGGTAGATATGGCGCCGAAAGAATATGACCTTTTGTTTTTTCTCATACGCAATAAAAATATTGCTGTGCCGAGAGAAAAGATACTTAGCGAGGTATGGGGACACGACTATTTTGGTGATGATCGAACACTCGATACCCACATGAAATTACTCCGAAAGCATTTAGGAAAATATGCAGGGCTTATTACAACTCTTAGAGGATTGGGGTATCGTTTTGATGGATAGATTAAAACTGAAATGGAAAGTTTTTATCTTCTTATTGACTTTTTGTGGATTTTTGCTCTTTATTCTTTGGCTGTTTCAAACGGTTTTTTTAAATGATATGTATAAGTTGATTAGACGAAACGAACTTCATAAAGCTATGAATCTTGTTGAAGAAAATATCAACAGTCCTGATTTTGATGATATTTTATTTCGCCTTGATGTTGAAAAAAGTATTATGGTAGTGGCTACAAGAGAATTTGTTAAGCCAAAGAACCCAACCCCAAATGGTCCGAGAGGGATACGTCCTGAGACCATTACGGAAACAAAAGAGTTTACCTTATCAAATGGAGAAAAGATTTCCCTTACTTTTCATGCTATGATTACACCTGTAGACGCAACAGTGTCAACTCTAAAAATGCAGTTATATATTATTACTGCTATAATGATTTTGGCTTCTGTTGCCATTGCACTTGTGCTGTCAGATGTCATTGCAAAGCCTCTTGTTCGACTGAATGAAAGTGCTAAAAAACTATCCAAGGGCAATTATAATGCGGATTTTAATGGAACTGGATATTTAGAGGTAAAGGAGCTTTCTGATACCCTGAATTCAGCTGCAATCGAATTGTCTAAGGTGGATGAATTGCGGCGTGAGCTAATTGCAAATATTTCACACGATTTAAGAACACCACTTGCTCTAATTTACAGCTATGCTGAAATGATGCAGGATTTTCCTGATGAAATAAGTTCTACACAGCTGCAGACTATTATGTCAGAAACCAAGAGGCTGTCATCTCTTGTAAATGATATCCTTGATGTATCTAAACTCGAAACAGGTACAATGGAACTTCACCTGCGAAAATATAACCTTACTGAAAGCATTGAGAAAACAGTTGAACGGCTTTCAGAACTTTTGAGAAATGACGGATATACTATAGAATTTAAGCATTCTGAAGATGCGTATGTCATTGCAGATGAAGCAAAAATCACTCAGGCTTTATACAATTTACTAACCAACGCTGTAAACTACAGCACAGAGGACAAGCATATCATTGTGAAACAAAGCAGGGTGTACAATACTGTGAGAATCGAAGTGCATGATCATGGAGATGGCATTGCACCGGAAGACATGCCTTATATTTGGGACAGATACTATAAAGTTGACAAAAAACATAAACGGGCAATCACAGGAACGGGACTTGGGCTTTCCATCGTTAAAAAAATTTTTGAGCTTCATGGGGCAGACTATGGGGTGGAGTCTGAATTTGGTAAAGGCTCGATTTTTTGGTTTCAACTAGAATTAAAAGGATGAATTCGAGGAGGGGACATATGAAAATTTCAAAGAATGATGCATTAGTTTGGTTTGACTTTTTTTCTCAACTGGACGAGGAGGAACTCAGTACAAAACATAAAGAAATCATTTATGCTACCTTTGCACAAATAGAGGCTGCAATCGATTATAGAAACGACAGATTAATGTCTGAAATCAAAAATTTAAAAAACTTAGACAACAGAACTTATTTTGTAGGAAATGAAAAGAAATTTCCGGGAGGATGCCGTTCCTGTCTGTTAGGGACTGGTTTAAGTGCCATCAGAAAAACAAATAAATGCAATATAGAGTGTAAGTTTTGTTATAATTACGGGGAACTGGAAGATATTCCGCCGATCGGCGAAGGTATGTGGGAAATTGGGGGCACTAAGTTTTATGAAAAAGATCTTGATTTACTTCTTTCCATATACCAGAAACCTACTGGTATTGCCTATGTTTATTTAGAACCTTTTATGGAAATAGAAAAATATTATCCGGTTATAAAGAAATTCAGCGACGCAGGGATTCATCAACATTTATATACCAATGGCACTTTGGCTACAGAGGAGAATCTTAAGGCATTAGGTGAAGCCGGTCTTGATGAAATACGTTTTAATTTAGGTGCCACGAATTGCTCAGATAAAGTGATTGAAAACATTGGAATAGCCAAAAAATACATTAAGAGTGTAGGGATAGAAACCCCAATGACGCCCGAGTTTTTCGAAAAATTCTTTGAGAAAAAACAATCCATCTTAGATACAAAATTAGATTTTATCAATTGTGCAGAATTACATTTAAATGAAAATAACATAGACAACTATTATGGGGAAAACATGTATATATCCAGACATGGCTATATATCTCCCATATGGAGCAGGGAATTAACTTTGAAATTTATGAAAATAGCCGATGGAGAAAACTGGGATTTAGCAGTTCATGACTGCTCAAACTATACAAAGTTTGCCAGAGGGTTAAATCTAAGTAGTAAATCAGGCATGTGGTTTGGGGCAAGTAATTATGCCTGTGAGTTTCCCAAAATTCCATATGAGGTATTTTTACCGATACTCAATGATGACAGTTTTGAATTTTTAACCGAGGAAGAGTTACCAGATGAATATAAACCAGAATTAATGAATTACTAAAATTTTGGTGCCTGTTAGTCTATTTTCCACCTTTCCACATTTGAATGCATAACCTCTTATTCATTATAATGATAATGGAATATGAAGGTTGAAAGGTTTCATTGAATAGGTAAATGTTTAATATGAGGGGGATGGTATGTTAAAACAAAGGTTAAGAAACAAAGTATCTACTTTTTCCAGCTATCTTGAGATTTTCATAAGTGGGATTATTTTAATTGGAATCGCTATTTTATCTATATCTCTTTTTCAAGATTTATACCGAATAGCTCAATCCATTTTCACTGGGAATATTGTATTTAGTACTGAAGAATTTTTAAGTCATGCTCTTCAACTCATTATTGGAGTTGAATTTATTAAGATGTTGGCAAAACATACTCCAGGAAGTGCTGTAGAAGTACTACTCTTTGCTGTTGCAAGAAAGCTAATAACGAACCATGGTTCTATGTTGGATTTATTGATAGGAGTCTTGGCAATTGCTATATTATTTAGTGTTCGAAAGTATCTGAGTTCTTCTATTTATTATAAAAGTAATAGTGGCTTACTTGTGAATGGTGGCATTTCTGTGATGGATTTAAACAATAAAATGGGTTTAAACATTTCAACAGATTTAGGACATACTGTTGCGGGAATTATTACAAATTATGCAGAGCAACATGAAGAAAAAGTTAGACCTGGTTATGAAGTAGAATTATCTAATTTAAAGCTAGTAGTCTATTCTATGGATGAAAATTTAATTAAGCAAGTAGAGATTATAAAAAAGAATAAATAGTATTTAGTCAATGTAAAGGAACCTCAAAAGAGGTTCTTTTTATAATGGTTTTAAACACCTATAGCAGATTGTTTCACAAAACACAGCTGGAGCTTTTAAAAGTTCTTCTTGTAAACAAAGCACCAATAATTAGGATTGCCTGAATACTTAGGATATCCCTAAGCTTGATCCCTCTAAAAATTTTTTTATTATGGACCGATACATAAATTAAGAAAGTAAAATTTGGATCATTATAATAATAAATCGGGTGAAGCTATGTTTATCAATTTTGTAACTGAGCTTAGAATTATTAATCATATGAATAGCATTCAAAGAAATCAAGATGTACTTGCCCTACGTTTGGCTACAGGTCAAAGGATTAATTCTGCTGCAGATGACCCGGCGGGACTTGCTATTTCTGAAAAAATGAGGGCTCAAATTCGGGGATTAAGACAGGCACAAAGAAATGCTTTAGACGGAATATCCCTCATTCAGACAGCTGAGGGCGCTATGAATGAGATGCACTCCATCCTTCAAAGAATGAGAGAATTATCGGTTCAAGCAGCCAACGGTACAAATACGGACCAGGATCGTGCGCATTTGAATGATGAATTTCAACAATTAAAAGAAGCTATTTCCCAATTTGCTCGGGATACAGAATTTAATGCCCAGCCGCTTTTGGATGGTTCAAAAGAAGAGAAGGGAATTACCCTTCAGATTGGTCCTAATATGGGAGACACTTTAACAGTTTATATTAGAGATATGACGGATTTAGGCCTTGATGCATTAGATATATCTACCCAGGAAGGTGCAGAAAATGCATTGAAAGCCCTGGACGATTCTATAAGTAAAGTGTCCTCAGAAAGGTCAAAGCTAGGTGCGATACAGAATCGCCTTGAACATACCATCAATTATTTAGCAAACTATGAAGAAAACCTTACAGCAGCTGAAAGTCGTATTCGAGACGCAGATATGGCAAAAACAATCATGGAGTATACTAAAAATCAAATATTATTAATGGCCAGCCAAGCAATATTGGCACAATCCATGAGGATGAAAAGAGAGAGTATAATGATGCTTTTATCCAGTTTAGATAATAGAAAAAGAATTTGGTGATTCTTTAACATATTTTACAGAATAAAGAATAGCATATAGGCTATTCTTTATTTATTATACAGGAAATTCCTCTGAATTTCTTATATAACAAAAATATAATAATTCCTATAAGAATACTTGAAATAAGAGCGAAATTGAGATATAATAGATTTCAAATTTTTTGAAAAGAGGTGATTTCATGTTTGTTTGGAAAGATGAATTTAGCTGCAATGTAGACCAAATTGACAGTCAGCATAAACAATTATTAGAAATCGGCTCCCAATTATATAATATAGTTCGATTTGCAGACAGCTATGATCATTATGATGAAATATTAGAATGTTTACATAAATTAGTAAATTATACTGAATATCATTTTCACTCTGAAGAGGAATTAATGTTGGCATCAAATTATTTACCTTATTTTTTTCACAAGCAAGAACATCAAAAGTTTATTGATAAAGTAAATGAGTTTTTAAAACAAGATATTGATGACAAACAAAAAAAGATTACAATGGACATTATTATCTTTATTGCAGATTGGATTGAAAATCATATTCTTAAACATGACATCGCCTTTAGTAAATTTTTAAATTCACGGGCAGCATCTTAATATCCTAAAATTTCCTTACAAACTGTTTAATAGGATAAAGTTTTTTCATCCACCTGGGATGCTTTTTTATGAAATAAAGAATATTATTTTTAATCAAAACCTATACTGAATACGATAGAATTTGGTATACTATAGATAATAATGCATTTTTAAATTCTCACAGAAAAAGACTTGCATAAGATAAAATCATTAAGACCAGCTATAAAAAGTCAATAAGATTATAAAAATTTTTATTATCCTTAAAAAAGGGTATACAAAATTAAGGGTTAGTTTTAACAACCCAATTAACAAATTATGTAAATAAACCTTTAGGCA
>JAAYMW010000074.1 GCA_012521175.1 Candidatus Epulonipiscium sp.
AGCTTCTTACTGCAGGTCCGGTACAGAATACACCAAGTTTTGTTCCTTGGTCTTCTGTTTCAGCCCAATGTGGAAGATAATGAATCCAAACAAGAACTGCCCCTATTATTGCTCCAATCATTTGAGCAATAATATACATTGGCACATCAGCCCATGCGAATTTGCCAATAGCAGCCAATGCGATCGTCAGTGCAGGATTAAAGTGTGCTCCACTAATGCCGCCAAATATCATTGCAGGAATAAGTACTGCACAAGCCCAACCCCAAGTGATTACAATCCAACCAGAATTTTCACCTTTAGTCCTTTTAAGTATTACGTTTGCAACTACACCATCCCCGAGGAGAATAAGACACATGGTACCAACTAATTCAGCTAGAAAAGTTGACATATAATTACCCCCTATAAAAATTTATATACCCATTAATTCGCCCAACCTAAGGATCTATTTACAGCTTCTTTCCATCCATTTAATAATTCTTTTCTTCTGTTGTCATTCATGTTTGGAGTAAAGCTTCTAGAAATTGCCCAGTTCTTTGAAATATCTTCTTTATCTTTCCAATAACCTACTGCAAGACCAGCAAGATAAGCAGCTCCTAATGCTGTGGTTTCAATAACTTCAGGTCTGTCTACCTGAACACCCAATATATCTGCTTGGAATTGCATTAAGAAGTTATTTGCACAAGCTCCTCCATCAACTTTTAAAGCTTTAAGGGTAATTCCAGAATCTTCTTCCATCGCTTTTAATACATCGCTGGTTTGATATGCTAAGGATTCTAAGGTTGCTCTAATAAGATGTTCTTTCTTAGCTCCTCTTGTAAGACCTACGATCGTTCCCCTTGCATATTGATCCCAGTAAGGTGCCCCAAGTCCCACAAAAGCAGGTACTACATATACACCATTTGTATCTTCAACAGATTCAGCAAGAGGTTCTGAATCCGATGCTTTATCAATGATTCTTAATTCGTCTCTTAGCCATTGAATAACTGCTCCAGCTATAAATATACTTCCTTCAAGGGCGTATTCAACTTTTCCATCTACTCCCCATGCGATAGTGGTAAGTAAACCGTTCTTTGACGCAACTGCTTTTTCTCCGGTATTCATCAGTAAGAAACAACCTGTTCCATAAGTATTTTTTGCAGTTCCTGGATTGAAACAAGCCTGGCCGAATAATGCAGCCTGTTGGTCCCCGGCAGCTCCAGCAATAGGAATTTCTCCTCCTAAAATTTCAGGAGCTGTATAACCATATACATAACTGGATGGTTTAACTTCCGGAAGCATGGAAGCCGGTATATTTAGTCTTTCAAGAATTTCTTTATCCCATTCTAAGGTATGGATGTTAAAGAGCATCGTTCTGGACGCATTAGAATAATCGGTTACATGAACTTTTCCTTTAGTTAAATTCCAAATGAGCCAGGTATCTATATTTCCGAATAATAAATTACCTTTTTCTGCTTCTTCTCTTGCTCCTGGTACATTGTCAAGTATCCATTTTACTTTTGTTCCTGAGAAGTATGCATCTACTATAAGTCCTGTTTTTTCTCTTATTTTTTTATCGAAACCTTCAGCTTTTAATTCATCGCAGAATTCAGAAGTTCTTCTGCATTGCCATACAATTGCATTGTAAACGGGCTTTCCAGTATTTTTATTCCATACAACGGTTGTTTCTCTCTGGTTCGTAATCCCGATTGCAGCAATGTCTTCTGCTGTAACATTAAGTTTTTCCATAGCCTCCTTAGTTACTTCAATCTGTGTAGCCAGAATTTCCATCGGGTCATGTTCAACCCATCCAGCTTTGGGATAAATTTGGGTGAATTCTTTTTGAGATACACTTTGAATTAATCCCTTCTCATTAAAAAGAATACATTTGGAACTCGTTGTGCCTTGGTCTAAGGCAATAACATACTTACCCATCGTAAAACCCCCTATGTATAAAAAATTTTTATTGAAAAAGTCTTTAAAACTTAAAGACTCTTTTCTTCAAATTCCCAAAGCTCTGAACAAGAAGTTGAAATAGCTTTAGCCCCTGCACTCAGTGCATTAATAGCATCTTTCTTAGTTTTTATAAGTCCCCCCGCTATAATTGGCTGAGTGATTTTTCTTCCTAATGTTTCTATCGCTTTGGCTGCTATCCCTGGAAGTACTTCCACAGCATCTGGAGAAAAAGTATGGACACTTTTTATCCCAGTATCAAAAGAAAGGGTATCCAGCATAAATATTCTCTGAATTGTAAACATCCCCAAATTAGAAGCAAATTTAAGGGTAATGCCTTTGGTAGAGATAATGCCGTAAGGATTAATTACTTCTTTAATAAATTCAACACCTTTTTGATCAGACTTTATACCCTCAATCATATCAAGATGAATAAATACAATTTTATCACTTTCTTTAAGCGTATCATTAATTCTTTTAATACTTAAAATGCTGCCATAAAGTACAAACACAATCTTTATCGTGCTTTTGCATATTAAATCTAGATCTTCATCATTTCGTATAGCGCCTACTATTGGATTGTCTGCTAAAAGCATTTCAAAATCACTCATATGATTTCACCTCTATTGAAACTTTATGACAAGCCCTATGGATTTATAACCACTAATTTAATATATTCCTTAACAACTTTCGACTTTTCTTGTAGCTACCATATTAACTCCCGTTCCAAGGATGTTTTCATAGATAATATCTCCTACATTAATAGGCGCTTTGACGCTTAAACCCTTTAACTCTTTTAAACAATCAAAAATTTTATCCTTTGGAATGTCTTTATCGGTTTTTATTGAAACTGTGGGATGTTTCCCTCCAATAACTTTAACCGTAGTGGTTACAATTCTTGTTGGGTTCGTACATTCTTTAATAGCGTATGTTTCACCTATTTTACAGGCATTACCTGTTACTTTTATATTGTTGTTTTCATCCAGTTCTATTAATAATGTGCAACCCATAGGACACCCGATACAGGTTAACTCTCTTCTTTCCATAAGTTCTAACTCCTTTCTACCTTAAGAGTAATTGTTTTTACTCCTGGATATTGACTAAATAAATCTGAAGCTAATTTAACCTCTTCCATTTCTCCAGGAGCCAATATCCTCTTTTTCTTGTTTAGAACTTTAGTGTCATCAAAGTAAACCGCTATGGCTGCACCTTTAAATACATCCCCTACTCTAAATCTTACAGTAATATCCTTTTCTATGGTAGAGGGATTGATAAAATGAGGAACCGTATATCTTACACCATCAGTAGCTTTAAGCTTAATGGTTTCCCCTTTTCTAAGCTGCCCTTTTAAATACTTACTGGCATTTTTCCCTGCACTGTAACTTTCTAACGTAACATTGTCTACTAAATCATGCACATGAAGTACATTTCCACAGGAGAAAATGCCTTCCACACTGGTTTGGAAATGATTATCAACAACCGCTCCTCCCGTTACAGGGGACAGTTCTACGCCTACTTTTCTTGATAATTCATTTTCAGGAATAAGGCCGACAGAAAGAAGCAACGTATCACAGGGGATATATTCTTCTGTTTCCTTTATAGGTTTTCTATTGCCATCTACCTTCGCAATCGTAACCCCTTCCAGTCTTTCTTTTCCATGAATATTTACAACTGTATGGCTAAGCTTTAGAGGGATATTGTAATCATCAAGACATTGAACGATATTTCTCTTTAAGCCACTGGAATAAGGAAGAAGTTCAACGACAGCTTTAACTTTAGCTCCTTCAAAAGTCATTCTTCTGGCCATGATAAGGCCTATATCACCGGAACCTAGTACAACAACTTCTTTTCCAGGCATATAGTTTTTCATATTAACGAATTTTTGTGCGGCTCCAGCTGTCATGATGCCTGAGCATCTGGTTCCCGGTATCGTTAATGCGCCCCTTGGCCTTTCTCTACATCCCATGGCGAGGATTATTGCCTTAGCATGAATCTCTAGAAGTCCTTCTTTAGGATTAATCGCATAAATGGTTTTATCTTCCGTGATGTCTAGTACCATTGTATCTAATTTGTATTCAATAGACAATTCATTGACTTTATCAATAAATCTTTGAGCATATTCCGGCCCTGTAAGTTCTTCCTTAAAAGTATGAAGTCCAAAGCCATTATGGATACACTGGTTTAATATTCCCCCGAGCTCTTCTTCTCTTTCAAGGATAATAAGATTATCTATACCTTCTTCCTTAGCCGCTACTGCAGCAGCAAGTCCTGCTGGGCCTCCGCCTATAATCACCAAATCATAATTCATATTCCTTTCCCCCTTCCTAAATAGACTCTTTATTCGTACCTACGAGTATTTTTGATGCTTTGCCGAATTTCGTTATTTCGGTTGGAGGAATATTTAATTCTGAATGTAAAAGTTCCATCGTTCTGGATATACAAAAACCTGATTGGCATCTTCCTGCTCCGGCTCTGGTTCTTCTTTTAATACCATCTAAGTCCTTTGCTCCTAAAGGTCTGTTGATTGCATCCAGTATTTCCCCTTCTGTAACAGATTCGCATCTGCAAACGATCCTTCCATATTCAGGTCTTTCTTTAATGATTTTCTTTTTCTCTTCAAGGGATAAATCATTAAATCGTGTGATTCCCTTGCGTTTTGGATTAAAGTTTTCGTTGAGCTTTGGATTCAGTTTTTCTTTAATGATATCGGAAACAATTACTCCTATAAGAGGTGCACAAGTTAAGCCAGGAGATTCTATACTGGATGCATTGATAAATCCAGGCACATCTGGAGCTTCTCCTATAATAAAATCATCTTTTTCGCTTCGAGCCCTTAATCCACTAAAAGAAGTAATGATGTTTCCTTTTGGAAGAAATTTCACACTAAGAGATGCTTTTTCCATTATATCATCTAAACCTTCCCTTGTGGTACTTACATCTTCCTTATCTTCTATATCCACTGCATTAGGTCCAACAAGCAAGTTTCCATCTATTGTAGGCGTAACCAAAACACCCTTTCCAAGCTTTGTAGGCAATTGAAATAGGGTTTTATCTGTTAGATTTCCTACATATTTATCAAAAAGATTGTATTCTCCTTTTCTCGGTGTGATGGTAAACTTATGCTTACTTACCATATTGTTAAGCTTATCCCCATAAACCCCTGCTGCATTAACAAGAATTTTAGTTCGTATCGTTTTATCTTTAGTTTTTACTTCAAAGCCATCCTCTAATTTCTTAATATTTATAACTTCTGAATTAAAGTTAAACTCTACTCCGTTTACATGAGCGTTTTCAGCCAGAGCAATGGTTAAATTAAAAGGACATACAATGCCTCCTGTTGGCGCATATAAAGCTGCAACCACTTGATCCGATACATTAGGTTCCATCTTTCTTACTTCATCTCCAGATATAATCTGAAGCTCTGGGACTCCATTTTTTTCTCCTCTTGCTTTTAATTCATAAAGCTTATCCATATCTTTTTCATCAAAACAAAGGACTAAAGATCCATTTCTTCTAAAATGAAAATCCAAGTCTTCTGCTAGTTTATCAAACATTAAATTGGCTTTAGCATTAAGTTTTCCTTTAAGAGTTTCAGGCAGTGCATCATGACCTGCATGAACTATGGCACTGTTTGCCTTGCTTGTGCCGCAACATACATCATTTTCTTTTTCTAATACTATAGATTTAAGTTTATACCTTGATATTTCTCTTGCAATAGCACAGCCTACGACACCTGCCCCTACAATCACAACATCATACATACATTCACCTCATTTCCTTAATTAAGCAAAAAGAACCTAAGGACAACTTATTTAATCAAGTCTATCCTTAGGTTCTCTTCATCTCAACCTAAATACATATATTTTTCTTTGCTTTATATACGTTATACTATATTATATTTTCGTTGATAAGAATATATTCTTATGTGCATAATATTAATGCAGAAAATTAACAAAGTCAAGTATTTTTTCAATTTGTTGAAAATTTAACAAATTGCTACAAGCATAATTCATAGAAATTTAAGGAAATTATACACTTATCTTGGTACAGTTTTATAGATATACGATTATTTTAACAAAAACTTGTCTATTATTTAACAATTATCATCCTACTGGATACCATTCTAAAACTCATTTGTGTATTAACCCTTAGATAATGCTATGGAAAGCATTGTATTAGGTTGTTTTATGGACATGATAAGATGGTAGCAAAATCCTACCCGAAGGAATTTTGATTACATAGGAAATCCAGAAGAATTTCCTATGTAACAAAAATAAAAACCTCGCATCTACGAGGTTTTAATATCGTTCCCGGCGGGATTCGAACCCACGGCCTACTGCTTAGGAGGCAGTCGCTCTATCCTACTGAGCTACGGAAACATACAATATAAAAGAATATTTCTTCTTAATAATCATCTTTTATATTGTACATATTTTATATTTTTTAGTCAAGTGCTGCTATGAAAATACAATCGTTCCCTGCATCCAGCATACACCCATAAATCTCATGCCAACTAAAGGTGTTCCAACCAATTCTTTTTCATTAATAACAATTTCAATCTTCATTTCCATTGTTTCAACCAACATCCAATACACTTTTTCTTTAGACTGCTCATTTACAATCGTTTCTACTTCTAGAATCGTACCTAAAACAGAATAAGTGGCATCTAGATACTCAATAGGAATAAAATACCCTTCTACTACGGATAAGAAATCTTCATATTGAAGTCTTTCTTCTATAATTTCAGCAGTTTCTTCTGCTTCCTGCTCCAATATTTCCTGGGCTTCTTCATCTCCCTCTTTAGCCCTCTTGATCAGTTGTCTTCTCCATTCTCTTTGTTCTTTTTCATATTCTATATCCGATTCTGTTTTTTCTACTGGAAGAATAATCGTTCCTTTAGATGAGAGTCCAACAATCTTAATGCCTTCTATAAAAGTTTCTTTATCTTTTTCAACTTCCAGATACTCTATAATATTTTGAAGCTGAAATACGATTTCAGTTCCTGTTAGTTCTTCTTCACAAACAGCAAAATAATAGTAATCCTCTTCTTCTTCAACTTCTACCTGTGATACATCAATCATATACTTAGCTTCCGCATAAGGATCACAGGTTTCTAACTCGATGTCTTTATCATTATCTAAGAATCCTCGTAATACAACCCCAATTCTCTGACCATATTCTTTAAAGTATTCTATAAAAACATGATCTTTATCATGATTGGTTACAAACTGCTTCGTCGCACTCTTTAAAATCTGATCGATGATATTGTCCCACTGCTTCTTCTTCGTTATACTTTTAAAACCTATTGAACTGATATATGACTCCATAGTTTCCCTCCTTCCTATCCAAGAAAGTGTGCAAAAACACACCAACTTGTGAAATAGGAAAGTTGTATCTTTATTAATGAAGACAAACTTTCCAATTTCATAAAAAAACCCCATAATGCACTAAAACTTTTCTTAAAGCTTTATTTTACAGGTTATTATATATTCGATTATTCTTTTTTACAATAAAAATACTTGCCATTGTATATTAACATTTTTTAGGGTATATAGCAATCATTTAATCATGATATAAAAATTAAAACCTCTATCCTTGATTATTATCAAAGTTAGAGGTTTTGATACCGCACGCAGAAGGATTCGAACCCTCGACACTCTGATCCGAAGTCAGATGCTCTATCCAGCTGAGCTATGCGTGCATCCACATTTAGCAAAAGTCATTATATCACATATAGCTTATAAAAACAATGGTATATTTTTGTTGAACGGATAAAACCTTAGATAAATTAAAAAGTTATTCTAAGATTTTTATTGCTATATATAAAAAATAAAAATATAGGCGCTTAAATGATATACTAAATTTTATAATAAATGCTTTAAGGTCTTTAGCCACATTTATTAATTTATTGGGTGGGCAAGAATTCTCATTTTTAATCTTGCATATCTTGGCAAACCTTTTTCTGTGGGAATAGATACTTCTCCCATAATAAGAGGTGCAAGATACTCTATACACTCTTTTGTTACATGGTTTCCTTCTTTATTAATCCAATGACTGGGTACCTTTTTCTCTAAATTTGCAACCTCATAAATATCTACCAGCTCTGTTTCACATGCATATGGATCATTGCTTATTCTTTTTAGACCTACCATATATCCGGATTTCCCCTGTATGCCATATAATACAGCCTGTTGTCCTACCATATAAGCTTCTTCTATATCTGTTTTAGAACTATAATGCATAGCACATCTTTGAAGGATACTAAATTCAATTTTTTTCACTCTTTTTCCGATATTTTCTTTTACATATTTCTCTAAGACAGAACCAACGCCTCCTAATTGAGCATGTCCAAAATTATCATGCCCTCCAATAGATTCCAAGGTTGAAATATATCTTCCCAGATTATCTTTAATGCCTTCTGAAACAACAATCATGACTTTGCCTTTTTCTTCATACACTTTTCTTACGTCTTTTTCAAAACGCTTAAAATCAAAAGGCACTTCAGGAAGATAAATTAAATCTGTGGCTTCGGTTAAGGCGGAAGCTGCTGCCAACCACCCTGCATTCCTTCCCATAACTTCAATAATCGTAACAATATTAGATTTATAGACAGCTGCATCATGGGCCATCTCTAGAATACTGGTTGCAATATACTTAGCGGCACTTCCAAAGCCTGGGCAGTGGTCCGTTCCTACTAAATCATTGTCTATAGTTTTTGGTACACCGATTACACAAATCTCATAATTAATTTTTTGTGCGTATTCATGGATTTTTTTAACCGTATCCATACTGTCATTTCCGCCAATATAGAAGAAATATCTGATATTGTATTTGTTAAATACCTTAAAAATCCTTTCAAAATCAGAAGAATCATCCCGCTTTAGGCGATAACGGCAGGAACCAAGGGCAGAGGATGGCGTGGTTTTAAGATATTTTAGTTCCTCTAAATCTTCCTCAGCAAAGTCAAAGATCTCTTCATTTAAGATACCTTCAATACCATTTCTTGCACCAAAAACTCTTTCTATGGCCTTTTGATTTAAGGCCTCAAAAATTGCCCCACAGGCACTGGAGTTTATTGCTGTAGTAGGTCCTCCCGACTGTGCAATGATACAATTTCCATAAAGCATATGTTCACTCCTTATTTTATTTTGATCAGAACCCAAGATAAAATCTTAGATTTTCTAAAGTTTTTTATCCCATACAGAAAAATTGATAAAACTCTATCTGTATGAGACTGATTATACAAAATGGGATGTCCATACAATTTCATCATTATACATTGTTCTAAGCATATTGTAAATAAATATATGAATTCTTCCAAAATAATTAATGCGTATCATTTATTACATCGGAAATCCGATGGAATTTCCTATGTAACAAAAAAGTCTTGCTATTTGCAAGACTTTTTATTAATGGTTCTATAATAAATGTTGGGGTGAGAAAATGCACTCTAACATTTATTTTTTTACATAATAAAATGCACTTGTGAAATAAATCTGCTAAAATGTTAATTGGCTAAAAATAACATAAGAAAGGAGAT
>JAAYMW010000075.1 GCA_012521175.1 Candidatus Epulonipiscium sp.
CCGGGGGAGGTACTGCAGGGCATGTAACGCCCAATTTAGCCCTTATTCCAAAGTTGCAGAAAGAAGGCTGGGACGTCAGATACATAGGAAGCAAAACCGGAATTGAAAAAGAACTGATTGAAGAACAAAAAATTCCTTACTACGGCATCTCTTCCGGAAAGCTTAGAAGATATAAGGACATCAAAAACTTAACAGACCCTTTTAGAGTGTTGGCAGGAGGGGCCGAAGCCTTAGCGCTCATTGGCAAACTAAAGCCCGATATCATTTTTTCAAAAGGGGGCTATGTAACGGTTCCTGTAGTCGCTGCAGGATGGCTTAAAAGAGTTCCTGTGATTATTCATGAATCCGATATCACCCCTGGCCTGGCCAATAAATTGGCGTTTCCCTTTGCAAAAAAGATTTGCGTCAACTTCCCCGAAACCTTAAATTATATTCCAAAGGAAAAAGGTATTTTAACAGGAACACCCATCAGGGAGGAACTTTTTCAGGGAAAAGCTGAAAAAGGACTAAAACTGTGCGGCTTTAACGACACAAAACCCATCCTTATGATGATGGGAGGAAGTCTTGGCTCGGTAGCGATTAACACTGTATTGAGAAAAGCCCTTCCTGCATTGCTTCCGGCCTTTAATATCATACATATCTGCGGAAAGAACAATAAGGACGAGTCTTTAGAAAATACAAGAGGCTATAAACAATTTGAATACGTTAAAGAAGAACTGCCCCACCTTTTTGCAGCTGCGGATATTTTTATTTCCAGAGCAGGGGCAAATTCTATAGCAGAAATCCTGAGCATGAAAAAACCCAATATCTTAATTCCTCTTTCTGCAAGGGCAAGCAGAGGGGATCAGATACTAAACGCACGTTCCTTTAAAAAGCAAGGTTTTAGCCAGGTATTAGAAGAAGAAAGCCTAACGGAAGAAACCCTAATACAAATGATCAAAGACACCTATCATAATAGACATCAATACATCGAGACAATGGAAAAAAGTCAAAGCGCCAACGGCATTGACATAGTCATGGACTTAATCCGCACCCACGCAAAAAGGTAGGGAAAAATATCCCTACCTTTTTGTACCCCATTCCAAGCTAGTTATCAGAGTTCTAGGATTAAACTTAGAATTAAGGGTAAAAGAAAAGAACGGTTCACCCTGGAAAAGTAACCGTTCTACTTCTTTCCTCACTTATTGATGTTTTGATTTACGATATTTTTTCTTGCAAATCTAAAACAAATATGTTATGCTCAATTTATAGAAAACCTTTTCTATCAAGGAGGCGTACCATTGGAAAAGCCGACCATAGCAGATGTGGCAAAGTACGCAGGGGTATCGATTACCACCGTATCCAGAGTCATCAACAATAATTATCCCGTAAAAGAAGAAACAAGGCAAAAGGTCGAAGAAGCCATAAAAGCATTAAACTTTAAACCCAACTATCTTGCGCGAAGCCTCATCGGAAAAAGCACCCATACCATAGGTGTTATTGTACCCAGTATTACCAACTTGTTCTTTCCCGTTGTGGTAAAAGGCATAGAGAAAGTCTGCAGTCAAAAAGCGTTTTCCCTGTTTTTATGTGATACCGACGGAAAAGAAGAATCCGAAAGAACTCAAATGCAAAATCTCTTAGAAAAACAAGTAGACGGTGTTTTGGTTATAGACCCGAGATATGAGAACATAGAAAACGGTTTCTATGAGAAAAGTGCAAAAAAAATCCCTCTGGTGCTCATTAATGGCTATCACCGGGGAATCCGCTGCAATTTTGTTCTTAACGACCAGGAGATGGGCGCTTTACAGGCCCTGGAATATCTTATCAAGCTGGGCCATAGGGATATTGCCTTTTTAAGAGCTAAAAACAGTTACTCTTATGATATCAAAGAACAAATTTACTATGAAACCTTACAAAAGCACCAAATTCCTATAAAGGAAGAAAATATCCTGGTGATAGAAAGCGGAAATGGATTAGAAACCGTAGAACTTGCCATACAGGCAGTGCAAAAAAGACTGGAACAAAAAGAAATTCCAACAGCAATCTTTGCCTGCAACGACTGGATGGGCGTAGGCGTGATGCAGGCAGCAAAAAAAATGGGAATCGCCATTCCAAAAGATTTATCCGTCATAGGCTATGACAATATCGTCATCTCAGAAATCAGTGAGCCAAAGCTTACAACTGTGGACCAAAATATGTATTCTCTCGGTAAAGCTTCGGCAAAGCTTTTACTGGATATCATAAAACATCCAACCCAAGGTTTTCAAAAAATCATCCTGGATACCAATCTCATTGTCAGAGATTCCTGCACAAGTCCTAAAAACAAATAAATTTATAAAAATATAGGGAGGTCATTATGAGTAATCAAGAACTTAAAAACCGATTTATAGAAATCTATGGTGAAGGAGAAGAACCAAGTCTTTTCTTCGCACCGGGAAGAATCAATTTAATAGGAGAACATATCGACTACAACGGCGGGAACGTTTTCCCCTGTGCCCTGGATTTTGGAACCACTGCTGTTGCCAGAAAAAGAAATGACAATAAGATTAAATTTGCATCCCTTAACTTTCCTGACACCATAGAAGTAGATTTAAGTCATATCGTCTACGATAAAAAAGACAACTGGGCAAACTATCCTAAAGGCGTCATAGACCAATTCCTTAAAAAAGGTTTTACCCTTGGTGGCTTTGAGGTTCTATATCATGGCACCATTCCCAATGGAGCAGGGCTTTCTTCTTCCGCATCCATTGAGCTGGTTACCTCTGTATTATTAAAGGATTTCTTTAACTGCGACATCGACCAACTGGAAATGGTTAAACTTTCTCAAAAAGCAGAAAATGAATTTGTAGGCGTTAACTGCGGCATCATGGACCAATTTGCCATAGGCATGGGTAAAAAAGACAGAGCCATCTATTTAAACTGTGACACACTGGAATACGAATATGTTCCCGTAAACCTTCAAGGTATGAAACTCGTTATTGCCAATACCAATAAACGAAGAGGCTTAGAGGATTCAAAATACAACGAAAGAAGAAGAGAATGCGATATGGCGGTTGCAGCCCTTCAAACCCGCTTGGATATCGACTATCTGGCAGATCTTACCCCAGAAGAATGGGAAGCCAACAAACATCTAATTACCTTTGAAACCGTAAGAAAAAGAGCAGAACATGCAGTATATGAAAATGCCCGGGTAAAAGAAGCGGTTGCAAAGCTTAAGCAAGGAGATATCGCAGCTTTTGGAAAACTACTTAATGAATCTCACAAATCCTTAAGAGACTTATATGAAGTAACCGGATTTGAATTAGATACTTTAGTAGAAGAAGCATGGAAAGTGGATGGCGTTTTAGGTTCCCGTATGACCGGAGCAGGTTTTGGAGGTTGTACCATCTCTGTTGTAAAAGAAGAGGCAGTCAACAAATTTATGAGGCAGGTGGGTGAAAACTACGAAAAGAAAACCGGCCTAAAACCAGATTTCTACATTGCCAATATCGGAGACGGGGCAAGAAAAATAGATTAGGAGGGATAGAATGTCCATTTTAGTATGCGGCGGTGCAGGTTATATCGGAAGCCACACCGTAGAAGAACTTATTGCAAAAGGCGAAGAAGTTATTGTAGCAGATAATCTTCAAAAAGGCCACAAGGCCGCAGTAAACCCCGAGGCAAAACTATATATAGGAGATATCAGGGATGAAGCCTTTTTAGATAAAGTATTTAAAGAAAATAATATAGATGCTGTGATAGATTTTGCAGCAGAATCTTTAGTAGGGGAAAGTGTTCAGGAACCCTTAAAGTATTATGATAACAATGTATACGGAACAGTTGTTTTGCTTAAAAAAATGCGTGAATATAACGTAAAGAAAATAGTATTTTCCTCTACAGCAGCAACCTACGGGGAACCGGAAAACATTCCAATATTAGAAAGTGATAAAACTTTTCCCACAAACCCCTATGGAGATACAAAACTTGCCGTAGAAAAGATGTTAAAATGGTGCGACAATGCCTACGGCATAAAATATGTAGTGCTTCGCTACTTTAATGCTGCCGGTGCTCATATAAGTGGAAAAATTGGTGAAGACCACAATCCTGAAAGCCATCTTATTCCCATTATTCTTCAAGTGGCTTTAGGAAAAAGAGATAAAATTATGATATTTGGTGATGACTATCCAACCAAAGACGGCAGCTGTATAAGGGATTATATCCATGTAACAGACCTTGCAGATGCCCATATTCTTGCCGTAGAAAAACTTAGAAAAAACAATACTTCAGCGATTTATAATCTAGGGAACGGCAAGGGATTTTCTGTAAAAGAAGTGATAGAAGCAGCAAGAAAGGTAACAGGCAAAGCAATTCCTGCTGAGATTGCACCAAGACGGGCAGGAGATCCGGCAGTTCTTATCGCATCTTCAGATAAAATCATAAAAGAATTAGGCTGGAATCCAAAATACAACCGTTTAGAAGAAATCATAGAAACTGCATGGAATTGGCATAGAACCCATCCGGACGGATATCAGGACTAGGAAGGAGAGACCAATGGATAAGATTTGTCCCCAGAAAGAAATAGAGCGATTACTATGTTACGCTTTGGATAAACAATTAATTACCCCATACGATATCATTCCTTCAAGAAACGCTTTAATGGATCTACTGGAAGTTAAAGAACCCTATGAAGGAGATATAGATACTAAAGATATTAATATTTATGATATACTGGATAATCTTTTAGATTATGCCTATGAGAAAGGTATCCTTGAAGAAAACACCAATACCCATAGAGATTTATTGGACACCAAAATCATGGGCTTATTAACCCCAAGACAGGGAGAAGTGGTAAGAACCTTTGAAGAACTGGAAGAAAGTGAAGGCATTCAAAAAGCAACAGAGTATTTTTACGACTTTTCCCAAAACACCACCTATATCCGTATGAACAGAATAGCAAAAA
>JAAYMW010000006.1 GCA_012521175.1 Candidatus Epulonipiscium sp.
ACTTCAATCATTTCTGAAAATCCAATCATTTTTAAGGCAGTTCTGATTTTACCAGGCGTAACAGATGGATCAAATTGGCCTACATAGGCGGGGGCTATGGCGGCAAATACCGGATACCTTTTTTCCTGGAGCAGAGGAACAACAGGGATAAATTCAATTTTATCTGATATAGCTCCGAGAGAGCATTCTTCTATACATTGACCGCAGCCAATACATTCCTTGAAATCATTCATACAACCATCATTGTGGATTGGGCAAGAACCTTCATGGAATCGATTGCATTGTTCGCATATGTTTTCAATTACCGATACCAGTGGTTTTTGGATTTTATCTAAAAGCAGGGCTTGTCGGGCTTCTTCTTTTAAAGATTTATCACTATTTATAGGGTCCAGTCCCATTGCCAACCGAATATAACTTTCTACTATTTTTCTTTCTTTTTCATCTGCTATATTTTTAATGATTTTCTGGGGAAGTTCCTCAATTTCATCTTCTAATTTTCCAAACCAGGCTAGTTTCACAAGTTCATTGAATACTTTCATTCTATATTTTTGTATGTAGTTATTTGTTATATTGCTCATAGATACCTCCATTTCTGACTTTCTATTTATAAGATGCCCTTTTATTTTAAAGATATAACTTTTATTTTAAGAAAAAATATTGATTTCTTGCGCGAGATATATTATTATTTTTATGGTCGAACGTTTTATGTATTTTTAAGTTGAATGTTCACATATATAAATCCGGCGATAAGGGCCTGATGTTTCTACCGAACTACCGTAAATAGTTGTAGGCTATATATGAATGCATATTTTGTAAGGAGTGATCAATGTGAAATATGATGTAGTTATTGTAGGGGCAGGACCGGCAGGAATTTTTACTGCATTAGAGATGGTAAAAAATAAGCCGGACAAAAAGATATTAATCATTGAAAAAGGCAGTCCAATTCATAAGAGACATTGTCCAAAAGAAAAAACTAAAGTATGTGTGTCTTGCAAACCATATTGTCATATTACAACAGGTTTTTCAGGAGCAGGGGCATTTTCGGATGGTAAATTATCTTTAAGCCATGAAGTTGGAGGAGATTTGCCTCAGCTCATAGGAAGCGATATAACACAAGAGTATATTGAATATACGGATAAAATTTATCTTGATTTTGGAGCGGACCCAAAAGTAGAGGGTTTAGATAATACAGAAAAGGTAAAAGAAATTAGAAGAAAAGCTATTGAAGCCGGACTTAAACTGGTGGATTGTCCAATTAGACATTTAGGTACGGAAAAAGCACAGGAAATTTATTTAAAAATACAAAACCATCTTTTAGATTCCGGAGTAGAAATTAAATTTAATACAGCGGTAACGGATATTGTAGTAGAAGATGGAATAGTAAAAGGAGTAAAAATCGTTGATTCCGCTACTCAAAAAAATGAGAATATTGTTTATGGAGACAGGGTTGTTGTAGCTACCGGCCGTAAGGGAGCGGATTGGCTTAAAACTATGTGTGAAAAACACAGCATTGCTCATCATGCCGGAACGGTCGATATAGGTGTAAGAGTAGAAATTCGCAATGAAATTATGGAGAAAGTCAATAATGTTCTTTACGAATCCAAATTAATAGGCTATCCGGCACCGTTTAATGATAAAGTTAGAACCTTCTGTCAAAATCCAGGAGGTTTTGTAAGCCAGGAAAATTATGATAACAATCTGGCAATTGTTAATGGTCATTCTTATAAAGAACGTAAATCAGACAATACCAACTTAGCAATTCTGAGCTCTCATAATTTTGCTGAGCCATTTAATCAACCGATAGAATATGGCAAAAAGATAGCGGAATTGGTCAATATGCTTGGTGATGGCAGTATTTTGGTTCAGCGCTATGGAGATATATTGGACGGGAAAAGAACATGGCAAAATGAGCTGGATCAGTCTAATGTAAAACCTACATTGCCGGACGCAGTTGCTGGAGATTTAACCTCTGCCATTCCTTATCGTACCATGATGAATATACTGAATTTTATTGAAGCTATGAACATTGTAGTTCCTGGATTTGCCAGTCGAGAAACTTTGCTTTATGGACCGGAAATAAAATTCTATAGTAATAAAATTGATTTAGACAAAAATTTTGAAACCAATATTAAAGGATTGCATTGCCTTGGAGATTCCAGTGGATGGACCAGAGGATTGATGATGGCATCTGTTATGGGTGTATTAATGGGCCAAAAATTATCTGAATAAATTACGACAAATTAAGAGGACTCCTTGCGGAGTCCTTTTACAAAGGGGGGATTTGGGAAGGTATTTTTGCTACGATTTTATTATAGTTCTAAAATATGAATTAGATATGAACAGAACATTACAGGTTGATGAAATTATATATGTAATGTTCTTTTTATTTTTTCTTTCATACGATCTGGCAGTTTATAATACAAGCCTATTAAAATGAGAGCAATAGACATCAGTACAATAAAGACAATCAATGACCATGAAAGCTGTATCGCTCGATTTGCCTGAAAGTCAAGAATACATTCTAAAGCGGCAGAAAATAACGAGATACCTATACAGAGGTGAGCTGGAATAAAAACAAACTGATTTTTTAATTTGCTCCTATTATACAGATACAAAAGAAGTAATAAAATCAGTACTGATAACACGATAATATGAAGAGCATAGGAGTAGAACCAGGTAATCTCCTTGTCTACATTATCCAACCCGTAGGTGAGACAGGTCGTAACGAATCCTAAGGCTAAAATAGAATAATATTTACTGCGAATATATCCGAAAAATAGAAAAATATAGAACCATGCGGAGATAACACTTATGATACTGTAAGTTATAGCCAGTTGACTTACTTTGAAGATAGAAATGATGGTCATTAAAACCAGCACTGCACTAAATATTAAAATAGATATGGCAAAGAAAGCCTGATTTTTCATTTTCAAGAGCTCTTCATAGTATATATTTTCTGGATGAGGAAATTTGTTTTCAGTAGATATTGGATTCGTATCTTCATCTATTTTGGGGATAGGAAAAGTACATAATGGACAATTTTTAATTGTGTAATCTATTTCAACTCCACATTTTGGACAGTATGGCATAGCATCACTCCCTATTGGTTTCTATTTTTACGGGAATATTCATCCTTCTAATTTTACGAAAAAAGATTTTTTCTATTTCTGTGGTTTTGGTTAAGCTCCCAAAGGAAATATAAATCTTGTCTTTATAACTTACAACCCCAAGTTTTATAATATTCCCTCTGCTGGGAGGAGGGTAGAATTCAAAACGTTCTATCTTATTTTCTATTGACTTTGGCATGGTAATCTGACCGAGATTTGAAATACTGCTCGTAAAATTCCTTTCAGCGTATTTATTATATAGCACAGGCAGGAGCAAATTTTTAATAAAAAGAGGAATCAGTCTTACAAAAAGAGATTTTTCATTTTTTACATTCTTATGAATGTATCGACTAATATTTTTACGGGTAATGGACATTTTCATATAACATTTGATATAATCTAAAATTTCATCAAAAGAATAAGTCCCTAAGCGAAAATCAATTTGAGGCGTAATACTGATAAAAAAGTTCCTCATTGTCTTTGATGGATAAAGATTCCTTAAATTTACCGGAACATTCATAACTACAGGATGACGAAGCTTGACCTTATTAGAATGAATATATTCCTGTATGGTATCAAAATATAATGCCAATAAATACTGAGTTAAAGAAACATGATGTTTTTTTGCAGCAGCGAGTAGTGGTTCTATAGGGATAATACCGGTAATAATATTATATTCTCCTTTAGCATTCAGCTTAAAAGGAAAATGAAAAGCTTTTTTAAGTTTTGGTGGATCAGGTATATGTTTTTGATAATATTTGTGAAAAGCATCTTCAGTCTCTTCCTGATCTATTGGGTCATGGGAAAAGAATATTCCATGATCTTTCTCAAGACATAGATTATTGTTAAGCAGTCTAAAATACTCTAAAAGAAGAGATTTTAAAAATATTACAACACCTGTGCCGTCCGTAATACTATGGGAGATTTCAATGCTTATTTTTTTATTGTAATATAGTACTCGGAAAGGAAAAGACTTTTTTCTTTTATAGTACATAAACATGCACGGATAAAACGTCTCCTTTTCTATTACAGGGCAGTTTCCGGTATATTCAAAGTAATACCAGAAAAGTCCCCGTTTAAGATTGACTTTATAATACGGGAAACGTTCTATAATATTGTTTAACGCTGTTTGTAAAAGCGTTGGATTGACTTCATCATATAAGGTAGCTGAAACCCGAAATACCGTGGAAACCCTTGTAGAGGTAATTGAAGGGTATAACTTTCCGGCATTATCAAGCTTGTACCAATTTTTTGAGTGTTGTCTCATATAGACCACCTAATGCTTCATTTTAAATAATTTTTGTTGTCCAGGATTCACAATGCCATACATCCGTTGCGAGATCAGAATAGAATTCCGGCTCGTGAGAAATAAGAAGAATACTTCCTTTGTAGGCTTTTAGTGCTCGTTTTAATTCATTTTTTGCATCCACATCCAAATGATTGGTCGGTTCATCTAACACCAATAGATTGGTTTCTTTATTAATAAGTTTGCAAAGTCTTACTTTTGCTTGTTCTCCACCGCTTAAAACCAGTATTTTGCTTTCAATATGTTTTGTAGTCAATCCGCATTTTGCCAAGGCAGCCCGTACTTCAAACTGAGTAAAGGAAGGGAATTCTTTCCACATTTCTTCTATGCAGGTATTATAATTGTTTTCTTTTATTTCCTGTTCAAAATAACCTATATGGAGATAATCTCCCAATTCTACGGAACCGGAAAGTGCCTTAATTTCTCCCAAAATACTTTTTAGAAGAGTGGTTTTACCCAGACCGTTGGCACCCATCAGAGCAATTTTTTGGCCTCTTTCCATTTTGAGATTTAAAGGCTTTGAAAGAGGTTCGTCATAACCGATCACCAAATCTCTGGTTTCAAAAATTAATTTTCCAGAGGCTCTGGATTCTTTGAAATGAAATTCAGGCTTTGGTTTTTCTTTAGCTAATTCTATGATTTCCATATTATCAAGTTTTTTCTGTCTGGACATAGCCATATTTCTTGTAGAGACCCTGGCTTTATTTCTGGCGACAAAATCTTTTAATTCAGCAATTTCATGTTGTTGTCTTTTATATGCAGCTTCGAGTTGTTGTTTTTTTGCTTCATAAACCTGTATAAAATTATTATAGTCCCCAACATAGCGATTTAATTCTTGATTTTCCATATGATAAATCAAATTAATAACACTGTTAAGAAAGGGGATATCGTGGGAGATGAGAATAAAGGCATTTTCATATTCCTGAAGAAAACGTTTTAACCATTCGATATGTTGCTCGTCAAGATAATTGGTAGGCTCATCTAAGAGGAGTATATCAGGCTTTTCTAAAAGTAATTTTCCAAGCAGCACTTTTGTTCTTTGACCACCGCTTAAATCATTAACATCTTTATCTAATCCGATATCTTCCAGTCCCAAACCTCTGGCAATTTCTTGTACTTTGGCATCTATCATATAGAAATCATTATGGGTTAATATGTCCTGAATCATTCCGAAATCTTCAAGCATTTTTTCTAATTCTTCCGGAGTGGCATCAGACATTTTTTCGCATAGCTCGTTCATTTCTTTTTCAAGATCAAATAAATATTGAAATGCGCTTTTTAATATATCTTTGATTGTCTGGCCTTTTTGTAGTACCGTATGTTGGTCGAGATAACCTACACGCACACGTTTTGCCCATTCTATAGTTCCCTGATCCGGTTCCAATTTGCCGGTAATAATATTCATAAAAGTGGATTTTCCTTCTCCATTGGCTCCGATCAAGCCAACATGTTCTCCTTTTAAAAGACGAAATGAAACATTGTTAAAAATTGCTCTATCACCAAAGCCATGGCTTAAATTTTCTACAGTTAAAATACTCATATTTAGCTCCTTATCTTTTAAAAAATTTCAAATGTTATTATACACTGGCAGCACATGAGAGTAAACACTTGTTTTGAAACGGGCACAAAAAATTAAGAACTCCAATGGAGTTCTTAATTTACTCGGTTTTAATGGCACTGAGGGCAGAGAGTTTCATGGCTCTACGGGCTGGGAAGTAACCTGCGATCATTCCGATGAGGCTGCTGAATAATAAAGCTGTTCCTAAAAGCCAGATTGGTATTACCGATACATAGGTTTTTACGCCTTCTTCCGGTGGCCCGAACATATTTCCTAAGAGTCCTCCTGAACCAAAGCGATTAAGAAGAAAGGAGATAAGAAGGCTTATTAAAATTCCTGCAAGGCCTCCAAGAAAACCAATCATTCCTGCTTCTATTAAAAACATCTTTTTAATATCCGTCAGAATAGCACCGATTACTTTCATAATGCCGATTTCTTTTGTTCTTTCATAGATGGACATGATCATCGTATTCGTAATGCCTAAAGCAGCAACAAGAAGTGAGACGGCACCAATACCTCCAAGAACCATTTGAATCCCTCTAAACATATTTTTTACTTCTTTTAGTCCATCCGACATACTATACGCTTCTAATCCCATATTGCGTATTTGTTCTAAAACACCATCTACGGAATGAACATCTTTTACTTTCACTTTAACATTTTGATAAGTGAGTTCTTTGTTTTTTTTATTCTTTGAAACTTTTTCCCCATTGGCTTCCTGGACTTTTCGTTCATATTCTTTTTGTTCCAAGATGAGCTTTTTTACAGATTCTACAGGCATATAACAACGGTAATTGGTTTCGTAATTTTTATCTTCCATTATACCTATTACCATGACATTCGTAGGGCGAGGAGCTTTTACAGTTGGTTTTGGAACATTTTTTTCTCCATAACTGTGGTCGAAGGAGATTTTTACAATTTGATTTAACATCTCGAAGGGAGCTTCTTGGTTTTCATCCCATCTACCCATCATTCTCCCTCTATTGGATGATCCAATTTTTTCAAACATCATTGGTATTTGAGTGCCGGCAATCATTACCATGCGGTCATCTTCATTAAATTCTCTTCCTTCTCCTACATTGTATCCCAGAGCTTTCATGGCTTGAGGAGTAATACCTATAATTTCAATATATCCCTTGTATTTCCCGATTACTGCGGGAACATACAGGGACAGTTGGGGCAGTACCATTTCTACATTGGAAAGACTCTCTAGCTGGGTAATTTCTTCTTCAGAAATGGAGGGTTGTTCTTGATTAGACGTCATTTTACTGTAATTTGGCCAAACGTCAATGACAGATAAGTCCCCCCAGCGTTTCATAGAATTTTCTAAGTTTAGGTTCATTGCAAAACCTAAAGAAAGCATAAGCACAATGGAACTGGTTCCAATAATAACACCTAATATAGTAAGGGATGTACGCAATTTGCGACGCCACAAATTGCGTATGCTCATTAGTATTAAGTCTAAACTATTCATCTAAGCTCATCTCTTTTCTTTTTCCCTTTTTCTTTATAAAAATGAAAGCTCCGGAGCCTAATGCAATGATAACAACTGTTATAATCCAAACAATAGGTTTTTTATAAAATGGTTTGTTTTCCATATCGGTAGGCATCATACCCATGCCGTCAGGACCCATACCCATGTCAACCGGTGGAGCTGGTTCCATAACATTCATAGTGAAAGGTACTCGTATTTCTTGTTTTTCACCGGTTATTTCTTCATAAGACACAATTAATTCTCCAGTGCATTCTCCAGTTTGAGTAGGAATAATAATTCCTTCGAAATATTCTTCACTGCCTTGCTCGAAATTCCCTACAAATAAATTAGCTTCCTGTTTTTCAAAAGGTCCTTCTAAAGAAATCATAAGGTTTTTGATATTTGTTCGTCCGGTATTAAAAATTTGAGTCACAATATAGGTAGGGGAGCCCACCATTGCTTCCCCTTCAACTCTTACTTCACCAATATCAATTTGGGTACTTTGCTGTACGGGAATACCGATTTTAGCGGTTTCGGTATAAGCCTCTCCGTTAGAATCTTCATATTCCATCTCAACCGTTACTTCATAGGTTTTTGGACTGGCATCGGGAACAGTATACATACGTACATTTTTTATAACTGTAGCACTGGGACTGAGTTCAGCGATATAGAACATATTACTTTGTCCGCTTACAGGAGTAAATACAGTACCGGTATCTTCTGAATCATCCTTGCCTTTTTCATTAATAGTTAATGTAGCTTTCATATTTTGAACCACTTTATGACCATGTGTATTGGTGAAGCCTATACTTAAATCAAATTCTTGACCAGCTCTTACAATCTGAGGATTTACAGTATATTCCCCGATAATAACTCTGGGCTTACTTTTAGCACTTCCGCTTTTATTCCCATCCACATTAATTCCGGCATATTGGCTGAAAGTCGCTATATCATCGGATCCTTGATAGGGGATATATTCTACTTTGATTTCAATTGGATAGTTTCTGTATTCAGCATCACTACTTGCCCAGAATGTTGCTGAAAAATTCTTTTTGGCTCCGGCATTAAATTCTTTTAAAGAGTAAATGTTTTGAGATTTTGGTTTTAAAATATCTCCTCCGTCAAGAGTAATTTTAACATTTTTTGCATTATATTTTGAATTATTTACCAGAGTAAATCCGAGAGTAAAGTCTTCGCCAACGCCCACTGAGTAATCTGGAGCAATAATATTTTCTATGTATAGATCTGAAATTCCAAGGGTTTTTCCGTCTAAAGAAATAAAGACTTGTTGTGTCCCTTTTTGGGCTGTGGTTGTACCGTCTGCATATGTATATTCAATATTTACAGGTTCAACATTTCCTTCCAATGTCCCGGAAGCCATAACTTTAAATTGTACTGTTTTTGTTTCACCAGGTTTAATACTGGGTATAAAAGAAGTACTGCTTCCTTCTATGACGGACAGACCGTCTTTTTTGAGTCCGGTTAAAGTAATTTCTACATTGCTTGCTGTGGACTGACCTTGATTGTTTGCTGTAATTTCTAATGTTGCAGGTTGACCGGGAGTTATTGGTTTGGTATTTTTTACTCCAA
>JAAYMW010000076.1 GCA_012521175.1 Candidatus Epulonipiscium sp.
ATAAAAAACGTAGGGAAGCAGTATCCCCTACGTTTTTTCCCTTTGTTAATTCATTAAATAAAATAGAAAGGAAAATAAACTTGAAAAGACATATAAGAAAAATAGCATCCATAACCCTGGCATCCCTGTTAATTTCATCTTCTCTTCCTCTATATGCTTCTGAGGCTATAACTTTGCAGGTTAATGGTATTCCTTGCCCGCTAAAGGTTGCCCCCATTCTTGAAAATGGAACCACATTGGTAGGTCTTAGAGAAATATTCGAAGTACTGGGAGCTACAGTAAATTGGGATGATGCTACAGGAGCCGTAAGAGCTAAGACCACCGATATGGAATTAAACTTTATTCCAGGAACAAAGATTGTAAAGAAAAACGGAGTGCCTGTTGAATTATCTGTTTCTCCAAAACAAGTTGGCGGAAATACCATGATACCCCTTCGCTTTGTCAGCGAAGCCTTCGGTGCAGAGGTAAACTGGGATGAAACCAATAACATTATATCAATTGATACAACATCGGAAAAAGCAATAGAAATACAAGAAACAAAACCAATGGAATATCCATCATTAAATATTGCTGAAGAAAGTACCAAGATAACCTACGAAGAAGCAGTAGAAAAGGCTCTAAAAAATAGTTTAGCACTAAAAAGCATAGAAGAAAGCCTCAAAATATCCGAAGAAACCCAAGAAATTGCTCGGGATGCTGTAGTAGTTCATAGACCTGCTGTAGGAGATAATACCAGTGAACAAGCTTTTTTTGTTGCGGAAGCAGCTCATATTAATGCACTTCTTGCATCAACCCAAGCGGATTACGGAGTGACAGCAACCAAATATCAGAAACAAATTCAAGAAGGCGTTATCAAATACCAAGTTAAAGCATCCTTCGATTCGATACAAAATCTAAAAAAAGATATTGAGCTGTTAAGCAAATCCTTGGAAACTACTAAAACCCAGTTAGATATCACAACCCAAAAAGCAAATTTAGGACTAGAAAGCGACTTTAATAAAACTACGGCAGAACAAAATTACAAAAACCAGCAAAAGCAACTGGAAGCTCTTAAAAAAGCCTTAGATAATGAATACATAAAATTAAATCGCCTCATGGGCATAGATGACAAAGAAAGAGCTTCTTTAGACTATGCTTTAGATTTTACACCTATGGAAATGAATGAAGTTGAACTTAATGCTTATATAGAAAGAGCGTTGGTTAAAGATCCGTCCATTATTCTAAAAGGAGAAGCGGTAAAGCAAGCAGAGTATAACCTGCGTCTCTATACCTATTCAGCCATTAATCCAACGGATACGTATGCAGTAAAAGAAAGCAAATTAAACCAAGCAAGGCTTGACGAAATGCAAGCTAAAAATAATCTTCGAGACAAAATCCGTACCACCTATAACCAAATTAAACAATTGGAAGAACAATACCAAATAGACACCGCAAAATTACAGCAGGCAAAAGAACAATATAATATTTTAAAAACCCAATATGATTTAGGTATGGTAATCGAATTAAACTTAAAGCAAGCGGAACTGGCAATCCTCTCTGCTCAAGTAGCCCAGGAAAAAACAGCCGTTCAACATGCCCAACTCGTATACCTATTCAACAACCCATACCTTCTCTCTCAACAATAATCTAAAAGACAAAACCCGTAGGGAATTTATTCCCTACGGGTTTTTTAATGTTTTTAGATTACTGAATAGTTACTTTTTTGTTTTCAAAGCCTGCAAGTACGTTGTCGTTGCTTGCTGCATCAGTGATTGTTAATGCTTTTACGCTGATTTCTTTGAAGGAGATTGTGAGTTGATCTTTTACTACGTTTGCTGTTACAGCGTTTCCGTCTTTATCAGCTGTGATGAAGAGTACTACATAGTCTACGCCATCTTTATTGTATTTTTCTGTACCGTTGCCGGTGTATTCGAATACTTTATCGATAGCAAGTTCTTTAGTTCCCTTCTTAATGGTGA
>JAAYMW010000077.1 GCA_012521175.1 Candidatus Epulonipiscium sp.
CAGAAGTCCCTTGTGTGGTCGTAACTTTGAATATTATTCTGAAGACCCGTTTTTGGCTGGCAAACTGGCTGCAGCCATGGTAAAAGGGATTCAATCCCAGCATATTGGAGCAACTGTCAAACATTTTGCTCTAAACAACAAGGAGACCAACAGAAAGAACAGCGATTCCAGAGTGGCTGAACGAGCAGCCAGGGAAATTTATTTAAAACCCTTTGAAATCATTGTTAAAGAAGCGAAACCATGGAGCATTATGTCCTCTTATAATATCATTAATGGACATCGGGCATCTGAAAATAGAGAGCTGCTGGAAGATATCCTGAGAGGCGAATGGGGATGGGAAGGCATGGTCACTACGGATTGGTGGACCTATGGAGAACATTATAAAGAAGTGAAAGCAGGAAATGATGTCAAAATGGGCTGCGGTTACCCGGAGCGTCTTATGGAAGCCAAAGCATTAGGTTTAATTTCTCGACAAGAAATGGAAATTTGTGCAAAGAGGGTTCTTGAGTTAATTTTGAAATTGGATTAAGTAGTGGTACCTGTTGTTCCTGTTTTAACGTTTTAAATATTGAATCAATTCCTTAATCAGAAGGAGTTGTTGTACTAAATGTATAGTCAACAGCTCCTTTATTATGAGTTGTTCCCTTATTGAGTACGCAAAGGGTTCAAAAGAATTTGACGGATAATCTTGATTTAGACTTTGATACAGATGTCGTCGTAAGATTTCTATAAATATGTTATACTAACAGAGATGGAGGTGAAGGCATGGATTGTGTGAAAATAGGACAATTGATTGCCAAGCTTAGAAAAGAAAAAAAACTTACTCAGAAAAATATTGCAGATGCATTGGGGATTCAAAGTAAAACGGTTTCAAAATGGGAATGTGGTTTAGGATGCCCGGATCTGTCTCTATGGCCAGAGTTATCTACCATTTTGGGTGTGGATATGAAACAGATGATGGAAGGCGAAATTACGTCAAACAAGCCGGATAGCGGAAATATCGACAAAGTACGTTTTTATGTCTGTCCTACTTGTGGCAATATTCTGGTTAGCACAGGAAGTGCCTCTATTTTCTGTTGTGGGAGGAAACTGGAACGTATACTGCCTGTGGATTCATCGGATGCAATCAAAATTACAGTAGAGGAAATAGACATGGACTATTTTATAACCTTTGATCATCCAATGACCAAAGAACATTATATTTCTTTTGTAGCTTATGTAAAGACCGACAGAGTATTTCTGAACCGTTTGTATCCGGAGCAAAGCCCCACTTGCAGGATTCCTATGAATAAGGGCGGCAAATTCTATGTGTATTGTAATCAACATGGATTAGTAGTATATTCTGATCAGTCTCTGAATCAAGCGGTGAAAAGATAAGGAGTGTTATAACTAATGAAGAATTTTTTAATTAAAGAGAGCATATTGTTTCAGCTTGATATGTGCTGGCAGCTTTATCTTTATTATACAAACAATTTGGATGAGGAAGAAGCCTATTGGGGCTTTGTACCAACAAGTCTTAAGGTAAGAAAAGAAGCTGATCAATGGTCTATAGATTGGCCTGAAACCGAAAGCTATGAGATAGGACCTTCCAGTATCGCATGGATTATGTGGCATATTATATACTGGTGGAGCACAGCATTAGACTATAATTTTGGAGCAGGTACCCTGAAAAAAGAAGATATCCTTTGGCCCGGAAGTATTGAAGAAGCAAAAGCAACCATCCAGTCACTTCATGATCAGTGGGTGGAAAAATTAAATGCCTTGTCAGATGAAGATTTTCAATCCAACCATCACTCCAAATGGCCGTTGGAAAATAGAAATTTTGCTGATACTGCACTTTGGTTAAATGGAGAGTTGATGAAAAATGTTTCAGAGATAGGCTATGGACGCTTCTTATATGCGAGTTGTAAAAAATAGAAGTACACATTCATTGAAATATTATAAGGCTTATGATGCCAAAAACTTAACAATGATTGAATGGTAACAGAACAGGGTATATAATTATATTTAACCGTAGAGATTTAGACCTATTTAGAGCTTTAGGCTAATTACGGAATGAATTAAGGACTTGTGCTAAAAATAATGATTTATAAACTTTAAATATGGAAAGGAACGTTGTGTATGAACCCAGGGCAAGAGTTGTTTTATAATTTTTTTATGGAACGGGTAAAAGAGGATAAAAAGGAAGAAGCCAAAGAAGCGATGAATCATTTTGCATAAAGATTATAAACATTAAAATGAAAAGACAAGGTAGATATTGCCTTGTCTAATATAATGTCTATAATTTCTTAATATGCTTATTAATTGATTATAAAGGATGCTTATATGGGAACAAATATAATAGCTAATAGCTGAGAAATGGTACTATTGCACCAGAAGAAGCAACAAATTGGCTTAAGGCGTATTATGAGATTATAAAAAAGGAGACTTTGGTATGGTAGAAGACATTATTCAATCAGCAGCAGAGAAATTATCCTCTTTGCCTTTTATAGAAGGAATTGTTTTAGGAGGTTCCCGTGCAAGGGGAACCCATTCAGAGAATTCGGATATTGACATCGGCATTTACTACAGGCCAGAGTTATTTGATATTCAAGCAATCAACGGTCTGGCTTCTGAGCTGGATGACGAGCATAGAAGCAACCTGGTTGTGCCTCCCGGAGCATGGGGTGCGTGGGTGAATGGCGGTGGTTGGTTAGTTATTAATGGATATCATGTGGATTTAATTTTACGGGATATAAATCGTGTGGAACAAATTATGAAAGATACAGAAGAAGGAATAGTGACTGCCAATTACCAAACGGGGCACCCTCATGGATACATCAGCGCCATGTATCGGGGAGAATTGGCGATTAGTAAAATACTCTATGCTAAAAACAAATCTTTCTTCGAATTGAAAAAACGTGCAGAAATTTATCCCACAGTCCTTCAAAAAAGTTTAGTCGACTTTTTTATATTTGAAGCAGGATTTTCATTAATGTTTGTGAAAGCTAATTTAAGTTCAGGAGATAAATATTATATAGCAGGCCATCTTTTCCGTGCTATTTCATGTTTAAATCAAGTACTGTTTGCTTTTAATAATATTTACTGCATCAACGAAAAGAAAGCTGTTAAGATGATAGAAACTTTCGAATACAAACCAGAAAACTATGTACAAAAGGTTAACAGAATTTTTGAGCTGCTGGGTTTTTCACTTGTTGAGTGCCGCGATATGGCAGAGCTGCTTTATAATGAAGTGAAGCAGATAACATCCCAATTTGATTGATGCGTTAAATAGTATTATATTGAGTAGATAAGCAAAAGTTGAATTAGTAGGACATGCTGTTGGCGGCGTATGTCCCTTTGGAATTCATGAAGGGGTACAGGTTTATTTAGATAAACCGCTAAAACGTTTTAATACGGTGTTTCCCGCTTGTGGCAGCAGTAACAGTGCCATAGAATTGTCCATTGAAGAACTTGAAAAATACTCAAATTATTCTTCGTGGGTGGATGTTTGCAAAGGATGGGAAGCATAATACAATTGATAAAAGGAGAATAAAGCCTATGGAAAAAACTCACAAAGAAGGTCTTGGAACATTTGAAGGCGTTTATACACCGACGGTTTTAACCATTCTGGGTGTTGTTATGTATTTGCGTATGGGATGGATAGTTGGAAACTCTGGTATAATAGGAACTTTGACGATTATTATTTTGGCTCATATTATTACCATTGCCACTACCTTATCCATGTCATCTATGTTAACCAATATAGATATCGGCGCAGGGGGAGCTTATGCCATTGTATCCAGGTCTCTTGGGCTAGAAATCGGGGGAGCTATAGGGATTCCTTTATATTTTTCACAAGCTCTTTCAGTTGCATTCTATATTACAGGATTTACAGAAGTATGGAATTCTTTTTTTGACCATCCCAGCTGGTTGGTAGGACTAGTCGTATGGGGCATGTTAACTGTTTTATCTGTAGTCAGTGCCAAATTAGCTTTCAGAATACAATATTTTATACTGGGAGCTATGATTCTTTCTATTGTTTCCTTTATAATGGGCCCATCACTGAATTCAGGAAGTTCCGTATTAATAGGAGATTTTGAGCAAAGTGGGTATTGGAGTACCTTTGCGATATTTTTCCCGGCAGTTACCGGTATTTTAGCAGGTGCATCCATGTCTGGAGAACTTAAAAATCCAAGGAAAAGTATTATTAGAGGAACTCTAGCTGCTGTTATGACAGGTCTGGGAATTTATATTTTATTTGCTTTATTGTATGCCTATAGAGTACCTGAAGAAGTATTGCTTTCAGACAATTCGATTATTTTTCAGTTAGGGAAATATAAAATTCTTATTGTTGCAGGAATTATGGGAGCTGTTCTATCCTCTGCTTTGTCCTCATTGGTAAGTGCTCCGCGTACATTGGCTGCTTTAGCAGAGAACAGATCCATTCCTTTTGCAAAAATTTTTGCAAAGAAAACGGCAAATAACGAGCCGCGAAATGCAGTGATCGTTTCATCCCTTATTTCACTGGTTGTATTGTTGGCCAGTAATTTAAATAGTTTGGCTGAAATGTTGACACTTTTCTTCTTAACGACTTACTGTATGATTAATTTAGTTGTTCTTATTGAACAGGCTATAGGAGTAATCAGTTTCAGACTTCGATTTAGAATCTCCATTTTAATTCCTATCATCGGATTGGTTGGCTGTGTATTTTCTATGTTTTTAATCAATCAATGGTTTACATGGATTACCTTTTTTGTAGTATTAATCATCTACTATATGTTAAGGAGAAGAAATTTGGTCTCTCCATGGGGAGATGTAAGAGGTGGCGTATTTATAGCTCTGGCAGAGTGGGGAGCGCAAAAGTCCATGACCATGCCTTACCATCCTAGATTATGGAAGCCCTCTATTTTGATTCCTGTTGAAAATTCCGAAGACTTTAGGAGAATATCTCGATTTATTCGCAGTTTAATCAATCCTTCCGGCAGAGTGTATTGTTTAACGATGAATGATAATGGGGCTGACAGGCAAGAACTCGAAGAGAAGATTGATACGGTTTTACAGCCTTTAAAAGAGGAAAATCTATTTGCACAAAAGATAGTGATTAATAGCAGAGACTTTAATCAAGACTTGAATATCGTTTTACAAAGTTTACTGAATGTATTTCTTCCTCCGAATACTATCTTTTTTACCCTTAGTGAAGAAGCAGAAAAGAGAAAGATATTTTTAGAAATGCTAAAGAATCTGGAGGATGTAAGAAAAAGAATAGGACTGTTATGCTTGCGTATTCATCCGAAGTACGGATTTGGACAGGAAAAGGATATTCATTTGTGGTTAAGAAGCAAGAGTAAAAATTACAATTTAGCAGTTTTAAGTGCTATTCAAATCATGAAAAATTGGAATGGAAACTTGACTTTATGCCGTGTAGCAGAGAACAGCTCACAGGTACCAAAGATAGAAAAAGAATTATTAAAGTTTATAGAAGATGCAAGATTGCCAATCAGTACGAAAATAGATGTTAAAGTAGGAAACTTCTATGATTTAATCAAGGAACAATCAACGGATTTGAATATTCTTGGAATGGCTAACTCCCTTGGACAAATCGAAGAAATCATCGATCAAGTCCCTGCAAGTATTTTATTTGTGGGGGATTCCGAGTTGGAAAACGTTCTGGTATAGAAAACCCCGGACATTTGATGTACATCAAATGTCCGGAGTTTTGTGTGTTTCTCTGCAATAATCATCAATAGCTTGTGCTACAATTTTTGCATGATTTACGGCTTCTACTACAGTTTTAGCACCGGTTACCACATCTCCGGCAGAAAAAACGCCTTGCCTTGTGGTATGGCCGAATTCATCGGCAATAAGCAGTCCGCTTTTGCCTGTTTTAAGTCCTTTATTATTAGAAACGATAATATTTCGAGGGGCCTGGCTGACTGCTATAATAACGGAATCACAGGAATAAAAGCCCTCAGAATTTTCTACGAAAATTGTTTCTGTTTTGCCTTCATCATTGACTATTTTTTTGGTTTTTATATATTTTACGCCCTCATCAGTAATTTCTGTAGGCGCTTTGAATAATTCAAAAATAATGCCGTCTTTTTTGGTATCTTCAATTTCAGCTTTTGTAGCTGTCATATCCTCAAAACCTTTTCTGTAAAGAATCGTAACCTGTTCCACGCCATTTCTTTTAGCTGTCCTTGCGGCATCCATTGCCACATTACCGGCGCCTATCACGCAGACACTTTTGCCTAAATCATAGACTTGTGGGGATTTTAAATAGTCAATAGCATAATGAACATGTCCCAGGGTTTCACCTTTTATATTTAACGTTTTTGGATTCCATACACCGGTTCCTATAAAAATCGCTTTATAACCGTCTTCAAAAAGTTTATCAATGGTGATTACGGGACCAACCCGTGTATTTGGTCTTATTTTTACACCCATTTGGACAAGCTTTCGATGAATTTTGTCTAAGATATCCTTCGGAAGTCTAAAGTCGGGAATACCATATCGAAGTACTCCGCCTATTTTATCCTTACTTTCAAAGATAGTAATTCTATATCCTTTTGAAGCAAGAATAAAAGCGATGGTAATTCCTGCTGGTCCTGCCCCGATAACAGCAATTCTGTCTTTGTCTAATTTAACAGGTTGAGTTTCATTAGAATCTAAGAATTTCATAGAGATATAGTTTTCAATCTCATAAAATTCAATGGGTTCTCCTTTGATTCCTCGAATACAATTTCCCTTGCACTGATTTTCATGGGGACATACCAATGCACAAACAACGGAAAGGGGATTGTTATTAAACAACAGCTCCCCTGCTTCCTGAATTTTATCTTCTTTGAAAAGTTGAATCACTTCCGGGATAGGGGTATTAATAGGACATTTTGCTTTACAACGGGGATTTTTGCACAAAAGACATCTGTTAGCTTCCTCTTTTAACCTCATCATAATATGCCTCCCAAAATTCTATATTACCACAAAATGTTAATTAATCCGATAAAAATAGTATGAATTAATTTTTATCATTATATCAAATATCTTATGAGCTGTCTATGAAAAGTCATGCCATCTATATTGTTAACTATATTTTATAAACGTGTTGACAATAGAATTTTTTTCATATATACTTCAATAGACATCAATAATATAAAAAGGAGTGAAAAGGAATGGAGAGAGTTATAGAAAAGAAATCAAATGTTTATAAAATGGCAATTATCGGAGTTATGGCTGCAATCATTTGTATACTTGGACCTTTATCCATACCTATTGGTTTAGTACCTATTTCCTTTACAAATTTAGTAATCTACATAGCCCTTTATGCCCTTGGAATGAAGAAGGGAACAATGAGTTACATAATCTATATGTTAATAGGTTTTATCGGTCTTCCCGTATTTTCTAATTTTAGTGGAGGACCATCTAAGTTACTCGGGCCAACCGGAGGATATATTATTGGATTCATATTTATGGCACTTATTGCAGGAATTTTTATTGATTCCTTTTTTGAAAAATGGTATTTATGTTTTATTGGAATGGTTCTGGGCACGGTGGTGTGCTACGGAATCGGTACTGCCTGGCTGGCATATCAGGCAAAAATGCAGTTTACGGCTGCTCTTGGGGTGGGAGTTATTCCATTTATTCCCGGGGATTTAGCTAAAATTGTGATTTC
>JAAYMW010000078.1 GCA_012521175.1 Candidatus Epulonipiscium sp.
TGTGCAAACTGGCTCCTGCAGGTCATAATTTCATTGTGGATCTATATGAAGCAGGCGGTGTTCAGGCTGTAATGAAGGAATTGTCTAAAAAGGATTTATTAAACTTATCTTTAATCACAGTAACAGGAAAAACTGTGGGAGAAAATATCGCATCGGCAGTGAATAAAAATCACAATATTATTAGACCGATTGAGAATCCTTACAGTTTGACAGGAGGGATTGCTGTATTAAAAGGTAATTTAGCTCCTGATGGATGTGTTGTAAAACGTTCTGCTGTGGCAGAAGAAATGTTGCAGCATAAAGGCCCGGCAAGGGTATTTGATTCCGAAGAAGAGGTTACTGCTGCAATATTCGGTGGAAAAATTAACAAGGGAGATGTCGTTGTGATTCGTTACGAAGGGCCCAAAGGAGGTCCGGGCATGAGGGAAATGCTTACACCTACCTCGGCACTGGCGGGAATGGGGCTGGATAAAGATGTGGCACTCATTACGGACGGAAGATTCAGCGGTGCCACAAGAGGAGCTTCTATTGGACATATATCTCCTGAAGCGGCTGAAGGTGGCCCTATAGCCTTTGTAAACGAGGGGGATATCATATCCATAGATATGATTAATGGAACCATAGAACTAGAAGTATCCGATGAAGAACTTCAAAGAAGAAAAGAAAACTGGATACCTCCAGAACCAAAAATAAAGACCGGTTATCTTGCAAGGTACGCAAAATTAGTTTCATCTGCAAGTACGGGAGGAGTATTAAAATATTAAAAAATAGTAGGGGTCGCCTCCCACGGTGGTCCCTATCATTCTTACACAGGAAACTCTTTCTTATAAAAGGAGGGATTTTATGCAGCTTACTGGCGCTCAAATCTTAATAGAGTGTTTAAAAGAGCAGGGAGTGGATACGGTTTTTGGGTATCCGGGAGGAGCTGTTTTAAATATCTATGATGAATTATACAAACATCAACATGAGATAAGACATATCTTAACTGCTCACGAACAAGGGGCAGCCCATGCAGCTGACGGATATGCCAGAGCAACTGGGAAAGTAGGTGTATGTATTGCGACATCAGGTCCCGGGGCAACCAATTTGGTAACGGGTATTGCAACGGCATATATGGACTCTGTGCCTATGGTGGCGATAACAGGTAATGTAGCAGTTCCTTTATTAGGGAAAGACAGTTTTCAGGAGGTTGATATTTGCGGAATTACTATGCCTATCACGAAGCATAATTTTATCGTAAAAGATGTAAAAGATTTAGCGGACATTGTTCGAAAAGCCTTTTATATTGCAAAAGAAGGCCGTCCAGGGCCTGTGTTGATTGATATTCCAAAAGATGTGACGGCTGCGAAAGCAGACTATCATTATCAAGAGCCAAAATCGATTCCTGTATATACGGAATATATAAGGGAAAAAGATATCGAGGAAGCAATCAATATCATTAATCAATCGGAAAAGCCTTTTGTATATGCAGGGGGAGGCATCATTTATGGGGATGCTACTGAGGAATTGCTTCAATTCGTAGAAAAGATTAGTGCACCTGTGACCTGTAGTTTAATGGGTCAGGGAGCATTTCCTGCAACTCATAAATTGTATACAGGTATGATTGGAATGCATGGAACAAAGGCATCCAATATTGCAGCAACAGAATGTGATTTATTGATTGCCATAGGGGCTCGTTTTAGTGATCGGGTAGTAAGTAAATTAGAAGGATTTGCACCTAATGCACAGGTTATTCATATAGATATTGATCCGGCAGAAATCAACAAGAATATAAAAACCCATCATTGTATCATAGGAGATGTCAAAGAAGTTTTAAGAATATTGAATGAAAGATTAAAGAAGAAAACGCCTAATGGTTGGAATAAGAAAATTGAAGAAATTATGAAGGAATATCCTGTTGCTTATCCTCAGGATGATAGTTTAAGACCACAATATATAATAGAAAAGATTTATGATA
The DNA here is from genome assembly GCA_012521175.1 of Candidatus Epulonipiscium sp. Classification (GTDB taxonomy): domain Bacteria; phylum Bacillota; class Clostridia; order Lachnospirales; family Defluviitaleaceae; genus Defluviitalea. The sequence goes on from JAAYMW010000078.1 coordinate 1,958, forward strand.
TGACCAAGGGAGAAGCCATCATTACAACAGAAGTGGGACAGCATCAAATGTGGACCGCCCAATATTATAAGTTCGCAAAACCTCGTACGTTGATTACTTCTGGAGGTCTTGGAACAATGGGGTATGGTACAGGCGCAGCAATAGGAGCTCAATTGGGAATGCCTGAAAAACAAGTAATTCATATTGCCGGGGACGGCAGTTTTAGAATGAACTGCAATGAACTGGCTACCATTACGGCATATCATATTCCATTAATCATTGTAGTTATTAATAATGGTACGCTTGGTATGGTGCGTCAATGGCAAACGATGTTTTATGGGGGAAGATATTCAGCAACCACATTGGATAGAGGACCGGATTTTGTAAAATTAGCAGATGCTTATGGCGTAAAAGGTTATAAAATTACCACAAAAGAAGAGTTAGACAGCACATTAAAAGAAGCTTTGAGTTTAAGAAAGCCAGTACTGCTCGATTGCATTGTGGATATCGACAATAAAGTACTGCCCATGGTACCTCCGGGAAAAGCTATAGAAGATATTATTATAGATGAATTTTAAATTTTATTGCATAGGAACTCAGCAGCAATTTTCTATGCAATAAAAGAGTTCTCTACAGTATGTATGTAGAGAACTTTTTATGTATTTTTCTCGTTATTTTTTTGCCGAGCTTCTTTAATCGCATCTTTTACATCTCTTGCTTTATCTTTTAATCGAGGAGTTGCATTTCTTGAGATAAGCACTTCACTAAGCCATTTAAGTGCATTTTCAGTATCTCCTGTTCGCCTGAAAAGGTCTCCAATTAAATAGGTTAATGTATGTTCATTCATGCCGCAGACAGGAAAACGTTCTTTCTCAAAAGCTTCCAGAAAGCCTTTTAGTGCTTGTTCTAAAAATCTTTTTTCATTGTCTTTGTCTTCTAAATTCCTGTAAAGCCATGCGATTTTTAAACATATATATGCTTTTTCGCTTACTCTGGCTTTTTTTACAACTGCATTGAGTAAAGCCAGTTTATATCTTTCGATAGCAATTTCAATAGTATATACATTTGGATATAATTTCGTCTTAAATACAGAAGAAATTTGATTTTTAATCCATTCTATTTGTGTAGCACGAATACTATGAAAATATTGAGTTAATGCTGTATACCCACAGTAAGGACATAAAATAACATCATAATGAAGAGGGTTAATGACAGAATAGTTCGGTTTAAAATCCGTATCCGTAGAAATTAAACGGGCTTTGCCCGATTTTACGGTTCTTGCTTTAAAATTTAAAGAACAAACGGGACAAGTATAGGATTTGTCATAGCATTAACCCTTTCAAGCAGCAGAATAGGTATATGGTTTTAAAAAATAAAAAAATACATAGTATTATGTTACTATATTATATATTAAGAAAATTGAATTGTAAATTAAATCAATGAATATAAGCTTAATTTGAGTTAAATATGAAATGAAAAACCACATATAAAATAATCAAAAATATTGGTTGGTGGATTAAGTAAATGAAAAGAGAGTGTCTACCGAGAAAGTTAAAAAATCCGTTCTTATAAGTTTTGTGGAAAATACTCTTTTTTTCTTTGTAGACGATTCTACCAATGACTGTTCCAATCAAGAAAACGCCAAACCAAGGGAAAAGAGGGTAATAATCCATTGAGTTAAATTTGCCATGGATAAGACCTAAAGGACTTAAAATCCATGTGTTTACAGTCATAAGGCTCATTATACTGCCTAAAATAATAATGATTACAGATAAAATGCCTGTCCATACAGGAGGAATGACTTTTATAAAATGCAATAAAATCATGCTTAACCCGAGAAGATGAAGAATGCCAAATCGTATATATTCTTCAGGCATCAATATATAAGATCCAATGGTTAAAAGCATTCCTATAAGAAAAACTTTAAAACCTCTTTTTAGATTATTTTTACTGAGTGTACAGCTTATCCCTGATAAAAGCATAAAAAGAATGGCGGATAGTTTGCCCTCATAATACCAAAATTGATTCCAGGAAGGAATATTGATATTATAAAACACTTGTAAGTCATATAAAAAATGAAACAGCATCATAAGGATAATTGCAATCCCTCTAAAAAAATCAATCTCTACAATACGATTAGAATGTTGTTTTGGGTCGACTTTTTTTGTAACCATAGTCATACTCCTTACTCTTATCAAAGTCGGTAATAATTATGTTTTTGTTCAAGATACTGATACTTGAACAGAAAAACAAAGTAAGAAAAGTGTTTAATCCATTAAATATAAAGCTTTGTCCTTTAATATTATGATATAAAAATTTAATTGTAAACAAATAATAATGAATCTATGAAGAATATTTGTTAAAATAGTTGCATTGACAACTAATTATAGCTGTGTTATAGTTGTCAATGCAA
>JAAYMW010000079.1 GCA_012521175.1 Candidatus Epulonipiscium sp.
AGTATCCACTCCCAAAATCCCCATAATCATATCGCAAACCAACTCAAGCAACTGCTGAATTTCAAGAACAGATCCAATATAAGAACTAGTCTCTTTTAAAATAAATAGTTCTGCCACATTATTTCTAAAGCTCTCACTTGTTTTTCTCATTTCTTCCTTTTGTTGTTCCAGCTCTTTATTAACTAATTCCATATGTTCTTTAATTTTTAGCAATTCCTCATTTTTTTCTGAGCCTGAATAAGCAATTCTTTATATTTGTCGGAATTTCTTTCTAATTCGTTAATAGTTGGATTTATAATATAAATAAAGAAAATATTAGACACAATCAGAAACATTGTATCGATGATATTACTCAACAAAAAGAACTCTTTCCCAAGCATAAATAAAGCAGATAAAATTAATGGAATAAAGTAAAAAAATAAGGAATTAAAGTTTGTATTTACAGAGAAAATTTCGATTAAAATCAATAAATAAATCAATGGTTCAAATAATAGCACTACTTTATCATAATAAATGAGTACACTGACATATAATAATTCAATAATTTTAAAACAGGTAGAAAGTTGATATTTTGAAAATAATTTTTTTTGTATTACAAAAAATTTAATGCCCATAATGGCTAACCCTGCTACAAGGAGAAATACATTTAAAGATATATCATTTGATTTCCCAATCCATTTATTAAGTCCCAGATGAATCAACATCAATAATAAAAAACCAATATGGATACAGGTATATCTTCTTTCTAAAAATACCAATCTGCTCATACATCATCCGCCTTATTTGATTTGTCCCAATAAATCTCAATCAGATCTCCTTGCTTTATTATATCAGTAAAAGCTGCTCTTTTTCCATTTAATTTTAAAACAATATTCCCTTGAGGATTTTTCAAATCAAAATCAATAAAGTTAAAAATATCTACAAAAATATAATTGGATTTTTTCCCTTTCATGGTTACTTTATTGCCATTAACTGTTACTATAAGAGGAATACCCTGAAAATGAGAGGATAAATCATCTTTGTTTTTTTCTTTTTCTATGATTACCTTATCCTCTTTGATTTCTTTGAAATATACTTCATCTCCATTTTGTACAGAATAATTCAAATCAACTTTTACTCCATTAACAAAAAATTCTTTGCCATTCACCTCAATATCTGCATATCGAGCTAAATCTTCTATAGTCTGAATTTCAAAGAATTCAATTTCGTCATTATTATTAATTGGAGTATCTTTATCAACTATAGCCCCATTTAACATACATATAACAGAAAGTTCCATTTCTATATCGTTGATAGTGATTTTTTTAGTTTTCTTTTCATCAATAAAATCTTTTATAAATGCCTTTGCAGGTTTTCCATTGATTGCCGGTTTGATAGTAATATCATCTCCGGCATGAATGGGTGTATCAAGACTCGCTTCTTTCCCATTGACATAAATCTCTGCTGGAGTCGCCGGTTCTCCCCAAATCTTTTTATCCTGTTGATTTAATTTAAAGATAAGAGAAGGACCTTTTCTTCCTAACAAATTGGTGTGATTAAATCCTTTTTGTATACCTGCATCAGCTACGGTTAATTTTTTCGTATTTAAAAGTTTTACAGAATCTCCATTGACTTTTACTTCTATAAAATCATAACCTCTTTGCAATACAGAAGTAACACAAATACCTATAGGCGTTATAACATCAGGAGAAAGTAAAGGCCCGCATTCATATTTAACATTAATTAATGTATTTCCTCCTCGGAGAGCAACTCTTTCTTTCGGTAATTTAAGCTTTTCAGAAATTTTTTCTGTTAAACCTTTAACCTGGCTTCCTCCACCAACACAAAAAATAGCGTTTGGGGCCTTATTCCCATTCAATTCATAAATTTTAGCTGAAATCTCTTCTGCTAAGTAATCAACTGCATCTTCCAAGTATTCCAGTATTTCTTGGGAAACAACCGTATGAGGAATTCCCAAGATGTCTGAGAAGGAAACCCGTTCCTCTTTGCCAATTTGATATTTTATCTTTTCGGCAGTTTGAAAATCAACCAAATATTTATGTACAATTCTCTCTGTTATTTCATCTCCAGCAATGGGTATCATACCATAACCGATAACTGCTCCATCTTTTGTAATAGCGATATCTGAAGTTCCTGCCCCAATATCTACCAGAGCCAAATTTAAAAGTCTCAAATTTTCAGGAATTGCTACATTAATTGCTGCAATAGGTTCCAAGGTAAGGCTCACTACATCTAGTCCTACTTTATCCATTACAGCATATAAACTATCCACAACACTACGAGGTAAAAAAGTAGCTAATACATCTGCACCAATTGTTTTCCCTCTATGGCCTTCCAAATTAGTAATAATATATTCGTTTAAATAATAATTTACCACTGAATACCCTACACAAAAATAATCTATATTTGTATTTCCTAATTCTTCTTTCAATTTCACCTGCGCTTCATCGATTCCTTTAAGCTCTAATTCTCTAATGATATCTTTTTCAATTTCTTTTATCCCATCCAAGTTTTGATTGATTCTGACTAAATATGTTTTTAATACTCTCCCTGCAGCGGCAATGGCTACTTCTTTTAATTGCATTCCAACTCGTTTTTCTAATGCTTCTTTGACCTTTTGCACAGTTTGTGCAACTTTAAAAATATCATGAATCTGGCCATCCATCATTGCTCTGGATTCATGTTCTATCTGTTCTGCCGCTACAACAATAAAATCATTATCCTTTTTATAGCCTAAAATGCCCATAATGGTTCGTGTACCGATATCTAGTCCAAAAACTAGTTCTTCTTGTTTAACATGATAGTCTAAATTCAATACTTACACTCCTCTATTGATACAAAATTTGGATGTGGTATAACGAATCAGGATGATTATAAATAATAGTATATCTATAATGATATCACAAGTAATAAAAAAATCTAGATGATTTTTATTCACCTAGACAAAAAAATACAAATTACCTATTATATTGTTTTAGCTTTCTATCAATTTATGATATAACTTCTCATATTGACTGGCTGATGCATTCCAAGAAAAATTCTGTTTCATTCCCCTCATAACCATTTGTTTCCAAGCAGAAGGATATGTTTGATACAATTCTATAGCAGTTTTAAGTGTAAAAAGCATGGATTGTTTGCAATGCTCTTTAAATATAAACCCGCTGCCATCACAATTTTGCATATCAAAAGGAATAATGGTATCTGCTAATCCACCGGTTGCACGAGCAATAGGTACAGAGCCATATCTAAGTGCAATCATTTGATTTAAACCACAAGCTTCAAATTTTGAGGGCATAAGATAAATATCCGACGCAGCAAAAATTTTATGAGCCAGTTCAATATTAAAAACGATAAGCGCTCTCATTTTATTTGAATACTTATGCTGCATGGAATCAATTAAATCTTCATAAATCGGATCCCCTGTTCCTAAAATAATAAATTGCAGGTTCATTTGCATCATTTCTTCTATGCTTTCTTCAATTAAATCAAAGCCTTTCTCATCAGACAAATGGGAAATCATAGCAATTAAAGGAATTTCTGAATTTTCTTCTAAACCAAATTCTTTTTGAAATTTAATTTTATTAATTTGTTTCTTGTCCAAAGAATTATAATTATAATTCTGATATATATAAGAATCTGTTTCCGGATTGTATGTATTGTAATCTATTCCATTAATGATTCCAAACAAGTCCGTTTGTCTTTTTCTAATGACTCCGTCCAATCCGTTCCCATATTCAGGCATCTGTATTTCTTTCGCATAAGTGGCGCTAACGGTTGTTATGATATCACTATAAACTATTCCTGCCTTCATATAATTGACACTTCCATAAAACTCCAGACTGTCAGGATGATAGAATTCTTCTCCTAAACCCAATAAACTTAAAGTATCCTTTGGAAAATTCCCCTGACATTGAAGATTATGTATAGTAAATATAGTCTTTATATGTTTATAAAAATCTAAGTGTTTGTACTGTTGATGTAATAAAACACAAATTGGTCCTGTTTCCCAATCATTGCAATGAATGATATCAGGCATAAAATTAATTTTAGGAAGCATTTCTAATACAGCCTTACAAAAAAATGCAAACCTTTCTGCATCATCGGGGTGACTATACATCTGCTGTCTGTCAAAATAATATGCATTGTCTATAAAATAGCATGGAATATTTCCTCTACTATTATCAAAATCTAATTTTCTAATAATAGCTGTTTGTTTTCGCCAATCAAGATTTACCGAATAATCACATATATACTCCATAGAATGCGTATATTGCTCACTAATCTGTTTGTACTTTGGCATAACAATTCGTACATCCATTCCTAACGAAGCCATTTCAAAAGGCAAAGCACCTGAGAAATCACCTAATCCTCCTATTTTAGCAAAGGGCGCCATTTCAGAAACTACAAATAGAATTTTCAAATTAGAATTTTGCATATTACCACTCCCAAAACATGCTTATCTTGCTTTTTTGACTACTTTCTGTAGTGTATCGGCTACCATTTCCGGCGGAGTAGGGTTAATGTATGCCCCTGTACTCAATTCGAATCCCGCCAAATTTCCTAATCTTGGAATGATCTGTACATGCCAATGGAAATACTTCTCTACACTAGCCTCTTGAGGGGGACCCATAAAACAAATATTATAAGCTAACGTATCAAATACCTTTTCGTATCTCTGTATGGATTCTTTTAATATCTGAGCCAAAGAAGTGAGATGTTCTTCTTTTAAACGACTAAAATCATATAAATGTTGTTTTGGCATAATCCATGTTTCATAGCAAAATCGAGATGCATAAGGAGCAAATAAAGCAAAATGCTTATTCTCCTGTATAATTCTCACCTTTGCATTGCGCTCATATCTAAGCATTTCACAATAAACACATTTTGTATGTTCTTGAAAATATTTTTTACTTCCTTTTATAATCTGTTTTTGGTTCTCCGGCATGAGTGGCACTCCAATAATCTGCCAATGAGGATGTTGAAGAGATGCCCCTGCTTCTGGTCCTTGATTTTTAAAAATTTGTACATACTTAATTTTTTCATCAGAAGAAATATCTTTGTATCTTTCTTTTAAAGCTTTTAATACTAATTCCAACTGCTCATAAGACATCTTTCCAAGGGTAGCTTCATGGTCGGCTGTATCAATCAGCACTTCATGCACCCCATATCCACTAACCGTTTCATAAAAACCTTTAATAGTTTCAACCGCATTTTGCTCTTTCAATGCGGAATATTTATTTGGAACAACCCTTACTTTCCATTTAGAATTATTGGGTTCCTGTTGACCAGTTCTATATGCCAATACCTCTGGAGGGGTTTGACTCTCATTTCCTGCACAGAAAGGACAATTTTTACTATTTTTTATTATGGACTGCTTCTCAAAGTCATGGGGTCTTTTACCCCTTTCTACAGCAATAATTGTCCATACCCCAGTAACAATATCTTTTCGTATTTCTGACATACTTCTACCCCCATCTGCAGCATACTTCATACAAAGCAAGTTTCATTTTACTATATAATCATAACAAAATAAAGGCAAATCACTAATTATATCCTAAATTTTTGTTTAATGGAAATAATATGTTTTTTCATAGCTTCATATCCTTTTTCAATGCATTCATCTATAGCAGATAATTCAAGCAATGAAATATCCCATATTTCAGGATTATAAATATAGATAGACCGTTCCAAAGATGAATATTCTTTTTTAGTAATCATATAAGACATGATTGCTATCGCTTGTTCTCCGATTTCAATAAAACTATCTATGTCTCTATCCATCCGTCCATTATATCCTAAATTGATTCCAATCACTACATCTGCCCCCATTTTTTGCAATACACGAATAGGGATATTATCTACTACGCCTCCATCCATTAAAGATACCATTTCTCCCTGATATAATATATCTTTTGGTTGAAATAAGGCTGGAAAAGCAATACTTGCTCTGATGGCATCATATAAACTTATATCATCAACATATTTTATTTTTGCTTCATCCGTTAAAGATGATTTATCCGATACAAAATAAAAAATGTCTCCATTCTGTACTCTTGTTGCAGATATAGCAACAGGTATCTTAGTATCTTTTATTTTTTGATGATCTGTGTAATATCTTAGAATCTTCTCTAACCTTTGTCCCTTTATAAATCCACTTAATCCTCTTGTTTTAATTTGGCGTAGATTTAATAGTGTACAGATAATTTGCAAGTAATCTATATCAATAATTTTAAATACATTATTTTTTACAATTGTTTCTATCTCTTCCGGCTCATATCCATATGCATATAAACCTGCTACAATTGCCCCAGCACTGGCACCTGCTATCAAATCAGGCCTAATCCCGTGTTCAATAAGAGCCTTTAACGCCCCTAAATGAGACATCCCCCTTACGCCGCCTCCAGATAAGGCTAATCCGATTTTCATGACTTTCCCCTCTCACGAAATGGATATTCTTTTATATTATATTCATTTCATCGGAGAAAGTTCATAATACTTAGAATACTTCAATAAGTGAATAAAAACTCCCATATGCAATTTTACATACAGGAGTTGAATAAACTTAATTGCTATCCGATGCAGGTATTTTCCCCATAATAAACCAATCTTGTATGTTTCCAATAATACATTCTTTTTTAGGCTTAATTTCTCCTTTAATTTTTTCGTTGGTTATTAAAGCTGCCGTTCTAAAATAAAGGCTAATATACGGCAATTCATCCGAGATATATTTCTGTAAATTTCCATAGGCATTTTTCATCTTTTCTTCTCCAACTGCAGTGAATGCTTGATGTAGTAACGCATCCATTTGTTCACTCCTAAAGGATACATAGTTCGTACCTTCTTCTATTTGAGATGAATGAAAAGCAAAAGTAAAATCCGGAACAGGTGAAAGTTTCCATCCTCCAAGAAAAGCATCAAAGTTCTTAGTCTGTAAGCGATTTAAAAATTCTTCTTGAGAAACTTCTTCGACGCGTATGCTCATTCCTAGTTCAGATAACATTCTCTGGATTTCATAAGCTACTTCTTTTCTTTGTGTATTCTCCGAACTGACTAATAAATCAAAAGAAATATCTACTTTATTGCCATTAATGAGTTTGTCCAAAACGCCATCATTGTCAGAATCGTCCCAACCTGTATCCTTAAGAATTTGCTCAGATTTTTCTTTGTCAAAATCATACTGCTCAGTCTCTTGATGATAAAGCCACGATTCAGGATTAATCGGGGAATTAGTAATTACACCATGATTGAGATAGTGTTTTTCAAGTAAGGCTTCTCGGTCAATCCCATATGCTATAGCTTTCCTGATATTTTTATCCTGAAATAACGCTTTGTTAAAATTAAGCCCGATAAAATCATAATAAGAGGTAATATATTCATGAATTCTAGTATTTTCTTGTTCAGAGTATTTCTCCCAGTCGATTACATCCGTTCCAATCACATCTAATTGTCCTTGCTCAAAGGAATACAGATCTGTTTCTTCATCAGGAGTAATGACTGCCTTTATTTTTTCTATATAAGGCTGACCTTTAAACCAATTGTTATTTACCGTTAAATTTAACTCTTTAGCCGGAATAAACTCTGAAAACATATATGCCCCTGTCCCAACAGGCTTTATTTCTCCTACTGTGTTCTCACTTTTACCTTCATAAATGTGGGCAGGAATAATAGGAAAATATAATCCGTATAATGCACCGCTAAAGGGTTGATTATAAACAATTTTTAAACTATGTTCATCTATCGCTTTATATGAATTAATATTTTGTATACATTTTTTATATGTAGCGGACTCCGGTGCTTTTTTTATTGTATCCAGAGAAAATATAACATCCTTGGCTGTAAAAGGTGCTCCGTCATGCCATTGAACATCTGAACGAAGTCCAATTGTAAGAACTGTTCCATCATCTGAAAAAGTCCATTCAGAGGCCAGATTGGGGATTGGTTTTTGAGTTCCGTCAAAATCAATTAAAGTATCAAAAATCAATTTGGATATTTGATCAACAGTGTATTCTTCATTCAATAGGGGATTTAGGGTTTTAGGTGCCCTAATCGATAAAATCATTTCCCCTCCTTTTGTTGGTTCAACGGGAACCACTTCAACCTGTTCTTCTTGTTTTTGTGAATCTTCCATTTCTTCTGTTCCGGTATTGGAGCAGCTTGTTGCAACAAATAATATGAAAATAAAAATAGCAATCCACTTTAATCTTTTAGTCAATATCATCCTCACCTTTCTAATGCACACAATGTTGTTTATTTTTTTTTTGAATTCTTATATAAAAACTCGTAATATTTTCGGCTTTTCACCACTTTTTTAACATATTCTCTGGTTTCCTTAAAGGGTATAAAATGGAGCTTTTCAGAATCTCTACTGTATTTCTCATTTTCCAGCCATTTCGATACATTACCACTTCCAGCATTGTATGCCGCTAAGCTTGTTTCGAGATTGTTTTTATATTGATTAATAAGTTTTCTAATATACCAACACCCTATTTGAATATTAATTTCCGGTTCATAAAGTCTATCACTATAATAATTTTCTATGCCTATTTCTTTTGCAGCCCACTCTCCTGTTTGATCAGTAATCTGCATTAATCCTTTCGCCCCTTTATGGGATGTAGCTTGAGGATTAAATTTGCTTTCAACCCTAATGATAGAAAATACAAGATATGCATCTAGATTATATTTTTCAGAGTATTTGATTACTAAGTCTGCATATTTTACAGGAAATAAAAAAGTACGAAAAACAATTAACGTAAGGATATAAATAATTATGCAGCTTAAAATCACAGAGGTAATTAATCTTAATTTTTTACCCCGAAGATCAATAATATAAAACATATATTTTCTCCTTTAGACCTTGATATCTTCTGATAAAATACGTTTCAGCTGCTTGTTAGTAAACTCTGTATCTATTCCGTTGTCTATGATTCTATCTGCGTATCTTTTCATTTCTTCCCATGGCATTTGAGATTTTATACGATTTTCTGCCTGTTTTATATCGATCCCATCTCTTTTCATTATCCTCTGTATCCTTTTTTCTTCATCTGCATAAACTGCCCAAACTTCATCCACTATTTTATGAAGTTCTACTTCAATTAAAAGTGCAGCATCAATAACTATATAATTATATGAGGAACTGCTCTGCTTTATTTGTTTAATTGTTTTAATAATTTCTTCTCTAATGCGAGGATGAGTAATTTTGTTTAGGATATTTAAAGAATCTTTGTCAGAAAATACGATTTCTCCCAATCGTTTTCTATTGACCTCACCTTCTTCATTTAGAATTTCTCTTCCAAAATGCTGGATAATGTCATAATATGCTGGTTTTCCTTTTAAGATAATTTGATGTCCAATTTTATCTGCATCTATAATATATACCTTTGTTAATTGAGACAGCAAAAATACAACTGTACTTTTGCCGCTGCCGCTGCCCCCAGTTAAACCAATTACTTTCATGGTAATCCTCCATTACTTTGTATCAAACCAAGTTTTTCCAAGGCTCATATCAACATCTAATGGTACATCTAACTTTGCAGCATGTTCCATTTCGTATTTAAGAATTTCTTTTACTTCATTCACTTCATCTTTATGAACTTCAACTAAAAGTTCATCATGAACTTGAAGTATGAGACGAGATTTAAGGTGATTTTCTTTTAATTTATTGAAAACTCTAATCATAGCGATTTTAATAATATCGGCTGCTGTCCCTTGAATCGGTGTATTCATGGCCACTCTTTCTCCAAATGAACGCCGTGTAAAATTACTGGAATGAATATCCGGGATAAGCCTTCTTCTTCCAAATAGTGTGGTCACATAACCCCGTTCCCTTGCTTGTTTAATTGTCTCCTCCATATATTTTTTAACCTTTGGATATTTTTCAAAGTAACCTTCTATGTAGGCTTCTGCTTCTTTTCTGGTAATATTTAAATCTTGGCTTAAGCTAAATGCTCCAATTCCATATACAATTCCAAAATTGACTGCTTTTGCATTGCTTCTTTGTCTGGGCGTTACTTCATCAAGAGGTACCTTAAATACTTGTGACGCTGTAAGCTTATGTATATCTTCTCCGGTGCGGAATGCGTGAATTAGAGTTTCGTCCTGAGCAATATGTGCAAGGACGCGAAGCTCAATTTGAGAATAATCTGCATCCAGTAATAAATAATCTTCATCACTGGGAATAAATACTTTTCTGATTTTTCTCCCCATCTCAAGTTTAATAGGAATATTTTGAAGATTCGGTTCAGTACTGCTTATTCTACCTGTGGCAGTTATAGTTTGATTAAAAGTTGAGTGGACTTTATTGGTCTTATTATTGAGTACTGCAAACAAACCGTCTCCATAAGTTGTCTTTAGCTTTACCAATTGGCGGTATTCCAATATTTTATCAATGATAATATGTTCATTTCTTAGCTTCTCTAGTACCTCAGCGGCCGTTGAATAACCGGTTTTTGTCTTTTTCCCCATAGGGAGCTTAAGTTTTTCAAAAAGAATGACTCCTAGTTGCTTTGGAGAATTGATATTAAACGCTTCTCCAGCTATATCATATATTTCTTTTGTAAGTATGTCTATTTTCTCTTCCAATTCATCTACATATTCTTTTAATTTCTTAGTATCTATTTTAAATCCGTATTTTTCCATGTTAAACAAGACTTCAATCAGCGGATGTTCAATTTCGTAATAAAGTTGCTCTTGATTGTTTTCTTTTAATTTCTGTTTCATTTGCTTTTCCGCATGATATATGATATAAGCCTGTCCTGCTGCAAACCTTATTCTGTCTTCTTCTTCTAACTCCAGGATGGACTTTTTATTCTTTCCTTTCCCTAAAATTTCTTCTTCACTTGGAAAAGTCTGCCCTAAAAATTCTTGAGATAAGTCATCACATCCATAATTTTCTTTGGTCGGATTTAAAACATAACCACCTATCATTGTATCAAATACTAAATTATTAAGTGTAATTCCAAAACATTTTAAAATATGCATCTCATTTTTTGCATGATGGGCTATTTTTTCTATTGTATTGGATTCAAATAAAGGCTTTGCCAATGCCATGATTTCTTCAATTGTAAATTCTTCTGATTGACCTACCCAGATCGCCTTAGAATCTGCATAACAAAAACCTATTCCTATAGGCTTATTATTCTCAGAAAATATTACAAAGGAAAATTTACCTGCTTTAAAGATTTCTTGAACCATTTTTTCAAAATCTTCTTTTAAACAAATGGCTCTATATTCCCCTTCAGTAAAATTAGAATTTATTGATACAGCCTCTGACTGCATACCCAATTTATCTAAAAAACTTTTAAATTCTAATCTCTTAAATAGCTCATATACTTTAGGATTCATGATAGAACCTAATTTATATTGTTCCCATTCCAATTCAATAGGTACTTCGGTACAAATCGTTGCAAGGTATTTGCTTTGTCTTGCCTGTTCTTCGTATGTTTTTAAGTTTGCCGATGCACGACTTGGCTTAATATGGTCTGCATTTGCAATGGCATTTTCAATATTATGATACTGCTGAATAATTTTTATAGCTGTTTTTTCTCCGATTCCAGGAACTCCCGGAATATTATCGGATGTATCTCCCATGAGTGCTTTTACATCAATATACTCAAGAGGAGTTATACCGAATTTTTCAATTAAATCTTTAGCAAAATAGTCTTCAACTTCTGTTCCACCTTTTTTTGTTTTGGGAATTCTAATCTTAATCTTATCGGTAGCTAATTGCAAAAGATCTCTGTCTCCTGAAACGATAATTGGCTCCATTCCTTGATCTTCTGCTTTTTTTGCCGCGGTTCCTAAAATATCATCTGCTTCGTACCCTTCTTTTTCAAGTCTTTTAATCCCCATAGCATCTAATACTTCTTTTAATAGTGGTACTTGAGCTCTTAGCTCCTCAGGCATCCCTTTTCTATTGCCCTTATATTCTTTAAATGCCTCGTGTCTAAACGTTGGAGCATTTAAATCAAATGCAACCGCTATGTAATCTGGTTTATCTTCGTCTATTAATTTAAATAAAATATTTAAGAATCCATAAACGCCATTTGTATAAATTCCCTCTGCATTCGACAACAAAGGTACACCATAAAAAGCTCTGTTAATAATACTATGACCATCCACTAACATTATCTTTTTTTGCATATTCATTCTCCTCTTTTACTGAATCCTTATATTTATCATCCGTTTTGATGTGATATTATATTTATTCCCTTTTCCATAAAATATAATATCCCCTTCATTCTCAACAGAAAGAATCTTTGTACTAGAATTCCATTTATAAATTGCCCTTAATTCTGCTTCTTTTACTTTCTTTACGTCTCCAAATATGATTGTTTTAGGTTGGACTACATCTAAAAAGTCTTTGGTTAATAAAATTTCCCTATTGTGTCCTGCAATTTTAAGTATGTCTGCTTTTAGCTCCTTAGAATCCAGCAATAAATCCATTTTATCCATTTCAACAATATTCGGAATCCATAAAATAGAATGCTTGGGCAGATTTAACTTTATAATTGCTTTTTTTTCGGATTCTGGAATTGTACTTTTTGTTAAAGGTCTTAAAAATAAAAGACTCCAATGATTTATTGTCCATTTTTCTTTTCCTTTTATCTGATAGATTGAAGTTTCTTTTTCATTTGCTCTTTTCAAAAAATTTATTGTATCCGTATCTAAATCCACTACATGAGGGAGATAAATCTTATCTATTTTGAGCTTTTGCAAAATAGGTGAAAAACCGATTATATTCTCTTGATTGGGATTAGTAATGATTAATTCTGTTATATGATCTATCTTTTGTTTGTCTAAATATTGGCTTATATGCTTAGAATCCTTTTCTCCCGCCTCCCCAATCAATATGACTTGATCAATAGCTTTTATTAAAGTGCAATCGCCTGTGGGAAGTTTCAAAAAATGAATTTCTGTTTGGTATTTCACTTTTTGTATATTATTTATATAAACATACATCATTAGAAAAATAAATACTAAACACCAAAAAATAAAATATCTTTTCATTTTTTTCATTTTGCTCCCCCCATTTTTAGTATTATAACACAAAAAAGTTCCGAATCAGCTTCGGAACTTTAAATTATTTTTAGATGTATTCTATTTAGTATTGATAACTTACTTCCACGATTGCTTTAACATCCAATTCACCAGTAGAAATAGGAGTAGCCATTTGTGCTTCTTCTTTTAAATAGGCTCGGTCTGCATAAATAATATTGCTGCCTCCACTGCTCTGCTCTATTATAGAACTAGGATTTTTAAGGGTTACGCCGATGGCTTCACCCATAGCTTCTGCTTTTCCTCTGGCATTTTTAACTGCTTGTTTTAATGCTTCCTGATAATATTTTTCCGTATCAGAAATGCTAAATTGTATTCCGCTAGATACATTTGCTCCTTGTTCTATACCGGTGTCTAAAACATCTCCTACTTTTAATATGTCTCTAACAGTTATTTTCACAGTATTTTCAACTGTATAGCCAACAATCTTTTCTGCGCCTTTGGCTTCATAATTATACTGTGGATAAACCGAATAGTTAGAAGTTTGAATATCCTTTTCTTCAATACCCATCTTTTTTAGGGCAGCAATAACTTTATCCATCTTTTCAGCATTGCTTGTTTGAGCCACCTTAGCATCTTTGTTTTCTGTACGAACTCCCATTGTGATATATGCTATATCCGGCTTAACTTTAACAACGCCTTCTCCTCTTGCAGTAATGGTATTTACTCTGTTGGACTCAATAGCAGCCATTACGGGTTCGGCCTTAAATAATTCTTTTCCAGTAAATCCTACGGTTAATAACCCCGCAACCATTAATGTGGTAGATAAAATTGTTCTAAGTTTTTTCATATTATTTTTCCCTCCAGTTTCTTATTTTTATTAATATTTTTTTTAATACAGGTTTCCCTATTAAAAAACCAATTCCTAAAGCAATAATAAAAAGAGTGCATGGAATAACTCCATATGCCAAAACTACAACAATTCTTTCAAATCCTTCTCGTACATCGTTTAAAGACTTAATAAAGCTCGATTGGATCTTTGTCTTAAAATTGGGGTCGGTGCTTTTAATATATTCTACTTCTTTTACTTCTTTTATCTCTATTGTAAAAGTGGAGAAAGAAACAAGTTGATCCCAATTTTTAATCTTACTCTTATAAATTTCTATGTCTGTACGTATTTCATTAAGGCGCTGCTCTAACTTAATCAAGTCTTCTACCTTTTCGGCTTTCTTCATAATTTCTAAAAGTCGTTCCTGTTCAACTTCCAGCATACGAATTCTACTTTCTGTTTCAATATACTGTTCAGTCACATTAGTACTCGTTTCTTGTTGATGAATCAAATGTCCCAATTTACTAATTTGCTCTTGTATTGCACCATATTGTTCTACAGGAATACGAATTTTTATACTTCCCTGTTTCAAATAAATATCCCGTTCTGGCTCCGAATAGTAAATATAGCTGGAAGAGTTCTCAACGTACCCACCGCTTTGATCGGTTATTGCTTTGATTTTGCTAATGGTATCATCAAATACATCTACTTCTATGGACATAAAAGATTCATAAATAATTTTTCTTTCGGTAATGCTACTCTTTTCTACTTTCATAAAAGTTTGAGTGTTTTCCTGAGCCAAGGATTCAACTCCATCTCTAGTTACTTCATTGGCTGTGGCTCTTTCAGTACTAAATATCATTGGGTTAGAGGCCGATTCCTCCTCTACTGCCATATCATACACTCCTGCAGTACCAGCTCCGGGAGCTGCTTGTTCTGTAGCAAGTTCCTGCTTCGCATCCATTCCCATATTCCCAAGATTTTCTATTACAAAAATCAATAGAATTAAACCTGCTGCTAAAGTAGATAATACTTTCCAATTTTGATAAAATACTTTCCTTTGATGCTTTCTTTCTTCTTTCTTCTGATATAGTTTTAATAATAATTCTTCGTGATAATGATCTGGTAATTCTATTTCTGGAAGGCTATGAATCTCCTTCATTATCTCTTTAAACTGTTCAAACTCCTCATTGCAGTTTGGACAGGATTTTAAATGCTCTTCAAACAACAGTTTTTCATTATCTTCCAATAGTCCATCTATATAAGGAGACATTGCTTCTCTAAACTGTTCACAACTCATTTGCTCCCCTCCTTTCTGTCTTTTAGACGATGTTTGTATTCAAATGGTTCCTGTTTTATCAGTAATTCTATTAATTGCCTACGTGCTCTTGAAATTCTTGATTTAACAGTGCCAAGGGAACAGTCCAGTATCTTTGAAATCTCACCATATTCAAAACCTTGTAAATCCCTTAAAATTAATGCTGTTTTATGTTCTTCTGATAAATGATTCATTGCATTTTGAATCTGATGTCTTACTTCTTTATTGATTGCCACTTCTTCAGGACCAGGTTTTATATCGGAATATTCACGTTTCATACTTCCTTCATTCGTTTCTATTTCTTCATCTATAGAATAGGTTTCTTTCCCTTTTCGGCGTCTTAATTCATCAATGCATGTATTTGTTGCAATGCGATATAGCCATGTAGAAAAGCTTGAATTTCCCTTAAATTTTTCAATATTCTCAAATACTTTTATAAATATCTCCTGAGATATGTCCTTAGCATCTTCTTCATTATGAAACATTCTATATGCAATATTATATATTTTAGTTTCATGGGCTTTAATTAATTGTTCAAAAGCAGCTATATTCCCCTTTTTCGCACTACTCACTAGTCTTATTTCATCCATGCTCTCCAACTCATTCACTCCTCTCCCTAACCATTTTCATTGGAATATACATATTGAAATGATACTATATTATTTGACGGTTCAACAATACAAATTGTTCCCAAATTTTTTATAGACTTTTGCTTGATTTTTAAAATAATTTATGTTAATATGATTAAGCATTAGCCGTCAAAATTAAATAGTATGCGGATGTGGCGGAATAGGCAGACGCAGCAGACTCAAAATCTGCCGATGGCAACATCGTGGGGGTTCGACTCCCTTCATCCGCACTCATAACTCAACAAACATGGATTATTCCATGTTTTTTTATTTTACTAAGAAAGAGTTTCGTTTTCGAAGTTCTTGTGCCAAGCGCGGTCGGCAAAACCAACAAAATACAATACGTACGGGGCGCATCCTGTCCGGAGTAATTTCCTATGTAATAAAAAAATCCAGCCAATTGGCTGAACTTTAATACAATTCATTTTTTGCTTTAGAGGGTTTAATCCATTGTTTATTTTTTCTAAGCTCTATATAAGCATAATAGGCTTTTTTCATAATTTGTCGTTCATCATTAAATTTTAATAAATGATAAGCTTCATGAAACTTATAATATCCTGCATCTACAAAATGCTCTTCTCTTTGGGGTTTACAGTAAAAACTG
>JAAYMW010000080.1 GCA_012521175.1 Candidatus Epulonipiscium sp.
AATCATCATATACTCTTGCTTCAAAATCCAATTTGTCTTTCCGATTGCCCATCCTAACAATTCCTTGCCCCGATTCAATACGAATAAATTGATCAAGATTAGGGTGAATTTCTAAACCGATATCTTCACCGACACCAATGCTCATTAAAGTAACTTGCAGGTGTTTTCCTGTCCATAAAGCGGTACGAAAGGTATTGTTTCGTTTTGCTGCTTCTTCAATATTTACTACATAGGGTTTTGGACCGTGATCTTTTAATTCGATAAAATGTTCTGGCTTCATCTGTTGATAATAGGGAGGATAGGAAGGCATATATGGGTTCGGATAATTTGGGTGATACATTGGCTGCTGATTATAGTAAGGATAGGAAGAATTGTTTTGCATATTATTGGGATACATTTGTGTATTCATATAGTTATGATATGGGTATGGTTGATATCCATGATACATATATTTCATCCCTTTCATAGGTTTTGTAATATTATATGTATCGTATCTTAGAAATTGCTCCTATTCTTTAAATATAGCTGATGAAAAAAGACATTTTGATGAATAAAGATGAGAATAAAAATTTATGCTATTTATGGTGCTTTACCCCTCATCCATTAAATATTTATTATAAAAGGAGGAAGAATTATGAGTAATGTTAAGTTAGCCGTTATTTATTACAGCATGGGTGGTACGAATTACCAACTGGCACAATGGGCTGCAGAAGGAGCAAAAGAAGCAGGGGCAGAAGTAAAGATATTCAAAGTACCAGAATTGGCACCTCAGTCTGTGATTGAAAGTAATCCAACCTGGAAAGCCCACCTTGAGGCAACAAAGCATATACCTGAAGTTAAACTTGAAGATCTTGAATGGGCGGATGCATTTATTTTTAGTACACCAACCAGATTTGGCAATATGGCATCTCAAATGAAGCAATTTCTGGATACAACCGGAGGACTTTGGGCTAAAGGAAAACTTGCCAACAAAGTGGTAAGTGCCATGTCTTCGGCACAGAATCCTCATGGCGGTCAAGAGGCAACAATTTTATCAATTTATACAACCATGTATCATTGGGGAGCCATTGTGGCAGCGCCAGGATTTACGGATCCAATTATTTTTGGAGCTGGAGGAAATCCTTATGGGACAAGCGTAACCGTTGATCAAAATGGTAAAATGCTTGAAGATGTACAGGCTGCTGTTAAGTATCAGGCGAAGCGAACAGTTACAGTGGCTCAATGGATAAAAAGCGGAAATCAATAGATTTCCGCTTTTGTTTATGTGAAGCAATTGATACCTTATTGTACCCATGTATATATCAGACAATTATAGATTAAACTAATTAGAAATATCTTATATATGTTTATAAGTTGGTGGCATGATGAATCAACGTCTGGGAGATATATTAATCAATAGTGGATTGATTACAAAAAAACAGCTGGATGAGGCATTAAAAGAACGAAGTTCAAGCAATAAAAAGTTAGGAGAAGTGCTGATAGAATTAGGATATGTTACGGAAAAAGATATTTTAAAGACCCTGGAGATTCAGCTGGGAATCCCCAGAATAAATTTGGAGAAAGAATTGATTAATCCGGAAGTGCCTCAGCTGATTAGTGAAGATTTAGCCAGAAGGCATGTGGTTTTTCCTTTTAAAGAAGAGGATAAGGTTTTATATGTTGCCATGGCAGATCCTTTGAATTTTCATGCAATCGATGATTTGAAAATCGCAACAGGATGTGGCATAAAACCTTATATTGCAACGAAAAAAAGCATACAAATAGCTATTGAAAAATATTATGGGAAACAGTCCACGAAACAGGCGCTGGAGGATTTTAAAAGACAACAGGGGTTTATTGAAGAAGATGAAATAGAAGATGAAATGTTAGACATAGAAATGGCACCCATTGTCCGTATTGTGAATTCAATTATTAAACAAGCAGTTGTCAGTGGTGCCAGTGATATTCATATAGAGCCTTTTGAAGAGTTCATTAGAGTTCGGTTTAGAGTAGATGGGGAATTGCATGAAGCCATGAGGCTGGATATCAATGCGCACCCTGCCGTTACCGCCAGGATAAAGGTTCTAGGCAAAATGAATACCGCAGAAAAAAGAATCCCCCAGGACGGCAGAATAGAAATCAAGATGAATAACCGGGAAATCGACCTGAGAATATCCATACATCCTACGGTTTACGGTGAAAAAATTGTAATTCGATTACTGGATAGAAGCAATTTTATAAAAGGAAGGGATAGATTAGGTTTCACAAAGGAGAACAGTCTGCGTATTGATGAGCTGATAAAAAACCCTGATGGTATTTTGCTCGTCACAGGTCCTACTGGAAGCGGAAAAACTACCACCCTTTATACATTACTGTCAGAGCTTAATGACGAACGTAAAAATATTGTAACCGTTGAAGATCCGGTGGAATATAAAATTTTCGGCTTAAATCAGACATCGGTCAATCCAAAGATAGGTTTGACCTTTGCCAGCGTGCTGCGCTCCATACTAAGACAAGATCCGGACATTATTATGATTGGTGAGATTCGTGATACCGAAACATCACAGATTGCGGTAAGAGCTGCAATCACCGGTCATTTGGTTTTAAGCACCCTGCATACCAATGATACTGCTTCAAGCATTATAAGATTATTGGATATGGGAATAGAACCTTATTTAGTGTCTTCTGCCTTAGTAGGGGTTATTGCCCAAAGACTTGTGAAAAAAATTTGCCCCCATTGTAAAATTTCTTATGAGCCCGGCGAAAATGAATTGGAGATCTTAAATATGAAGGATTTAAAAATTCTTTATAAAGGGGAAGGGTGCAATTATTGTAAAAACACGGGATACAGAGGAAGAACTGCCATCCATGAAATTATGTATGTAGATAAAGAAATCAGGAAACTAATAAATAATAATGCCAGTGAAGATGATATAAAAAGTGCAGCCATCAAAAATGGAATGACCCCTTTAAGGGATAACTGCAAACAGCTTGTATTAGAAGGCGTAACGACCATCGATGAATTTATAAGAATTTCATATTCTTTAGACTAGGAGTTTGAATGCAATGCCTCAATTTAAGTACCAAGCAATATCACAAACAGGGAAAAGACTGGATGGCATCCAGGATGCCAATACTGAATCAGAAGTAGTTGCTTTGCTCAAAGAAAAAGGATATATTCCGATTAAAATTTTTGAGCAGTTAGATAAGGATGTCTCGAAAAATTTCTTATCTTTCGAAAGAGTGAGGGCTAGGGATTTATCAAATTTTTGTCGTCAATTTTATTTTATTATCCATGCCGGAGTGACCATAGTAAGCGGCTTGGACATTTTAAGAAAACAAATGGAAAATAAGAAATTAAGAGGCGCCCTGGAGGGTATGTTTAAAGATGTTCAGAAGGGCCAGGAATTATCCCGGAGTATGAAAAAATATAAAGATATTTTTCCTCAATTACTCATCCATATGATAGAAGTTGGAGAAGTTAGTGGAAATCTTGATACCATTATGGATAAAATGGCCCTTTACTATGAGAAGGAGAGCAAGATACAAGATCAAATAAAAAGCGCCATGATTTATCCCATCATTTTAGGAATTGCCTCAGTTTTGGTAATGCTCTTTTTATTAACTTTCGTTATGCCTACATTTGTTATTATGTTTGAAAGCTCAGGAGTGGAATTACCTTGGCTAACTAAAATCTTAATAAGGATTAGTAATTTTATCATACGATATTGGTATATGATTTTAATATTTATTTTATTAGCGTTGAATTTGTTTAAAATTTTCTCCAGGACCAATAAAGGAAGATTTATTTTAGACACCATTAAAATGAAGATCCCCATCTTAAATAAAACAACGGAAAAAATTGTATCCTCTAGATTTGCCAGTACTTTATCTATTTTACTTTCCAGTGGTATTCCTTTAATTGAATCCATAAAAATTGTTTCAAAAGTCGCAAGGAATAAAATTGTTGAAGACGGATTGCTAGTAACAAGTGAAGAATTGAGAAAAGGAGTGGATTTATCAACGTCATTGCAGCGAATTCATTTTTTTCCACCCCTCGTGGTTTCAACGATTAAAATTGGAGAATATTCCGGAACTTTAGATGAGATACTGGAACAATTAGCACATTTTTATGAAACAGAAGTGGAGTCTGCTATTAAAAGCCTTATAGCAGCCCTGGAACCTTTAATGATTGTTATTATGGCAGTACTAATAGGTTCGATTGTCATTGCAATGGTGTTGCCGATGTTTGAACTTGGACAAGCGATTTAGTCTTACAAACAAGTTATAAAAGTGTAAATCTCTTAGTAATAGGACATAATAATAGGGCAATAAATAATAAATTGTTGAGGAAGGTAGAGATGAAAGATATTAAAAAATCTTTAAAAAGTAAAAAAGGTTTTACCTTAATTGAATTAATCGTTGTTATAGCAATATTAGCAGTATTGGCTGTCATTGCAGTACCAAGACTTGTGGGCTATCAAGAAAGAGCCAGAACAAGTACAGACCGTAACAATGCCAGTATCATAGGCAATGCAATCAGTTTAGCATTGGCAGAAGGCGATTTAAAACTCAATGAGTCAGGTGGTACTACAACTGGATTTGTAGGTTATGAAGGCAGTTCTGTAGCTGCCAGTG
>JAAYMW010000081.1 GCA_012521175.1 Candidatus Epulonipiscium sp.
AATTATAACATATTTTTAGCTAAAGCTTCTGGACTAGGGAGAAACCCTATTTCAGCTTTAAGATATAAGCTTTAAGAAATGAAAGATTTATTAAGTATATTATACGAGGAAGGAAAATAATATATTGAACTATCAAATTAGAAAAATAGACAATAAAAAATATATCGAAATTATTTCCAGTTCTAAACCTTTAAATACTGAAAATGATGCTCTTGATTTAATCGCATTATGCAGTGAACATAATACAAATATACTAATGATTCATTATGCTGCTTTATCAGAAGACTTTTTTAACCTTAAAACAAAAGCAGATGGAAATATAATTCAAAAGTTTATCAATTACTGTATAAAAACTGTCGCAGTTGTGCCCGGAGAAATTATTCAAAAAGGAAGATTAAAAGAAATGACTCTGGAAACCAATAAAGGCAATCATTTTAGGATGTATGAAAATAAAGAAAAAGCCGAAAAATGGCTTATACAATAAAAGTCCACCTTATTGAGATGGACTTTTATTGTTATTACAGTTCTTATAGAACCTTAGTAGGCTAAGTTATTATAATAGGAAATCTTTTTAAGACAGAAATACTGTCTCTTCATCTGCTGCTTCCCTTAACAAAGGGGTAAGCTCTCCTGAATAGTATATGCATAAAACATGGAGGGCTCTGGTACAAGCTGTATAAAGCAAGAACCGTTCTTCTTCGCAGTTATAGTGTTCATCCCCTGCATTATATATCAGGGCTACATCAAATTCTAATCCTTTGGCAAGATAAGACGGTATTACCACAATACCACTGATATATTCATCATCATCCTTGAATATGGCATGAACACTGGTTTTGTCTTTTAAGAAGTTATATACTTCCTTTGCTTCTTTTACAGTCCTTGTAATAATACCAATGGATTGATAACCTTTCTCTTTATATTTTTCTATATCCTGAACAATTCTTTCATTGATTTCTTCTTTATCGGAACATCCAATAATTTTAGGCTTTTCACCTCTTCTTTCTATCCATTGATGGGTAACTTCTTTATTAAGTAATCTGCTTGTAAACTTTGCAATCTCCATAGAGGATCTGTAACTTTTCGTTAATTCAATTTTGCAGGTGTCTTCTTTCGGAAATATATGAACTATATTTTCATAATTCCCGATATTCATATAGGGATTGATGGATTGATTTAAATCTCCCAAAATCGTCATATTGGCAGATTTAAAAAGCTGATGGAAAATCTCATGCTGCAAAGGTGTATAATCCTGGGCTTCATCTATAATCACATATTTTATATTCGAGGTTTCCGGAAGATCTCCCAGGACTCCTTTAAGATATAATAGAGGCAGCTGATCCTCGTAATAAAGCACCCCAGTCTGTAAATTTTCAAGGGTATATTTTTTGATTTCATCCATGTTAATTTTAATAGAGTTTATTAAGCCTTCGGAGAAAAATTCTAGATTTTCAAAAAGATTTTTATAAATCTCTATCAAATCAAATTCAGTCATTCTATTAATTGCATCATATACTTCCTTCATTTCATTTCTTACAATCACTTCACTTTGCTTTATATTTTCTGTTTGGCTCATTGAAGCATCTGAATCATTCATTTCCCCAGCGACTTTTTCTATACGCTCCTTTTCATAAGACTCTATCAGAAATAGAATTCTACTTTTTATTTTTTGGAGGCGCCTTTTTAATGGCAGTTGCACATAATCTTTAGAAAATAAATCCTTTAAATCCTTTGAAGAAATAATTAACTTGTCTTTAATTTTAATATCTGTAAATCTATTTTCTTCTTTTTCTAAATGGGAAACATATCTTTTTAATATATTTATAAATTCTACAGAAGATTTAAATTGAATAGTGTTAATTCTTTTTTGATAAGTCTTTTTATATCTGGAATCCAAAATATATTCCATCATTTCGGAATAACTTTCTTTTCGAAAGTCATTTCCTAAAGATTGATGCATATATTCCTTAAAAGTTGTCTGAAACATATTATCCTCTCCAAGCTCCGGCAGTACATTAGAAATATAGTCATTAAAAATATCGTTTGGAGAAAATATGACTATATTTTCAGGTTTTACTGTATCCCGATGTTTGTATAAAAGATAAGCAACCCTATGAAGGGCGACGGAGGTTTTTCCGCTTCCAGCAGGACCCTGAACAATCAGGTTCTTATATTTTTCATTACGAATGACTCTATTCTGCTCTCTTTGAATCGTTGTTACGATCGTCTTCATTTTACTATCCGTAGTTTTACCCAAGATATCCTGCAAAATTTCATCATCTATCTTTAAACTGCTGTCAAACATATACTCAATTTTGCCATTATGAATTTTATAATGCCTTTTTAAAGTGAGTTTCCCATGAATGGTTCCTTCTGGGCATTCGTAACTGGCATCTCCAATTTCACCCTCATAATACATGCTTGAAATCGGTGCTCTCCAATCATACACAAGAAATTCATAGTCGTCCGTTATAAGATTAGAAATACCTATATAACATTTTTCAGCTTTTTCATCTCCGTCTTCAACGAAATCCATTCTTCCAAAATATGGTGATAATAATATCCTCTCATATTTTTCTTCCAATTTTTTAGCAAACTCATGGCTGCTTTTTTGTATTTTCATAGTATGAATCAATTGCATAAAATCTACAAGCTGATCAATTCCATTGTCTTTAGCAACAGAACCTATATCCTGCCACATCTCTCTTTGTGTTTCTATGCCATCTTTTTTGATGCGTTCTTTTAAAGCACGATTTTCTTCCAACTGTTTTCGTGCCTCTTTAAGAACTTTCTCCAACCATTCTTTTTCTATTCTCCATTCCGCTTCGCTAATATGCATGTATACACACTCCCTTTTATAGATTAAAAAGATTTTTTGCAAAAATCCTCTTGACATTGTTTTTCTAAGGGTGTATAATTAAATTGTGATAGTATATATTTGTTTTAGAAAAATCAACATCTTATCTAGAATATCATTTTAATCTGTTTATGTCAATACGAAAGACATTTGTCCTGAGGCAAATGTCTTTTTTGTGTTCAAAATATCCAATTGCCATTTCCTTTGTTTACAATTAAATTTATTTCATTTATACTGTTTTCAATATATAAATTTAAGATACTTCGGGAAAGGATTGAATATACATGGAATCAAAAAGAATAACAGATGATCAAGATTTACAAATAGCACTGCAAATCAGAAAAGAAGTATTTGTTCATGAACAAGGCGTACCTTTAGAAATTGAAATTGATGAGTATGACACTTTAAACGGACAGTGTGAACATATACTGGTCTATTATAAAGAAAAACCAGTTGGAACGGGAAGATTCAGAATGATTAACGGCTTAGGCAAGGCAGAAAGAATATGCGTTTTAAAACCTTATCGCAAATTTGGCCTTGGCAGAAAAATTCTCAAGGCATTAGAAGAAGTTGCTAAAGAAAAAGGATTATCTCAAATTCGACTGCATGGTCAGACCCATGTAGAAAAGTTTTATAATAAGCTTGGATATCAAACTGTATCAGATGTATTTTTTGAACATGATATTCCCCATGTTTTAATGGTTAAAGAATTGTCAGAAAAATAGGAATATCGATAAGATATTCCTATTTTCGCTAAAAATTTTTTTCTGACCCAATTTCCCCAAGAACCTCTTTTTGAATTCTTATTCCCGTAGGGGTAGCTGCCAATCCTCCTTGAGCAGTTTCCCTCAAGGAACAAGGTAGTGCCCTTCCTACTTTATACATAGCATCCACCACTTCATCAAAGGGAATAATACTTTTTATATCTGCAAGAGCCATATCTGCGGAAATTAATGCATTTGCTGCGCCAATGGCATTGCGCTTCATACATGGAGCTTCCACTAAACCGGCAATCGGATCGCAGACCATACCCAATATGTTTTTTATAGCCATAGATGCTGCATGCAGTGCCTGATCGGGAGTTCCTCCCAGCATTTCTACAATCCCCGCTGCTGCCATGGCTGCAGCAGAACCTGTTTCTGCCTGGCAACCTCCTTCAGCCCCCGATACGGTTGCATTTTTTGTAATAATATAGCCCACTGCTCCAGCGGTAAACAGCCCATGAATCATCTCCTCTTCACTGAGCCCAAACTCTTCTCCGACTGATACGATAACTCCTGGTAATATTCCACTGGCTCCGGCAGTAGGAGCCGCCACAATAAGCCCCATGGACGCATTAACTTCCAAAACCGCCATGGCACTGGCCACTGCTTTATTGACCTGTTTACCACAGGCAGTCTTTTTGGTTTCATATCTTTCTTTGAGTTTTTTAGCATCTCCACCGATTAATCCACTGACAGATTTCATCTCTTTAGTTAATCCTTTTTCAATAGCATCTTTCATTATTTTCAAACTATCTCTCATCGTTTCAAAAACTTCATTTCTGGATTTCCCTGAAATATACATTTCGCGCTCTATCATCACTTCAGAGATTTTTTGTCCATTGGCATTACACAACTCTATTAATTCACTTCCGTTACGGAAATCCTTTTTCATTCAATCAATCCTCCTACAAAGCTTCTATCATATAGACGCTAATAATTTTATCTTTTAGCCCACGGATTTGATTCACTATTTGTTCAGAAACCACATGATCTGTTTCAATAATCATAAAAGCATCTTCTCCTTTATGCTGTCTAAACACATTCATGGATGCAATATTAATATTGTACTGACTCATAATCTTTGTCACCTCGGCAATAACTCCAGGTCGGTCTAAATGTCTAATGACTAAGGTAGGATATTCTGCAGTAAATTCAACATCTAATCCATTAATCTGGATAATTTTTATACTTCCTCCCCCAATGGATGAGCCAACAAGTTCAGAATGATTTCCGTCATTATATTCCAAAACAATTTTCACCGTATTGGGATGCACATCTCCCAAATCCGCTTCAACAAAAGCATATTCTATCCCCTTCTCTTTTGCAATCTCCATA
>JAAYMW010000082.1 GCA_012521175.1 Candidatus Epulonipiscium sp.
AAATTGAAACAGAAATTAGCGACTGCGGATTTGGAGAATTCTTTCCCCCCTCAGACTTTGCTCAGAAATTTATTATCGGGTTATAAATACAATCTTCATTTCTAAGACCAATGAATAGCAGGGCGAAAGCTTTGCTTATGCATAAGGAGTGAAATTATGAATTGGGAAGAATATAAAAAACAAATTGAAGAAAAAGGTGATTTGCCTGAAGAATGGCATATTCTTGGTATCGACTTAGGTACGACGAATTCCGTTATTAGTTATTGGGATAATTCCAATAAAAAGCCGGAACCAATAGATATCAGCAATGGATTTGGAAAAATTCCTCTGCCCTCTGTTGTTCAGTACAGGGGAGATGAAGGCAGTGAAGAAGAGTGGGTTATAGGCGAAGAAGCCTATAGGTCTATGAAAATATATCCCGATACAACGATACGCTCTATTAAAAGAAAGATGGGAACCAATGAACAAATTAAAATAGGAGATCAAGAATATCTGCCGGAAGAAATCTCAGCTATGATCTTAAAAGAATTAGTGAATCACTGCCAAAGCATGAATCCAAATGCAGAGATTGTCGGCTGTGTGGTTTCCGTTCCCTATGATTTTGATGATGCAGCCAAGAAAGCTACGATGAAGGCCTGTGAATTAGCAGGATTAAAAGATAAATTAATTTGTCTGATTGAAGAACCTAAAGCAGCAGCTTTAGCATACAATTTTCGCCATCAGCTTTCACAAGATGAAAAAATCATGGTGTTTGATTTTGGCGGAGGAACTTTAGATATTACTCTCTTTCATGTGGTTGAAAAGGATGACACCCATATTAAGCTACAAGTAATTAGTGAAGGTGGAGAAGCTTATCATGGCGGAGACAATATTGACGAAATCATTTTAGAACAGTGTTATCAATATATCGAAAACAAAACGGGACAAAAGAAAGAAGACATAACAGTAGAAAATCAGGCAGAATTGATTATGCGTGCCAGAGAAACCAAAGAAAGACTTTCTGGAGTAAAGAGTTTTAGAATTCCCTTTACTTTCTGCATACCTCCTTTTGTAGAGCAGATTACAAGGGATGAATTTGAAACGCTTATTCACAATTTTATAGAAAAGACTAGAAAATTAGTCCTTAAGGCATTGCGAGAAGCTTATATCGGAGCACTTCTTCCAGATGATATCGACAGGGTGCTTCTTGAAGGCGGCTCTTCAAGTATGCCTTGGGTTAAAGACATGCTCATTGGAATCTTTAATGACGAGAATAAAATTTATACCTCTGAAAGACCCGCACTGGATATTTCCCTTGGAGCAACCTATTATGCCGCTATGAAAATGGGTTTGCTCACCCACCCGGATTTACAGGCTGAAAAGGTGGATGTAGAATTTGAAGTTACAGTTCCTCATGATATTGGTTTAGAAGTAGACCACGGCAGCAGAAAATCTTTCTTTACAATGATAAAAAGAGGAACACCCTATTCCCTGGCTAAGAAAAGCCATATCTTTACCCTTACAGGTAAAACACCGGAAGATATGACAACTCTGGAACTTAAAATTTTAGAGAGAATTGATAAAGAAGATACTATTGAAAACTGTAAATTAATCGGCGAAGTACAAATACAAGGTTTGCCCGAACGTCCTTCGGGAAAAACGAAGCTACAGGTTACCCTGTCCGTTGAAGAAGAAGGCGGACTTGTAAAAGGCCTGGTAGAAGATTTAGGCTTTGGAGATTTATATGCTCCCAGCGGCTTTAAACAGAGTTTTGATCCAAGCCGGTTTAATAAAACAGTATTGGAGGGATAACACATGAGTTATTTAGGAATAGATTTGGGAACTACAAACTCAGTGGCAGTGATATATAAAGACAAAACCGATGAAATGGAAGTTGTAAAAATTGATGGTGTAGATGAAATCCTGCCTTCCGTCGTTCACTATGGAGAAGATGGTGTCATCGTAGGCAGTGAAGCAAAGTCAGGGGTAATTATATACCCTGAAACCACAGTGATTTCTGTTAAAAGATTTATGGGACAGACTGAAAAAATCAAAGTAGGAAACACAGAAAAATCTCCGGAAGAAATCAGTAGTGAAATTCTAAAAAAATTAAAAGCTGCTGCGGAAAGACAAAGCGGTGAAACCTTTGATGAAGTGGTTATAACCCATCCGGCATATTTTAATGACAGACAAATTTTTGCAACGAAAAAAGCTGGAGAACTGGCAGGATTTAAAAATGTGCATCTTCTATCAGAACCACTGGCCGCAGCTATTGAATATGGCTACAGACAAGGCTATGCTCAAACCCTTTTGGTATATGATTTAGGGGGAGGAACTTTTGATGCCTGTGTATTAAAAGTATCTCAGGATGAAAACGGCCAGGAAGTATTCCAGGAATTATCCGACGTAGGGGATATGAATCTTGGAGGAGACGATTTTGACAGTGAACTTATAAGACTTATGAAAGAGCATTTTCACAAAGAAACTGGAATTGATTTGGATACTCTGGAAACTGCTGAAAGAAAAAGGGTTCTTCAGAAATTAAAACAAGAAGCAGAACAGGCTAAGAAAAAACTTTCTGGAACGAATAAAGTAGCCATAAGAATTCATCCTCTTCTCATCCATGAAGGAGTTCCTAAAAATTTAGTGATGGAATTGACAAGAGAACAGTTTGAAGCACTGATTAGAAAATATGTGGACAGAAGCCGCGAAATTATAGAAGAGGCATTAAAACGTGCAGGAAAAGAGCCGGATGAAATCTCAAAAGTGATTTTGGTAGGTGGTTCAACCCTTATTCCTATGGTAAAACGCATGGTGGGTGGATATATTAAAGAACCTTATCGTGCTACAGACCCGGCAAAAAGTGTGGCTATGGGTGCTTCGATTTACAATTATTTAATCCACCTTCCAAACAGCAATGTAAAAGTAGGTCAAATTACACGACAAATCTTTGGTACGGAAGCTGTGGTTAACTTAAGTACCATGGAGAAAAAACTTATCCCCATTATCCCTATGGGAAGTCCAATACCGGTAAAAGTTTCAGACAGTAATTTTGCCAGCATGTCCGGAGCTTCCTCCGTGCAAGTAGATGTTTATCAATGGGAGCAGGGGCATGAAGAAGAAAAGAAATATATAGGCAGTGTGATGTTATCCGGACTTAGTGGAACGACTCAGCTGGAAATCACTTATGCCATAGACGAAAATAACCTGTTTGAGGTATTTGTAAAAGATTTAGCTACAGGAAAAACTGAAAGGGCAGAATTTGACAGGGATAAGGTGATGCCGCCTCCAAGGAAAGAAGAAAAAGTTGTATCAGAAAAGATGAATATTGTATTTATCATCGACACCACAGGAAGTATGGATACTTATATTAATGGGGTTAAAGATCGAGCAATAGAATTTTCCAATATCCTAAGAAGTAAGGGAATAGATTTTCAACTTGGTCTTATTGGGTTTGGAGATTTAAGAGAAAAAGAAAAGCCGAGCGTTTATAATTTTACAAATGATGTGGAGAAATTCCAAAGACAAGTTAAGAATATTCCAAGAACCTACGGTGGGGATATTCCTGAATCCTCCCTGGAAGCCATAGAAACAGGAATAGAACTTCTAAAAACCTCCAGAGTCGATAAAGAAGGAGGCAAAAATATATTTATTCTTATTACGGATGCGCCTCCCCATGTGCCGACTGAAGGAGGTAAATATGTTCCCGAAATTGCGGCTATGCTTAGAGAAAACAATATCACTACCTATGTTGTGGCCAGAAAAGACAAAATCAGCATTGACAGTTATGATCCATTAACAAGACCAGAGGGAAAATACTATGATCTACAAGAAAAGTTTACGGATATCTTAGACAATATTGCAATAAGTATTGCTGAGTTGGTTCGACTATAAGAGGTGAAAATTTATGTCTTCATTGATACTAAGCGTCTCTCCTGAAAAAGCGGAGAGACCATACTATTTTTATATGACAAAAATCAAAGTATACTCCTTAGAAGAGTTGTACTACCACTGCTATCATTATTGGAAGCAGTCTATTGACGACTTTCTTATGGGAAAGCTTGAAGAGTGGATTAAGCTCGAATTAGGCCTTGCTTCTATCAGTGGTCAAATTGCAAAAATCAGAGATGAATATTCCTCCATTACAGACCAATATATTAAATTTCTTGGACTGATTGATTATTTCTATGAATCGGAATTGGATATTCTAAGAAAAGAAATATTTAAGTGGGAAAACAAGGCAGAATGGGAAAAATGTAAAGAAAAAGCAGATTACTTTATGGGGCAGAATAAGCCGAAGGAAGCTATTAAATGGTATAAAAAAGCCATCGTATATGATGAGAATGGAAAGCTTTATAACAATATGGGCGTTGCCTGTATGCGTATGGGATGGTATGAAGATGCTTCTTATTTTCTTAATAAAGCGAATGAAATGGAGCCAAATAATATCTCTATTCTCTTAAATCTTACAGAAGTATATATGCTTAAAGGTAATTTCGAACAGGGTGCAAAATACTTAAATCAAGCGGCAAAGCTAGAGGATTCCAAAAAGATTTGGTTTTATTATGGAGAATTATACAGAAATCAGGGAAGCGAACCGGAAGCTATAGAGTCTTATAAAAGAGCTATCCAAAAAGGAGATACGTTTGACAGTTTCCTTCGTTTAGCAAGGATTTATATAAGAAGAAGAGACTTTGAAACTGCCGAAGATTATTTGGAACAAGTAACAAATGCTTTTAGAAATGAAGTCTATTGGTTAGAATATGCCAAACTTTATGAAGCTTGGAATAAAGAAGAATTAGCTCTGGACTGTGTTCAAAAAAGCCTTGAAAAGAATACTAAATATATTCCTGCATGGGTGGCATTGGCGAGACTCTATAGAAAGAAACGCAAACTGGATGAAGCAGGTTATGCAATAGACGAGGCGCTTAAAATCAATGAAGAAGATGAAGAAGTAAAACTCGAAAGGGCAAGAATCCTAAAAGAAAAAGGGAAAAAAGAGGAGTATCAGTTTTCTATTAAAGAACTTATTAAAAGATGGATACACAGATACCGTCAAGATTCCATATAAAAAGAATATCCTATATTTTTTAAAAAAGAAAACCTTATTTTTGGATTTGCGTTCTAAAATTAAGAAAACTTGGGTATTCTAAAAATGAGGTGATCAAATGAGTCAAATCCATAAAGAGGAATTAAGGAAAAAACTAACTGACCTTCAGTATAAGGTTACTCAAGAAAACGGCACGGAACCCCCTTTTCAGAATGAATATTATGATAACTTTGAAGAAGGCATTTATGTAGATAATATCACTGGAACCCCGCTTTTTTCATCCAGAGATAAATTCGATGCAGGATGCGGTTGGCCGTCTTTTACACAGCCTATTGATGCAACCAAAATAAAACAGAAACAAGATTACAGCCACAATATGATAA
>JAAYMW010000083.1 GCA_012521175.1 Candidatus Epulonipiscium sp.
GCGTTCATCCTGAGCCAGGATCAAACTCTCATGTTAAAATCCTTGCCAAACTCTGGCTTTTTATCCTTCAATCAATGGAATTGATTGGGTTTTCTTGGTTTGTGCTGTTTAGTTTTCAAAGATCGAGCACTGTCGCAAAACACTTCGTTTTGACGACAAAACATATCATATCATATTTTTAAAAGCTTGTCAACAACTCAAATATTCCTTTTTTTGTAATCTGTGCATTACGCTTCCTATAATCGCTGACAGAAATTTATTATATATAAAACCTCTAAACATGTCAACAACTTTTTTGTTCGATAAATTTGTATTTATTTCGACAAAATTTCGAATTATCCCAATACTTTCTAATGATTAAATTTAATTTATATTTCTTATTTAAATAAAGTTATGCTATAATAGAATTAGTTGAAAACTTGTTTAAAAGGAGTGGCTTATATGTCTGATCTTCGTGATACCATAACAGATGAATTCCAATATACAGTAGAAAATCTTTTAGTAAGAAATAAAAGTATACTGGATCAACTTACAAAATACCAGGATTCTTGTGCCCGTGTCAATCGAACGATTGTTAAAGCAGTTACCCATTGTGGCTGTATCCAAATCAATAGTCAGAAACAAAAATATCCGGAAGATGATTCTGATTTATCCTTAGAAGATTTAAAGCTTTTAATGGATGATCATTTAGATGGGAAGTTATGTGATAACTGCCGTGATTTTATAGAAAAAGAAATGGGAAGGAATTTATTCTATTTAGCATCCCTATGCAATACTCTGGATTTGAATCTATACGATATTCTGATTAAAGAGTTAGAACGTGTTCGAATGTTAGGTAAATTTACTTTAAGATAAAATCGTTTATTTAGAATTTAATAATTTATAAAGACTGCTCTCTGATAACAAAATTATTTAAACGCATAATTTACGGGCGAACGATGTTCGCCCGTATTTATTTTAGAATGATTTGTAATGCTTCATTTACATTCTCCACACCGTAAATCTTAATGCCATCAATAGATTTTAAGCCTTTTAGATTAGCTTTTGGAATCACGCAGGATTTAAATCCCATCTTCGAACATTCTATGATTCTTTTTTCTGCCATGCTGATTCCTCTTACTTCTCCTGTTAATCCTACTTCTCCAAAGACAACCATATGAGGATCGATGACTTGATCTTTAAAACTGGATGCAATAGCCGCAATAATTCCAAGATCCAGCGCAGGTTCAGTAATCTTTATTCCTCCAGCTAAATTAACGTAACTGTCATAGCTTATGAGCTGCATTCCTACCCTTTTTTCCAATACCGCCATCAGCAGTACTACCCTGTTATAATCGATCCCTGTGGCAGTTCTTCTGGGCATCCCAAAATTTGTGAAGCTGACCAATGCCTGTACTTCCACCAACATTGGCCTTGTGCCCTCCATAGTACAAGTAACGATGGAACCAGGAACATTTAGAGGTCGCCCTGCCAACATTAATTCAGAAGGATTTTGTACTTCCATAAGTCCTTTATCCTGCATTTCAAAGACACCTATTTCGTTAGTAGATCCAAAACGGTTTTTAACTGCTCTTAATACACGATAAGTGGCATGTCTTTCTCCTTCAAAATAAAGCACTGTATCAACCATATGCTCTAAAACCCGCGGTCCTGCAAGAGAACCTTCTTTTGTTACATGTCCTA
>JAAYMW010000084.1 GCA_012521175.1 Candidatus Epulonipiscium sp.
ATGAAGCAGAACAAAATGTAGCTGCAGATATTGGTAAGGCAAGTATTATCGTATCCACTCCCGCAGCAGTTCCAGAAGCACCCACAGCACCGAATAAAATGCTTAATATAGCGATTGGACTGGTTCTCGGGTTAATGGTAGGAGTATTCGTTGTGTTCTTTAAATCCTACTGGGAAAATACTGAAAATAAATAAAGTGATGGATCGTCTAAAATGGGGCGATCTTTTTTATTTTTTAAAATATTTTTGTTGTAGTGAATATTCTACAATATTAATGTTAATAACTCAAAATAGAATCAATACAAATTAAAGGAAGGATGAATATGCTTAAAAAACTTATTGCTATCTCCTCAACCTTAATTATTTTAATGTTCCTGAGTTCAAATGTTTTGGCCAATGAAAATACTGTTTATTGGGACGGAGAAGGAGAAGATAACAGATGGATGAATCCAATGAATTGGTCAAATAATAAAGTTCCTCAATCCGGAGATAATGTTGTCTTAGACGGAAGATGTACTAAAAATATAGAGATTAATAAAGAAGATAAGATAGAGATCAAAGCATT
This sequence comes from Candidatus Epulonipiscium sp., assembly GCA_012521175.1. GTDB lineage: Bacteria > Bacillota > Clostridia > Lachnospirales > Defluviitaleaceae > Defluviitalea. Next base: position 565 of record JAAYMW010000084.1, read on the forward strand.
AACAATTGAAGAGGAATATACCGGAACGGTAACTGCCAATTCTCCTAATACATTTAGAATTAAAAATGAGCTACTCATTAAAGGCGGCAATATACTATGGAAGCAAACAGCAGAGAACAAGAGAATTGCTTTTGAAGGGGATGTAAGGATTAAAGGTGGTTTTGTAGAACTCATAGGCACTTATAGGGTCTTTAGAAATTTTATTTGGGAAGATGGCAGCTTATCTGTAAAAGATGCTATTTTTGATATATATGTCAGTAATGTTCGCTATATTGATGCGGGAAATAATCAACTGATAGTTAAGTCTATCAATATTAATCATGGTATTTCTCCCATAGAACTTCAGTTTAAAGGCAATATAAGGGTAAATCATGAGTTTAAAAATGATGTAGCGGTTGATATTCATGTACTAGAGGATTCTATCCTGGATTTGAGTAGGATTAACAAAAACATTAACAGGAATAAATTTATAGTTGATTCGGGCTCAAAAGTATTGATTATGGATAAAAATAGTAGAGCAACTCTAAATGATTTAAAAGATATTTATTATTCTGCAGCTAAGAATGTTCTTGTTTTAGAAGGAGAGATAAACGACATAGGAAATCATTTTACGCTTAAATATAATATTGATACTGGAAAAGAAAACATACTTTTAGAGTTTCTACGTGATAAAAAAGATAAAAATTTTAAAAGGCATGTTGTTTTGCCAAAAGGATTAGAAGAAGGAAAACATACCATAAATATTTGGGGAGAAGACGATAGGGGGTTTTGCTTTCATGTTGGGCAAGTGTATTTCTATATAGACAATACGCCCCCTCAAGGGAGTATAAGGACAAGCAATAAGGACGATACCAATAAAGAGCTGTTAATATTTCTTACGGCGGAAGATGCAGGGGGAAGTGGACTATCTAAGATATCTCTTCCTAATGGGACGAATAAAACAGTATCAGGAACTGTTTACGAAATGGTATATACGGCTAGGACAAATGATGTCTATCAATTTAAAATCAGCGATCATGCGGGAAATTCAAGTGAAGTATACACAGTGATTGATGACATTGACGATGAAGTAGGGGAACCAAACGAAGATAAAGAAGATAAAGAATTAGATGAAGAAACAGATAAAGAACCAAAAGAAGAGGAAGAAACAGAAAATGAGGAAGTCGGTAAAGAACCTATAAAAGAAGATAAAAAGGATGGTGGGACAGAGGACAAAGATGATGGTGAAAAAGATGAAGCGCCAGAGGACGACAAAATAGACGAAGAAAAAGGCAAAGACAGAACCAACGACGGCAAAACAGGCCGGGATAAAAAATATAAAGAAAATACTCAAAAAGAAAATGAAAACAACAACAGCTTTTCTATAAAAAGTTTAGAGGATTTTAAGCTTCAATTAGATATTCTACGAAAATTAATTATTGTGTTCCAAAAAATATTTAGCCTAAGAATTGAGGATTTTGGGTATGGTCTGAGCGGATAGCTTTTTGTAGGATTGTCATCTTAGATTCAGTTGGATCTGTTCCAAAAGAAAATGGATATTTAGCGTTGCATACAGAACAAGTAATATAATCCTTGGAGCCCAGAATTTCACGGTTATAAAATAAATAGGGATACTCATTTAGTCTGGCTTCTGCTTTTTCCATATCTTCGTCATTAGGATCCAATTTATATGAATAGAGAAAAGTGGCTTCTCTGTTGATAACGAATTGATTTCCATTGC
>JAAYMW010000085.1 GCA_012521175.1 Candidatus Epulonipiscium sp.
AGGGGGAAGGTGTATCTATATACATGGCCTACGGCCTTTTTCTCTTCCAAAATTTCAATAAAATAGAAAAAATCTAATTTCCTATAAAGAAAAAAGCTTTACTGGAAATTAGATGCGAAATCTCTGTTGTTAAAGAATATTACTGGAAGTCCTGCAGCTTTGGCTTTTTCTGCTATTGCTGTTGCTGCACCGGGGTCAACAAGGTTAATTGCAAGAGCCTTAACGCCTTTTGCGATCATTGTATCTACCTGGTCATTTTGTTTGGATTGGTCATTTTGTGAGTCGTTCATTAGAAGTTCAGCTTTTCCCTTAGCTGCATCTTCAATAGCCATCCTTGTATAAGACATAAAGTTATCGTCATATTTGTAAATTGTTACACCGATAAGTGGTAAATCCCCCGAAGTTGATTCTGTTGTTTCAGCAGTTTCTGTTGTTTGTGTTGTGTCTGCTGTCTCTGTTGTTGTTTTGTTTTGGGAACCACACGCTGTTACTCCCATTACCATCCCTGTCATAAGTAATACACTTAATAACTTTTTAAACTTCATTTAATACCCTCCTCAATTTTTTCTAATTTTTTTAGATTCCCAATTGATTTTTTGGTTACTATGTCTTTTGGAAATCTACACACTTAATTCTAATCGTTATTTCTTACAAAATGAATAAACTTTTTTACTTAGATTTTATAAATATTTATCAAATAAAAATAATACCTAAGGGATTTCGAATCCCTCAGGTATTATTTTTTAAGAATAGAGTTATGTTTTTTTACTGTGTTTACATTTTCTTTTGTTACTTTTTTATGCTTTACCCAAAAATAATTATCTTTTTCTTGTGTACTTATATTAATATTTAAGTCGTTAACGCCTATACATTGGTATAATTTGTACACTATACATTTTGCCTGTTCATCATAATCATTCAATATCGTTCCTATCATTGTTCCTGCTTCAATAGCCTCTAACGCTTCATCCACACCATCTACGCCTATAACCGGTATCCATTGATCCCCATTAAAATAGTCATATGCTTTCATAGCTTCAATAGCTCCTAAGGCCATTTCATCATTATTTGCCAATACAATCTCTATTTTATCACCAAATTCTTCAAGCCAATTTTCCATCTTCTCTTTAGCTTCTTTTTTAAACCATCTGCCCGTATCTGTCGCCAAATTTTCCATATTAAGCCCATTTTCTTCTAAAACCTTTATACAATGATAGGTACGTAAAATAGCATCTTGATGCCCATATTCTCCTTCTATCATTACATATTGAATCTTTCCGTCCTTATTTTTATCCAGCTCCAATCCGTTGTTTATGGCATCTACTAATATTTCCCCCTGCATTCTTCCAGCTTCTTCAGCACTTGAACCGACATAATAGATTCTGTTCCATTTTTTCATATCCTGAGGAACCGGCTCTCTATTAAAGAAAATCGTATCTATCTTTGCTTTTTGTACTTTATCAATAATCATTGAAGCCTCTTCTCTATCTACGGTATTCGCCAGTATGACATCATAACCATTTTTAATAAAATGATCTATTTGGGTATTCTGAAGTGCTTGATTGTTGGCACTGTCTAATACCTCTAATTCTATATTGACACCTGCCTCATCTTCATATAGCTCTATATAATAATCTACCATATCTCTTATATAACTGATAAAGGTATCCTCGGCATTATAAAGAACCATTCCCACTTTAAAATCTTTTTTTCCCCTCTGATTTGCATTTGAATATTTATCCCCAGTACAACCACTGAATAACATAATCATTAAAGAAACTATCATCAGCATACTACTTTTCTTAGTATACTTCCGCATCGAATCCCCCCTACTCATAGCGCAATGGCATTTTTATATACACTGTCGTTCCTTCTTCCAGCTCACTTTCTATTCTCATGCCGTAATCTGGCCCATAATATAGCTTAATACGCTGGTTAACATTTTTTACGCCTACTCCCGAGCCTTTTGTTTTAACTTGATAGTCATCATCAAAAATTCTATTTTTGGTCTCTTCCGTCATGCCTACACCATTGTCTCGTATCTTATATATTAAATTATTGTCTTCTATATAAGCTTCTATGAGTATTTCTCCTTTATGTTGTATATATTCTATGCCATGATAAAGTGCATTTTCTATAAGCGGTTGAAGGATAAGTTTTATCGTCTTTGCTTCCAACGTTCTTGGATCTGCTTCTATTTTATAATCAAACTTGTTTTTATATCTTATTTTTTGAATGGCCAAATAATTTCTGGCATGTTCTAATTCTTCTCTAACCGTAATGACAATTCTCCCTGAACTGATTCCTATCCTGAAAAATCGAGACAGAGCAGTGATCATTTGAGTTGCCTCGGTGATTCGCTCATCTTCAACCAGCCATATAATTGAATCTAAAGTATTATATAAAAAATGAGGATTTATTTGAGACTGCAGAACATCTAACTCTTTTTTTCTTTTATCATCTTGTTCTTTTACAATTTCATCCATAAGTTCTCGAGTGCGCACTACCATTTTATTAAAAGTCTTCGATAATTCCCGAACTACATATTCTCCGCCTTCTTCGATGCGTATATCAAAATTCCCTTGTTCTACTAATTTCATGGATTTTTGTAATTTATATAAAGGCGCGGATAATCGATTAGAAATATAAAAGGTTCCCAAAATACACATGACTAAAACGACTAAAATAATGACCATAAGAAAGTCTCTAATTTCCCCATAATTCATAAGTACTTTGTTCAGTTGCCAAACGCCGATAATCTTCCACCCCGTATACCCCGCAGTTTTAATGCTAAGAAGTCTTTGTTCTTTATCCAAAAGATAAATACCGTCTACCAGGTTGTCTACCTGCGTCTTATATTCATTGAGCAAGGAATAATTTTCTTCAGCGTATATCACCCCTCCATCAGGTGCTATAATATACACATCCCCGATGTCTCCCTCTGTAATAGGCTCACATATAGCTTCTATTCCTGTTAAATTCATATCTACTAAAAGTACTCCCCGAATAATTCTGCCATCTTCATTAAGCGAGATTACCTTTGAAAGAGAAACTACCCAAGGGTCATAGTCTTTAAACAGATTTTGCCTATGGGCACTGGAAAAATGTGTGTTTTCCGGTTTGTCAATGGCCCGTTCAAACCAATCCAGTTGTGTAACATCCACTTCATCCCGCAAGATAACATTTTTACTTGCAGCAATCAATTCTCCACTCTCCGTAAATATTGCTAAAGTCGCTATATTATTATTAGTAGTCTGAATAACATTCATTTCAGTTGAAAAGTTATTATTCACTATATTTTGATTTTTTATGATCTTATAATAAAGGGTATTAGAAACATCCATCATATTCCTTGTATAGTTGTCTAAAGTGTGCTTCACCTGCGTAGTTAATTGATCTACTGACTTAATTGCATAATCTTGGGCTGTACTCTTAAATTTTTCGTAGAATACAACAGCAACAAAAATCATTCCTATGGTTATGATGGTTGTAAAGTATATGATCATAAGGAATTTAATACTTTTAAACTTTTCCATTTCTATACTCCGTTGGCGTTAATCCTGTAATTTTTTTAAATACATAACTAAAATAATGGCCTTCCGTATAACCTACTTTGTTTCCTATATCAAAAGCCTTCAAGTCAGTATTTCTA
>JAAYMW010000086.1 GCA_012521175.1 Candidatus Epulonipiscium sp.
GTTTCAAATGAAGAAAAGGATGTTGTTTCTGCTTTTATGCTTGTCTTGACGTTGATGGCTGAAACAATAGCAATAAAAAGGCTAATCCATTTAATATCAGAAAAGTATTTAACCAACGTAGGAGAATAATTGTGGTTGTTTAATTTTAGCAATATGATATAATAAAGTTAATACTCTTAAATGAACTAAGGGGCGGTCACATATGGGAGAAAAAAATAAAATTGAAGTCATAATAGGAGGAAGAGTCTATACATTAGTTGGAGAAGAAAGTCAAGAATATCTTCAACGAGTTGCTTTATATATTGATAAGAAAATGAATGAAGTAAGAAAAGCTGAATCTTCTAGAAAGTTAAGTACCAATATGATTGCTATTTTGACTTCAATAAATGTGGCCGATGATTTATTTAAGACAAAAGAAGCGTTAAAAGATGCTTTCGATGACATAGAAGCGCTGAAAAAGCAATTGGAAGAAAAGGACAAGCAATTAGACATTTATCAGAATGAATTGGGCAATATACAACAGGAAAACATTGCATTAAAGGATAAAATAGATGAGATTCAATTAGAAATTATGCGAAGCAAAATGGAATTAGAGGAATATATTAATATATTTGATTCAGGCTTAAAAAATAAGAGCCTTTCAGACGATAACTAATATTATTAAATAAATATGATTGATTTTAGAGGGGAGTAATAGTATGTTTATTACATCCCCTTTTCTATATTTCGATTATTATTTAAGAAAGGATACGCTACAATGAATAAAAAAAATATCGAGCTTCTTGCGCCTGTTGGAAACAAAGAAAGCCTCATTGCTGCTGTAAGTAACGGTTGTGATGCAGTATATTTAGGAGGTAAAGCATTTAGTGCAAGACAATATGCAGGAAATTTCTCAATAGAAGAAATGAAAGAAGTTATTGATTACTGCCATCTTAGGAATGTAAGAGTGTATGTAACAGTAAATACTTTGTATAAACAAAAAGAATTGGAAACTCTATTTGAGTTTCTAAATCAATTGTATATTTTAGGAGCAGATGCCTTTATCGTCCAAGACCTTGGAACTGCTGTAAAGATTAGAAAGCTCTTTCCTGATATTGAACTTCACGGGAGTACCCAAATGACCATCCACGATTTAAATGGTGTAAAATTTTTAGAGGAATTAGGGTTTGAAAGAGTTGTTTTAAGCAGGGAGATGTCTCTTGAAGAAATTGCCTATATTACAAAAAATACAGATATGGATATAGAGGTCTTTGTTCATGGGGCATTGTGTTTTAGTTATTCCGGTCAATGTTTGATGAGTAGTATGATTGGAGGAAGAAGCGGAAACAGAGGGCGATGTGCTCAGCCCTGCAGACTTCCTTATAGCCTGGTTGATGCGGATAATAAAAAGATTGCTTCTGGATATCTTCTTAGTCCTAAGGATATACAAACCCTAGAGTATATTCCTCAACTGATAGAAAGTGGGATTGCTTCATTTAAGATAGAAGGCAGAATGAAGAGACCGGAATATATCGCCTCAGTAGTAAGTACTTACAGAAAATATATTGATCAATATTTTTTAGAACAAAAGGATTATTCTGTAGAGCATCATGATATCAAGAATCTGGCTCAAATTTTTAACAGAGGTGGTTTTTCAAAAGGGTATTTGTTTCAACATAGCGGCAGAAACATGATGAGTTTTGAGAGCCCAAAGCATTGGGGGATATATGCAGGGAAAGTGGTTCAATATAACTCCAGAACGAAGAAATGTGTTATTGATACGGTTGAACCACTGGAGCCCGGAGATGGTATAGAAATATGGAGAAAAGAAAATGAAAATACAGGAGTTGCTATTTCTAAATCTAGTAAAGCAGGAGAACAAATTACTATTTCTATTAAAGATCCCGTTCAGAAAGGTGATTTAGTATATAAAACAAAGGATAAACCTCTTCTTGATGCGATTCAAAAAACTTATGAAAAAGATGTACGAAAGAGTTCAATCTATGGACATATTCAGTTTAAGAAACATATGCCCATCATTCTTCAGCTCTGGGATAACAAAGGCAATTTTATTGAAGCAGAGGGAGACGTCGTACAGGAAGCACAAAATCAGGCACTAACAGAAGATAGATTGAAATTACAAATATTAAAAACTGGCAGCACACCTTTTGTCATAGAATCCTTAACTGTTGATATGGATGAAGACGGATATTTGCCTATCGGGGAACTAAATGCTATTAGAAGAAAAGGTGTAGAAGAATTAGAAAAAAGCATTATAAACAATACAAGGCGAAATTCCGTAAATATTAAATACATGGATGATATTTTGTATGAGACGGAAAAAGCCCATAATGTAAAAGAAAAAAATCTTTCAATATTAATAAGAGGAATTCATCAACTAGAGGTAGCTTTTCATCCAAAAGTTAAGAGAATATATCTTGAATCTAATCAATATTCAATAGAAGAAATAGAAAAGGCTGCCAAAGATTGTCATAAAGAAGATATAGAATTTTTTGTAGCATTACCACGAATAGATGTAAATTACAAAAAGAAAAAAACATGGTACAATTTAGAAAATACATTAATAGACGGTTATTTAATCAGAACCTATGGACAAGCTTATATACTCAAGGATACTTGTAAAAAAAGAGTTATGGATTATACTTTTAATATTTTTAATCCATTAACCGCTCAGTTTTGGATGCAATGCGGTGTAGAAGGAATCATTCTTTCTCCAGAATTAAACTATGAAGAATTAAAACAATTTAGAGGAACTGGAATGGAGATTATTGGATATGGCTATTTACCTTTAATGACAACCCAACAATGTATTATAGGCAATACCGTAGGCGATAAATTGCATCAAGGCTATTGTAAAAACAGGAATGATCAAAAGTCGTACAAGCTCATTGATCGCAAAGGAGAAGTATTTCCTATTATGCAAGACTGCTCTTCTTGTATCGCTGTTATTTATAACGGTAAGCCTATTCTGCTTTTAAATGAATTAGACAAGTTAGCATCTCTTGATATTGATTTTATAAGACTAGATTTTGTATTTGAATCAACAGAAGAAATAAAAAAGATTATAGAAAGTTATGGAGAGTGTAAAAAATCAGCATTTCCAAAAATAAAAGGGCAAGAATATACGAAGGGACACTTTTTTAGAGGCGTAGAGTAGGTGAAAATATGCTGAAAGAATCAATTGTTGAAATTTGTATATTGATTTCCAGATATGCATTTCTATTCATTATATTTATGTTTATATGGTCAGGGTATAAGGCTGTACTTTTTGAGAGAAAAAAAGATATCGAGGCATACACAAGTAAAGTTTTTATACAGAGAGGATTTGTTATCCTGCTTCATATCTTGGGATTTATTATTTTAATGTTAAATTCTAAAGATGTAGTGGAACTACAACAAATAGCGAAGCTTGGTGCTTTAGGCCTTATATTTCTTGTAGGTTTTATGATTTTGACTTTTCTTATTTATAAAAAATCAGATCCAGTACTTTGGAACTGTATGGTTTTTTTAATGGATGTAGGATTAATCATTTTGCAAAGACTAGATCCGGAAACAGCGCAGAGTCAAATCATCAGGTATATTGTGGGCATGATTGTTATGCTGTTTATTCCATTTATTTTTAAAATTATACCCAGATTTGAGAAATTTGAAATCGTATACTTGGTAAGTGGATGGCTTTTCCTATTATCCCCTTTTTTATTCGGGGAAGAACAATTTGGAGCCAGAAACTGGATTAATTTAGGAGGATTCAGTTTTCAGCCATCTGAAATTGTAAAATTTTTATTTATATTTTATTTAGCCTGTTCTCTTAGAAAATATCATTCTATAAAAGATCTTATATTGCCATCAATCATGAGTGGTGGATACATTCTTGTCCTTGTTCTCCAAAAAGATTTAGGAGGAGCTTTAATCTATTTTCTTACGTTTTTAATATTACTTTATCTTAGCACTTCCAGTTATTTATTTTTCTTTGGAGGCCTGGGCGGAGCATCGATTGCTTCTATGGTTGCCTATAAATTATTTAGCCATGTCAGAGTTCGAGTAGAAGTATGGTTAAATCCCTGGAAAGCAATTGATACGAAAGGATACCAGATCACTCAGTCCCTATTTGCAATCGGGACATGGGGTTGGATGGGTAGTGGATTAACAAGAGGATATTCTAAGTATATACCAGTAGTAACAACTGATTTTATTTTTTCTGCTATATGCGAAGAATTCGGCAATTTATTCGGAACAGGGATTATTATAATATTTTTGATAATCGTTTTTCGTGGAATTATGATTGCCCTTAGATGCAATAGAGTTTTTTATTCCCTTCTGGCAGCTGGAGCAACGAATTTAATTGCCATCCAAACATTTTTAATTATTGGAGGAGTTATTAAATTTATACCTTTAACAGGGGTTACACTTCCTTTCATAAGTTTTGGAGGAAGTTCTGTTGTTACCAGCATTTTAATTATCGGAATCCTTCAATGGATACAGAGTTTTTATGAAATGAAAGAAGAAGCGGAGGGATAATTTGAATCAACTTAGAAAAGATATAAAAAAGATCTTTTGGCTATACGTAGCTATGTTTTTGTCACTTATTCTATATTTAATTAAATTTTTAATATTCGATAGTTCATCTGTTATTATTAATGCTTATAATCCTAGATTAGGAGCCCTTGAAAAAAATATAATAAGAGGAGAAATAAGAGATAGTAAGGGTATAGTATTGGCGAGAACAAAGAAAGATGGAGACAAATGGATTAGAGAATATCCAAAAGGAAGAGACTTTGCTCATGTTGTAGGTTTTGTTCAGAAAGGGAAAACTGGAATTGAGGCATTTAGTAACTTCCAACTATTAGAAGTAAGCAATAAAATGATGCAGACAATCAATCGGATGTTTTCAGGGGATGATTATCAAGGGAATCATGTTGTACTAACTATGGATGCGGAGCTTCAACATACAGCCAGAAAGCTCCTCAATGGAAGAAAAGGAGCCATCGTTGTTATGGAGCCTTCTACCGGGAAGATTCTTGCTATGGTTTCTTATCCAGATTTTGATCCTAATCAATTGAACAAGACATGGGAACAATTAAACAAAGACGAAGAAAATAGCCCCCTTATCAACAGAGCTACCCAAGGCCTTTATCCTCCAGGTTCGATTTTTAAAATCATTACAAGCGCAGCTGTAATGGAAAAGAATGAGGATTGGAAGGAATTTCATTACAATTGTACTGGTGAAGATATTTTTGATGAAAATTTAATCCGTTGTTTTAACTCCAGTGCCCATGGAGAAGTTGATTTGGAAAGTGCTTTTTATCTTTCATGCAATACGGGATTTGCAACTTTGGGAATCGAAGCAGGAGGAGAACAGTTAAGTAAAATAGCGGAAAGACTTTTATTTAATCGAAATTTACCCTACGGGTTGGAATATTCAAAAAGTCAATTTCGCACCACAAAAGATTCAAAGAATAGAGAAATAGTTGAAACAGCGATTGGCCAGGGAAAAACTTTAGTATCTCCTTTGCATATGGCAATGATTACTTCTGCCATTGCTAATGGTGGAATTTTAATGCAGCCGTATATTATTGACCATGTGGAAACAAACTATGGAAAAATAAAATATAAAAGAATACCACAAAGTTATGATACATTATTTAAACCGGAAATTGCCAGTCAACTTTCAAAGATGATGACAGATGTAGTCAACAAAGGAACAGGTACTCAAGCAAAGATATCCAATATTTCAGTGAGTGGTAAAACGGGAACAGCACAAAATGCTTCAGGCAAGGATCATGCTTGGTTTGTCGGTTTTGCTCCTACAGAAAAGCCTAAAGCTGTTGTAGCAGTAATTATTGAAAATGGAGGTTCAGGGGGACAAGTAGCAGGACCCATTGCGCGTCAATTGTTTCAAAAAGTCCTAAATCAATAAAGGTAGGTGGCTTTAGAGTGGCAACTTTGTTACAAGTGGCTTTAGCTCCTGTATTTATTGTTTCTATATATATTTATATAAGAGATAAGTATGAGAAAGAGCCTGTTAACCTCTTATTTTTAGGTCTACTTTTTGGTTTAATTATTGCCGCTCCAATTATGGGGGTAGAAATGTTTTTATCAACCTTTACTCCTATCAAGAGTGTAATTAAAGAAGCATTATATACAGCTTTTATTGTTGCTGCCGGTACTGAAGAATTTTTTAAATTTATCGTTTTATATTTTTTAGTCTGGAGAAATAGAAATTTTAATGAGCCTGTTGACGGTATTGTATATTCAGTATTTATTTCCTTAGGATTTGCAGGAATAGAAAATATTTTATATGTATTTAATCCTTACTTAGGTGGTTATGAAACGGGATTAGCCAGAGCAGTATTTTCGGTACCTGGTCATGCATTATTTGGTATAACGATGGGATACTATTATGCTATTGCTAAATTTGAATCCAATCAGAGAAAATCCATGCTTATTAAAACTTATTTAGTCCCTTGGTTCTTACATGGTATATATGATTTTATTCTTCTTGCCAAAATTCCGATGCTTATGCTCTTATTTGTTCCTTTTGTTTTGTACTTATGGATACAAGGAATGAGAAAGATCAAAATACATGTACAAAGTTCGCCTTTTAAGCCACAGGAATAGATAAGAAGATGCGAAAGTATCTTTTTTTACAATGAATTCGAATACTGCAGGTTGAAAAAAATAGAAAAAAGATGTATACTCATTTCATATTTGTACATAAATTGACATGTACTTTCTTTTCTTGTGTAAAATTTGAATATTGTGTCAGGAGGAATAAGAATGATAGAAGCCATAAGCTGTGGAGGTGTTGTGATTCATAGAGGTAAAATTCTATTATTGTATAAAAATTATAAACATAAATATGTCGGTTGGGTTCTTCCGAAAGGAACGGTAGAACCAGGTGAGATGCATCGAGAGACGGCATTAAGAGAAGTGGCAGAAGAGACTTCTGTTTCTGCAAAAATCGTAAAATACATTGGACATAGTCAGTATACCTTTCAGGGAAGGGATGATATTGTTAATAAAACAGTCCATTGGTATTTGATGCGAGCGA
>JAAYMW010000218.1 GCA_012521175.1 Candidatus Epulonipiscium sp.
ATCTGTGCCATCATAGGGGTAGATTCCTATTCCCATACTGGTTGTGATAAACAATTCTTTGCCATGAATAATGAATGGGAGTTCAAAAAGTTTAATAATTTTTTCAGCAGTTTTTATAATGATGTCAATGTAATATACTTCTGGAAGCAGAATAACGAATTCATCACCACCAAAACGAGATAAGACATAAGTTTCGTCCAGGGATTTTCTTAACCGTTCAGCAACGGACTGAATCAGTAAGTCTCCTGCTGAATGGCCTAATACATCATTTATATTTTTGAATCTATCTAAATCAAGAAACATGACTGCAAGCATATGATTACATTTGGAGCATTTTTCACGGGCGGCATTTAAACTCTCCATAAAATATTTTCGGTTAGGCAATCCGGTAAGACTGTCATGATAGGCTTGATAGCGAAAAATTTCTTCTATCTTTTTTTGTTCAGTAATATCAACAACATAAGATGCTTTTTTAGGTAATGCATTGGAGTCTGTAAAATAAACAGAGGTAACAATCACAGTAAACTGTTCTTGTTTTTTATTGATGACTTTGAATTCGTTTGTAGTAGTGATACGATTCATCATAAATGCTTTATGTTGCTCAATCAGCGCAGCTTTGTTTTCAGAAGGTATGACCATGGAAAAATGCTTCCCTATTAATTCTTCTGGAGTATATCCATATAATTTACAGTAAAATTCATTAACATATTCATACAATCCTTCTTCGTTCACAATGGAAAGACCGATAGGAGCTGTATTGAATAAAGTTTGAAGATTCTCGTGAGTTTTTTTTAATTTCTCAATTTCTTTCTCCATGGCTTCAATGTCTTGAATCAATTCTTTTTTAGTTTTATGGTACCTGTTCACTTTGCCACCTCCAAATATGGCGCTCCAAAAACAGATAAAATGTGCTATGTATTTCAATATATGCAGGAAAGATGCAAAAATGATAATGGTATATTTGCCTTTTGCTTTTGAAAGATTTTATAGAAGAGATCAGAGCAGGCATAAACTACGGAAAGCGGCATAGGCTTAACCATTGTAAAAAGTGTTTTAGACTTTCAAATACTTTGAATTAAGCGAGAGGTAAGAAGTATTTGATTTTTAGATAAAAAACTGTTCATTATTTCAAATCAAAGCTAAACAAGTATGGATAGCTATAGGAATTTCAAGAAGTGACTTAAAGGGAACACCAAAAAGATCTTCTACAGGATTTAATGAAGGTAGAGTAAAGTTTTAAAAAGTATTTAGCTAGTAAAATGTGAAAGGCAGGTGAAAGTGTTACAGATTTACTAAAGTTATTAGTAAGTAGATTGTAACAGTGCGATATGCAGATGACATTCCGATGGTATGGAGAAGGCAATGACTCAGTAACACTGGAACAGATCAAACAAATTCCGGGAGTAACAGGAATTGTTTGGGCACTTCATCACAAGCAACCGGGTGAAATCTGGTACGAGGAAGAGATTGCAGAAGTTAAAAAACAATTGGATCAATATGGATTCAACATGGATGTTGTAGAATCTGTAAATGTACATGATGATATTAAGATAGGATTGCCTTCAAGAGATCAGTACATTGAAAACTACAAAACCACTTTGCGCAATCTGGCAAAGTTTGGTGTTAAGGTTGTTTGTTACAACTTTATGCCAGTATTTGATTGGACCCGTACAGATTTGCACCATAAGCTTCCGGATGGTTCCACTGCTTTGTTTTATGAAAAGAATTTAATTAAAGAAGATCCAATGGAAATGGCAGAATATATTCTTAAAGAATGTAAAGGGTATACCATGCCAGGCTGGGAACCAGAACGTATGGCTAAACTTCAAGAATTATTTGAAGCCTATAAACCAGTTACCAAAGAAAAGCTTTGGGAGAACTTAAAATATTTCCTTGAAGCAATTATGCCTACTTGCCATGAATGTGACATCAAAATGGCTATTCATCAGGATGATCCGCCATGGGATATTTTTGGATTGCCACGATTGCTTGTTGACGAAGCTTCTATTTCAAAATTTTTATCTATGGTGGACGATCCATACAATGGACTGACACTTTGTTCCGGTTCCTTAGGGGCTAACCCAAACAACAATATTGCAGATATTATTCGTAAACATCATGATCGTATTTATTTCGCCCATATCAGAAATGTGAAGCATTATGAAAATGGGGATTTTTCAGAGGTATCCCATCGTGATTGCGATGGAGATGTTGGTATTCTAGACATTGTGAAAGCATATCACGATTGCGGCTTTAAGGGATACATTCGTCCTGATCATGGTCGTCACATATGGAATGAACAGTGTCGACCAGGTTATGGTTTATATGACCGCGCTCTTGGGGTTATGTATATTCTGGGTATATGGGATATTTTGGATAAAATTGAAGGGAAGAAGTAGCAATTATGAAGCTTAATCGTGAATCTATTAAGAATAAAGAGGCATGGAAAGGCTATAAACTTCCAAAGTATGATCTTGAAATGATCTCAGCAAATACAAAAGAAAGACCCAATTGGATTCATTTCGGAGCGGGCAATATTTTTCGGGCATTTCAAGCCAATGTTTTAAATAATCTCTTGAATGAAGGGAAAACAGATGTTGGGTTGATTGTTGCTGAAGGATATGATTATGAAATTATCGATGCAGCATATCAAAAGCAAGATAATTTAGGAATTTATGTAAAGCTTAACGGAGATGGTTCTATCGATAAAACAGTGATCGGCAGTGTATTAGAATCCTTAAAATTAGACTCTGCTAATAAAAAGGATTTTGACAGATTGAAAGAAATTTTTAGAAAACCGTCCCTGCAAATGGCAAGTTTTACAATTACGGAAAAGGGCTACAGTTTAGTAAATGGAAAAGGTGAGATTGTTCCAGAAATAGCTGAAGACTTAAAAGAGGGTCCACAAAAAGTATCCAGCTATCTTGGAAAAGTTGCTGCCCTATTATATGAAAGATACAAAGCAGGCGAGCTGCCCATTGCTATGGTTAGTATGGATAACTGTTCCCACAATGGAGATAAGCTGAAAAGTGCCATGATTACCATCGCAAGTAGGTGGGTGCAAAATGGAGTTGCGGATGCTGGATTTGAGGCATATGTCGACAATCCTGATAAAGTGACTTTCCCATGGTCCATGATTGATAAAATTACACCCAGACCAGATGATAAAGTAAAAGAGATTTTAATAAATGATGGTTTAGAAGATATGGACCCTGTTATTACTTCTAAAAGTACTTATGTCGCTCCCTTTGTAAATGCAGAAGAAGCAGAATACCTTGTTATTGAAGATGCATTTCCCAATGGGCATCCTCCAATTGATTTAGGTGGTGTGATTTTCACCCAGCGAGAGATTGTAGATAAGGTTGAAAAAATGAAAGTTTGTACTTGCTTAAACCCATTACATACGACACTTGCAGTATTTGGATGTTTGTTATCCTATACCAAGATATCTGATGAAATGAAAGATCCAGATCTTAAAAGATTGGTTGAAAGGGTAGGTTATGTAGAAGGATTACCGGTAGTAGTAGATCCAGGAATTATTAATCCAAAGGAATTTATTGATACAGTGGTTAATGTAAGAATTCCGAATCCATTTATGCCGGATACCCCTCAACGTATAGCGTGTGATACCTCACAGAAACTTGCCATTCGCTTTGGAGAAACCATTAAAGCATATGTAAAAAGTCCTGACCTGGATGTTAAGAGTTTAAAAGGTATTCCACTTGTTTTGGCAGGATGGTGCCGTTATCTTATGGGAATTGATGATCAAGGCAATAAGTTTGAACTAAGTCCAGACCCAATGCTTGACAAGGTATGCCCAATTGTAGCGGATATTAAATTGGGAGATAAAGTAGATATTCATAAAGTACTACAACCCCTTCTTTCAGATGAAAGCATTTTTGGTGTTAATTTGTATGAATGTGGACTTGGTGAGCTAGTTGAATCCTATTTTAGTGAGTTGATCAGCAGTACTGGTGCAGTCAGAGCGACGATTAAAAAGTATGTATAGATTTTAGGAGTTTTTTTGAATCAAAATTAAAGTGCTATGTGCAATAACGATAAGGTTAAAAAAGTGCTGCAAAACAGATGTAGCAGTGCTTATTTATAAAATTAATTATACATCTAAAGCATTTTATTTTTATTAGGAGGGAAAGAAATGAAGAAAAAAGTTTTAGCAGTTATTTTAGCAATTGGAATGATGTTTTCGTTAGCGGCATGTTCTGGTGGAAAAGGGGCTTCCAGTAATAACAATGCAGCACCAGAAAGTAATAAGCCAGCAGAGTCTGCAGATACTTCCAAAGAGCAAAAAGAATCAAATGAATCATTTGAACTAGTAATTGGTCATATTGTTGATGAAGAAAACACATGGCACAAAGCTTCATTGAAATTCAAAGAAATAGTGG
>JAAYMW010000087.1 GCA_012521175.1 Candidatus Epulonipiscium sp.
GATCCCATCATGGAACCTTTTGCAAGTAAGTTATCAAAATCAATCGGTGTATCCAAATCTTTTTCCGTTAAACATCCGCCAGATGGACCACCGGTTTGAACGGCTTTAAATTTCTTACCACCTTTAATGCCTCCACCGATATCAAAAATAACTTCTCTAAGTGTTGTTCCCATAGGGACTTCGATTAATCCAACGTTATTTACTTTACCAGCTAATGCGAATACCTTGGTTCCTTTTGATTTTTCAGTACCAATTGAACTGAACCAATCAGCACCTTTTAATAAAATAACAGGAACATTCGCAAAGGTTTCTACGTTATTAACGTTTGTGGGTTTACCCCAGTAACCAGATTCTGCTGGGAAAGGTGGTTTTGTTGTAGGTTCTCCTCTTTCTCCTTCCATGGAATGAATAAGAGCGGTTTCTTCACCACACACAAAAGCACCTGCACCATATTTGATTTCAATATCAAAATCAAAGCCTGAACCTAAAATGTCATTTCCAAGTAATCCATATGCTCTTGCATCTTCAATAGCTTTTTTAAGACGTCCTACAGCCAATGGATATTCAGCACGGATATAAACTAATCCTTTTGACGCACCTATCGCATAACCACAGATTGCCATAGCTTCTACTACAGAATGAGGGTCTCCCTCCAAGATAGAACGATCCATAAATGCACCTGGGTCCCCTTCATCGGCATTACAAACAACATATTTTTGGTCGGCTTGATTTTTACGCGCAAACTCCCATTTAAGCCCAGTTGGGAATCCACCGCCGCCTCTTCCTCTTAATCCAGATTTCTTCATTTCTTCAATAACAGATTCCGGAGTCAACTCTGTTAATGCTTTTCCTAAAGCTTGATAACCATCTCTTGCTATATATTCTTCAATGTTATCAGGGTCAATAAATCCACAGTTTCTAAGAGCAATTCTCATTTGCTTTTTGTAGAAATCCATATGTTTAGAGTCTTCAATGGATTGTTCTGTAGCTGGTTCTTTATATAATAATTTATCGACTTTTCTTCCTTTAATTAAATGTTCTTTAACAATAACTTCAGCATCTTCAGGTTTAACTTGTACATAGAAAGTATTATCTGGAAGAATTTTCACGATTGGCCCTTTTTCGCAGAAACCAAAACATCCTGTCTTCAAAACTTGTACATCGTTTTCCATTCCATTTTCTTTTAATAAAGCTTGAATATTTTCAACGATCTGTGTGGAATTAGAAGAAATACATCCTGTTCCACCGCAAACCAATACATGCATCTTATATTTGGACATTATGAAAGCCTCCTTTTACAATTACTCATCCACTGTTTTATGAGTGACAGGTATGATTCCATCTAACAATTCGCCATTTTTCACATATTTATCTACTATTTCCTTAGCTCTTTCAACAGTTACATTTCCAAATACCACCGGTTCTTCTCCAGGAATAGTAACTTCTATTGTAGGTTCTGCATAACAATATCCCACACAACCCGTTTGAGAGATCACTACATTATCTAATTTTTCATTACTAACGATATCAACTAATGCATTCATAACTTCTCTAGCTCCTGACGCGATTCCACAGGTTGCCATTGCCACACGGATCTGAACTAATTTTTCCATGTTGTCGCCTTTTTCTCTTAAATCGACTTTTGCTTTAACTTGTTCCCTTAATTTTTTTAATTCCTCTAAGGATTTTATTTTAGCCATGACAGTCCCTCCCCTATGATCTATTCGTATTCTTTTAAAATGGATTTCACTTGATCTGGAGTTACCCGACCATATACCTTTTCTCCCACTAAAACAACAGGAGCGAGTCCACATGCTCCTACACAACGCAGTGCATCAAGAGAGAAATTACCATCGGATGTTGTTTCTCCTACTTCTATATTTAATGCTCTTTTAAATTCATCTAAAACTTTATCAGCGCCTCTTACATAACATGCTGTACCCATGCAAACAGAGATAGGATTTTTTCCTTTAGGAATCATGGTAAAAAATGAATAGAAACTAACAACACCATATACTTTGGATACAGGTATGTTTAACTTTTTAGCAACAAACTGCTGTACTTCCTTTGGAAGATATCCAAAAATTTCTTGAGCCTTATGCAATACAGATATCAGAGCTCCATTTTTTTCGCTTAGTTCGTTAATAAATTGTTCTAGTTCACGGAACCCGCGTTCAGACAATTCATTTGTACAATTTGCACAATTAGCCATTTTTTTTCCCCCTTCAAGTATATAGAAATAAATAAATTTAATCAAATTTCGAATTCCTAAAGAAATCGAAATGATTCACATAACAAAAACATAGCATTGGCGCATAATAAAAAATTAGCATACTTTCAACTTCTTTGTCAATATTATAACATAAATCTTTATAAAAGTACAAACTCTTCATAATAATAATTTAATAACTTGACTGATAGTTTTTGATTCTAATTCTAAAAATTGCTCTCTTTCAAAAATATCCTGTAAATAATGGGCATCTGAGGATCTGATCACGTTATATTGGCTGTACTTTAATTTGGCTTTTTCTAAATCTACATTTTTAGAAACTTCAAGAGTATGAACATCTAAGTCTTCAGGAATCCATCCTAAGTTCGACAAAACACTGTAAGATGAACGATCAATATGTGCAGGAATAGCAACACCATTAAATTGTCTTGCATACTTTACCACATCATAAATACTTAATGAGGTTGCAGTTAAAAGCAATCTTTTATTTTCTCCTATAATGTCATCTTGGTCATTAAGTATTAATTGTTCTCCAAAGATACTAACTCTATTTTCTAATGGCGGCAAATGTTCATAGACAATTTCTTGCATCTGATACGCTGAAATAATATCTGGAAACAGACAAACCATGTGTATTTCTTCAGAAGTTTCAATCTCCATCCCGGGGATAACAATAAGATCGCTTCCCTCCGCCACTTTCATGACTGCAGCAGCGTTTTCACAGGAATTATGGTCTGTAATCGCAATAATATCCAATTCCTTTAATAACGCCATATTAACGATATTATTGGGAGTCATATCGTTATCACCACAGGGAGAAAGAGCAGTATGAATATGAAAATCATAAGCATACTTCATTTTTAATCGATTCCTATTTCGGTTAGTTTTTTTACAAGTTCATATGCATTCATCTCTGAAGAGAACACGGTAATGTCTTCTTCATTAGCCTTTTCGATAGTATCTTTGTCTATGTGAGCGCCTTCTGCTACAATAATACAAGATAAATTTAATAACGAAGCAACTGCTATAATGTTGACATGACTTTGAATCGTAATCCAAACAGCCCCTGGTTTAGCATTTGCCATCACCCAGCTTAATAAATCTCCTACATAACCAGCTGTAATTTCTTTATCCACTCCATTTTCCCCTGCAACAATAGTAAGTCCCAAGGTTTCCTTTAACTCTCTAACTAACATGTGATCACTTCCTAATCATCATTTTTTCTAAAAGCCGGAGGCAACTTGCGCGAAAGATTAACCATATCTTCTGCCATTTCCCTAACTTTTTGTCGTAGCATAAAAATGCAGTCTTCTATGTTAGCATTATCTCTTACAATATCTTCAGCTAAAGCTCTGCAATTAGGCGCCCCGCAGGAACCACAGTCAATTTGCGGAAGGCTATCATATATGCGTTCTAGTTCTTCTAACTTTTTTATTGCTTTTTCCATATCCTGATCCAATGTCATTACTGGCTTTGAAATAATAGGATTGCTCCAAGTCAAATTTAAATCACTGTTGATCATATCTTGATTATCTTGTTTTTTTACTTTCACTGAATAACGTAATATTTTCTCAAGATGATTTTTGGCAACAAAGCTGTTTTCTACAGTCAATGGT
Source organism: Candidatus Epulonipiscium sp. (assembly GCA_012521175.1). Lineage (GTDB taxonomy): Bacteria > Bacillota > Clostridia > Lachnospirales > Defluviitaleaceae > Defluviitalea. The sequence goes on from JAAYMW010000087.1 coordinate 3,847, forward strand.
CCACCCAAACATCCTCCGTGGCAAGCCAATCCTTCAATGAAATCAACATCTTTAAGTTTTCCATTTTCTACTTTTTCCAGAATTTTATTCACATTTTCTATGCCATCAACAGCTATATAATTTTCAATTCCTAAAAATTTTCCTTCACCGCCAGATATAGCCCATCCTATTCCATTGTTAGAACTTTGTCTTAGGGTTTCTACACGATCAATGGTTTTTAAGATTGGAACAAGTTTCATGTAAACATCTTTAATAGAAAGTACTTTATCAACTGAAGATTGATCAAATCCTATAGGGTTTCTAACATTGGTAACTTTTGCTGCACAAGGACTTATAAAGAATACCCCAATATCTTTTTCATTAATTCCCTTTTTAACCAAATTGGCTTTAACTTCTCTCGCTGCTACTTCCATAGGTGAAATGATTGGAAGTATATGATTGATTAATTCTGGAAATCTTATTTGAATAAAACGTATGATTACAGGACATGCGGATGATATAATTGGTTTAGGGAGTGTTTTATTTTCTAATAGTTTTCTAGAAGCTGCTGTTACAATTTCAGCTCCCCTTGCAACCTCATAAACTTCATCAAATCCCAATTTTTTAAGTCCAGTTAAAATAAGATTGACATCTAATATATCCTTAAACTGCGAATATAAAGTAGGTGCAGGTATCGCAACTTTATATTTAAATTCCAAAAGGCTGTCCAAGGTATCGGTTACAGCTTTTTTAGCATGGTTTCTACATACCCTTATGCATAAACCACAATCAATACATCTTTCATTAATAATCTTTGCCTTACCATTCCTTACTCTTATGGCCTCTGTTGGACATCGTTTGATACAATCCGTACATCCCCTGCACTTCTCCTCCTGAAGAGTCACAGAATGTAAATATTCGCACATTTAATCACCTTCTCCGAATTTCTCAGTTAAATGTATACTGTAATCTCTACCGTTGTCCCCTTGCCGACTTCTGATGTTATTTCTAAACCATCACTGTATTTTTTCATATTGGGAAGTCCCATGCCTGCACCAAATCCTAATTCACGAACCTTTTCAGACGCAGTGGAATAGCCCTCTTGCATTGCCAAATCAATATCAGGAATTCCTGGTCCAGTATCTTTTAAAACGATGTATACTTTTTCAGGAGTAATATCTACATCTATCGTTCCTCCATTGGCATGAATAACCATGTTTATTTCGGCTTCATACATTGCAATTGCAATCTTTCGAATAACTTCAGAGGGTACCCCTAATTGCTTTAACACTTTTTTAACTTGACTGGAAGACTCTCCCGCTAAAGTAAATTCATCTCCATCAACGTTGAAACTAAGCTTCATGACTATCCTCCGCTTTTAGTTCTTTCCCTGTCAATCCATTGCTATATAATAAACCGCAAGAAATATATAATGGATGTTGTGTCGCTAAAATAACCATATTTTTTGATTCTGCCAGTTCAAGCACATCCTGACTAACCTTCTTTCCTCTTACAAAAACGATTGCTTTAATATCCATCATCTCTGCTGTTCGAACAACTTGGGGATTTACAAGGCCTGTCAAAAGTATTACTTTTTCTTTTACAAAGGCAAGAACATCACTCATTAAATCAGAACCACAAGCCAAAAAAACTTCTCTGTCTAAATGATTTTCACCTA
>JAAYMW010000088.1 GCA_012521175.1 Candidatus Epulonipiscium sp.
TGACTAGCCTTGTCAATTTTTTTACTTTTTGCCATAGGGGTACTCCTTTCTTCCTTGTATTTAATCACCCTCGTCAATAATTATGAAACAAATATGATTATTTTATACATAGGAATAAAAATTTTTAAGTACATCCTAAGGCCTAGACTTCAAAAAGTTTTGATATCTCCTCCCGACTGGCTACCGTTAATTCAAACCTCTTATCCACTTCTATCCCTGCCTCAATAAGTTCATTTCTTACACTCATATAAGCTAAGTCGGGGTAATTATTTTCCTTGCTTAAATGCCCTAAAATCACCGTTTTAAGCTTATCGTGGAATATTTCAGCTAAGGTCTTTCCGGCGATTTCGTTGCATAGATGCCCCCTGTCCCCCAGTATTCTTCGCTTTAAATAATAAGGGTAGGAGCCGCTTTTTAACATATCGATATCATGGTTGGACTCTAATAAAATCAAATTGGACTCTCTTATATGATTCTTTATATAGTCGTTCATATGTCCTAAATCTGTTGCAATACTAATCTTCTTATCTCCATGAATAAAGGTATACCCTACAGAATCAGCAGCATCATGGGGAGTACTATAAGGATGAATCACCAGATCTTCTATCATAAAATCCTTATCCTTCTCAATCACCTGGCGATGTTCCGGTTTTATTTTCCCTATTATGCTTTCCATTTCATCCATGGCTCTCCAAGTACTTGCTGTTGCAAAGATGGGAATATCAAATCGCCTCGATAAAATACCAACTCCTTTTATATGATCGCTGTGCTCATGGGTAATGAAAATTCCATGAATATCCTTAGGGTTCACATTGATTTGGTTTAAACCATTCTGAACTCTTTTTCCGCTGATGCCTGCATCAATCAATACATTAACTTTGGGTGTTCCTATATAAAGGCAGTTTCCGCTGCTGCCGCTGGTAATCGAACAAAAATTAAATGCCATTGTCTTTTCCTTCCTTATCCAAGCCGTCAATTTGAGTTATATCAATAGTTATTGTATAATAAAACTTATCCCATGTCCACCCAGTATCATGTACTGCGGTTATCAGATGCTGGAGTTTTCTCATAAGGAGCGAGTTTATGATTAGAAAAGCTACTATAAAAGATGCGGCTGTTATTACAGAATTTAACTATTGTTTGGCAAAAGAAACCGAAGACCTGGAATTAAACAAAGAAACTTTATATAAAGGTGTTCAAAAAGTCCTCTCAGACGAATCCAAAGGCATTTATTTTGTATACGAAAAAGACGAAAAAGTCGTAGGTCAGTTGATGATTACCAAAGAATGGAGCGACTGGAGAAACGGAGACTTTTGGTGGATACAAAGTGTCTATGTCCATAAGGACTACAGAAGACAAGGCATTTATACAGCATTATTTCATCATGTAAAATCAATCGTTGATTCGGATGATACCATCTGCGGCCTTAGATTGTATGTTGAAAAAGAAAACGAAACCGCTAAGAATACCTATCAATCCCTGGGAATGAAAGAAACCCATTATCTGCTCTATGAATTATCAGCACCCAAAAAAAGTCAATAGCCTCAATACACAAAAAAGTAGGGAACCAACTTCCCTACTTATTCTAAGGAAATTTTACCGTCACTGCTGCAGAGGATTTTTTTCTTGGATTTGTTCATAGTGGTTTCCAATATAACTTTTCCCCCCCAGAGTCTGGCAATATATTTTAAGGTCTCAAAGGTATTGGTAGCCTCCAATTCTCTTCCGTCAAAGAGATGCTTGAGCAAAAGGGTATTATCACTTTTCTTGGTATCCTTTACAATGACTTTTGGTATACTTCCCATGCCAACAATGTCTGCAAGGTGATTTCTTATATTTCTCCAGCCTTCTTCATCCGCTACTTCCGTTATGACATAATATCTGTCCTGTTCTTCAAATTCCAGGAGATTCATTTCTCTACAAAGCTCGAAAGTAAGGTATCTTCTGATAAAGGATGAATCTCTTTCAAGGGCTCTTACTTCAAAAATCTTCTGTGAATCTTCAAATCGATTGGCGATATCCTCCCATATTTTAAATCCCATGTAATATGGATTGATTCTGCCGATGGAAGGACGAATCACTGAGTTGTGGATTTTTAAAAATTCTATATGATTTCCATGGTCTAAATCCAATTCTTTAAGGATATTATAATGCCACCAGCTAGCCCATCCCTCATTCATGATTTTGGTTTCCATCTGGGGTATAAAATATCTTGTTTCTTCCGTGACGATGTTTAAGATATCTTTTTCCCAGTCTTCCCCGTCTCCATACTCTATTAGAAATTCTAACAGGCTCTCGTATTCTTTCTTTTTCTCTTTTTCATCCTCTTTTTTCTTCTCAGAAAGACTGCATTGATAGCGAATGGAATGGGCGGCATCCAAGACACGCTCTACTTTCTCATAGCCGATACTGGGATCTTGTATATAGGAGCGGATTCTATTGGCATGGTTCTTAAACATTTCTACTGCCAATGTTGCATTGGTATTTTCTTTAAAGAGTCTGTTGTTTTTAAAAAAATCATTATGGGCATATACATGGGCCATGGTTAAAATCTGCAAGATTAAGGTATTGTCTTTCATTAAATAAGCAATGCAGGGGTTTGAGTTAATCACCATTTCATAGGGAAGTCCCGTAAGATTGTACTGGTACAGAGTTTTTAATTTTTCGTAGGCCTTTCCAAAACTCCAGTGGGGATAGTGAGATGGCATCCCTACATAGGATTCGTAGCAAAGCATATCTTCAAAGCTAATGATTTCAAATTCCTGGGGATAGAAATCCAAACCTTTTTCTTCTGCGATTTTTTCTATTTTCTCATTCCAATACTTTAGTTCTTCTAAAGAATAGTTCATGACAACCACCCTTTCGGGCTATTTTTCTTTTCTATATTAAGAAGCTCTACAAAGGCCGACCATACTTCTTCTTTCCTGGATATTTTAACCATTGCAAAGTTGGGTTCTTTGATTTCTTCCATGTACTTATGCATAATCGTACTGGTGTAAGTGCTGGTCTTTATTTCCCCATATCCAAACATATTGCAGACTTTGCAGAGTTCTATGGCACTTTCTATGGCCCTTTGGTTATCTTCCCCCCAGTTATCCCCATCACTGCAGTGAAAAGCATAGATATTCCACACTTCCGGATTATATCTTTCTTTTATAATCTCTAATGCTTTTTGGTAGCCGCTGCTGATATAGGTTCCTCCGGATTCGCCTTTATGGAAAAATTCATCTTCTGTAACCTCTTTTGCCACGGTTGTATGGGCAATAAAAACCACTTCCACATGGAGATATTTGATCCGTACAAATTGGTATAAAAGAAAATAAAAGCTCCTGGCCAGATACTTCTTCGTCTGACCCATGGAACCAGAGGTATCCATAATACAAATAACAACCGCGTTGGAATCTCTTTTTACTTTAGGCTGGATACGAAAATAACGGATATCATCCTTATGAAATGGAAATCTTTCATTTTCATCAATGGTGTGATTGCGCTGCATCTGTTTTTTTCTTTTGATTTTCTCAATAACCGTATGCTTTTTAGAGATTCTCGGAGGAATGCCTTTGGTTTGAATGCCCCAGCGCTTTCCTGAACTATCAGATGGAATCTCAGTAAACTGTTTTCTATAAAGATAAGGTAGGTCAAGATCTTCAAACAAATACTGTATGGCATCTTCGATGGTTATTTCTGTTTCATAAATGTCTTCTCCCTCTTCATTCCCCGCTTGATTAGGATCTCCATTTCCGTCATTAAATTTCCCCCTATGGTAGCGATCACCTTTTTTCTCGCTGCCATTCCCTGAGCCTATGCCCTTTTGGTTGGAGCCATATTTAAAATAATATTCCTTAAGTCCCCTTATAGGAATTTTAATTTTTTTATTTTTGGCCTGGCCTATGATGCTTTCTTCTGAAATGATATCCCCTATATTTTCTTTAATGCTTTTTTCTAGCAACTCTCTATGGCGCCGTCTGTCTTCTGCGCTCCGGTCTCTACCATGCTTTTGAAACTCCCGAAAGATTGCCATACTATCACCTAATCTTTCCAAAGATTATTAGCCGCATATTTGAGTATTACATTGCAGCAGTGGTCGCAGTAGCCATTCCTTTTCATTTCCTCTACCATGGCATCGTATTTTTCACTTTGCTCCTGGTCCCTTACTTTGGATTTGGTGATAATTCTGGAAAGCTCCCTGACCGACGCCGTTAATTTCTTTTCTATGGCTTCTTTTAAAGGTTCGTAGCAGGTATAATCAATTTTCCCGCCATTTCTTAATACAGAAAACATATAGGCAGTTACATCCTGCCTAAAGCCCTTTGCTGCACTATGGGTAATCCCCAGCTGCTGTTCTATGGAATGCAGGAATTCTTCATCGGGTTCTAATTCTTCTCCTGTGTTAGGGTCTTTTAGTTTGGTTTTATTCACGAAAGCTTCGGCATGGTCTAAATAATTATTAAATAAGTCCTGTGCCTGTTCCCTATATCCGTGGATAAAGGCTTTTGTCACTTCTTTTTCAAGGATCTGATGGTATTCCTTTTTGATGCTATCTTGTAAAAATCCCAGATATTTTTTCTTTAAATCTTCCGATACTACCATTTCTTTTACTTCTTTAACTAAACAATCCATCACACTTAAAGGATTAATACAGTTATGCTCCGAGTCTGAGAGGGCGCTGTCTAATGCCTTCATAATAAATCGAGTAGAAATTCCTGTCATGCCTTCTCTTCCTGCCTCTTCTTTCAGCTCCATAACATCAATTCTTTTTGTGGTTCCTTTCTCAATGATTTCTTCTCCGTTATAAATCTTTAATTTAGTCATAGGGTCTACCTTGTTAGAAGGTGCAAGACGGCTAAGTATAGCAAACATAGAAGCAACCTCTATGGTATGGGGAGCAATATGGGCTTTAAAATTAGATTTTTTAAGAATCTTTTCATAGATTTTAATTTCTTCATTAAGTTCTAGACAATAAGGCACTTCTATTTTGACGATTCTGTCTAAAATGGCTTCATTGGTATGGTCTGCTTTAAATTTATTCCATTCTGCTTCGTTGGAATGGGCCAATATAACACCATCAAAATAAATCATAGAGCCTTTTCCCGGAGATGGAATGGATTTTTCTTGGGTCGCTGTAATCATGGTATGCAGATATTCCACATCGTTTTTAAAAACTTCGATAAACTCAACAATCCCTCTGTTTCCTGCATTAAAAGCCCCATTTAATGCAAAAACCCTGGGGTCGTCCTCCGGGTATAAATCCATTTTTGAAATATCTACAGAACCAATAAGAACCGATGTGTCTTGGTTATTTGGATCTACGGGTGGTACAACGCCTATGCCCTTTCTGGAGCGAATAGAAAAGTCAACAGCAATTACAGGAAATTTTTCATATTCCCCTTTAAATTCATTCTTAAGTCTATATCTGCATATCGGACATAAATCCCCTTCAATCTTTACATTAAGTTCCTTTTCAAAAACAGCTCTAAGATGTTTAGGTATAAGATGAAGCGGTTCTTCTCTCATGGGACAGCCTTCCAGGGCATAAATCGGCGGACTGGATTCAAGCAATCTCTTTAAGGATTCAATTAAAGAGGATTTACCTGAACCTACAGGTCCTACAAGGTATAATACCTGCCTTGATTCCTCCCCTCGCATGGCCGCAGAGTGAAAATACCGCACCAATTTCATAAGGACTTCATCGATGCCAAAAAAATCCTCCTCAAAAAATTTATATTTTTTAATGGTATCCTTCCCATAAATTCTTCTAAGCCTTGGATTTTCTTCAGTTTTTATCACTTCTACTCCCGGGTCTACAATAAGTCTATATAACCTTTCATGGGAAAGTGCGCTAACTTCAGGAGATTCTTTTACAATATGTAAATAATCCAATAAGGTTCCTTTAAAATCCAGTTTTTTTCTTTCTTCCCGGTCTTTTTGTATAAGTGCTGAAAAATCGGTTATGCCCATCTTACCCCTCCTTTTTTTAATGTCTGCCTTTATTTGGGACGATATTGACAAACCGCCTATTATAAATATATTGATACCTGACAGAGGGATATGAGTAAAAAATCAAAAATCTTGACAAACGAATTTCAATTCACTATCATAATTCTTACAAGGAATAAATTTATAATAAGTGCTAAAGGTCTTAAGCCTTTTATGGTTTAAGGCTTTTTAGTATATAAAAGAGAGTGGATAAAATGATGAATAAGCTCCATATGGGATTGGATGTTGGTTCAACTACCGTTAAAGTAGTTGTCATAGACAGTGAAAATGTTATTCTTTTTTCTCGTTATCAAAGGCATTTCTCTGACATCAAGCAAACCATCATAGACCTCTTAAATGAAACCTATACGGTGTTTAAGGATGAACAAATCACCATCAGTGTAACCGGTTCCGGAGGCTTGTCTGTTTCAGAATGGTTAAACATCCCCTTTGTCCAGGAAGTCATCGCAGGAGCAAAGTCCGTTGAAACCTTTATTCCCCAGACGGATGTGGCCATTGAACTCGGTGGGGAAGACGCAAAAATCACCTACTTTGAAGGTTCCATCGAGCAAAGAATGAATGGCACCTGTGCCGGAGGAACCGGTGCCTTCATCGATCAAATGGCTACTCTTCTTCAAACAGATGCCGCGGGGCTTAATGAATTGGCTAAACATCATAAGACCATTTATCCCATTGCTGCAAGATGTGGTGTCTTTGCTAAAACCGATGTGCAACCCCTTTTAAATGAAGGTGCTGCTAAAGAAGACATAGCCATCTCTGTTTTTCAGGCAGTGGTTACCCAGACCATAAGCGGTCTTGCCTGTGGAAAGCCCATAAGGGGAAAAGTCGCTTTCCTGGGAGGGCCTTTATCCTTTTTATCAGAACTTAGAGCATGTTTTATCAATACCTTAAAGTTAAAGCCCGATGAAATCATCGTTCCAAAAGATGGTGAATATTTTGTGGCGCTTGGTGCTGCTCTATTATCAAAGGATCAAAAAGCAATGTCTTTTAAAAACTTACATAAAGCGCTGCCTAATTTAAAAGAGGCACAGAACTATGAAATTCAAAGACTACGACCACTTTTTTTAGATGAAAATGAACTTAATGGTTTTTACAAAAGACATAACGCCCATAAAGTTAAGCGAAGAGAACTGTCCTCTTATGAGGGTAAATGCTTTTTAGGCATTGATGCAGGGTCTACTACGACTAAAGCTGCATTAATAGACAAAGAAGGAACTCTTCTATATTCCTATTATGGAAGCAATGAAGGAAACCCCCTTACCTCTGCAATGCGCGTTTTAAAAGATATATATAAGAAACTTCCGCCCAAAGCATCTATTGCTTACTCTGCCGTAACTGGATATGGTGAAGCTCTTCTAAAAGCCGCACTTAAAATAGACATCGGAGAAATCGAAACAGTAGCTCATTATAAGGCTGCTAATTTTTTCCTCCCCGGTGTAGATTTTATACTGGATATCGGCGGCCAAGACATGAAGTGCCTTCATGTAAAAGATGAAGTGATTGATAAAATATTGCTTAACGAAGCCTGTTCTTCAGGCTGCGGTTCTTTTATAGAAACCTTTGCCACTTCTTTAAATATGAGCGTTGCTGATTTTGCTAAAGAAGCTCTTCTTGCCAAAAATCCAGTAGACCTTGGTTCCCGCTGTACGGTATTTATGAATTCCAGGGTAAAACAGGCACAAAAAGAAGGGGCAACAATAGGCGATTTATCTGCCGGACTTTCTTATTCCGTTATCAAAAATGCGCTTCTAAAAGTAATCAAACTCAGAAATCCTAAAGATATTGGAGATAAAGTCATCGTTCAAGGAGGAACCTTCTATAACGATGCCATCCTTAGAAGTTTTGAGTTGGTTTCTGGAAAAGAAGCGGTAAGACCGGATATTGCAGGGATTATGGGCGCCTTCGGAGCTGCCCTGATTGCAAAAGAACGTTATCAAGGAGAAGAAACTACCCTTTTATCTTCCAGCCAATTAAATGAGTTTAGGGCTGAGACCAGCCAAAAACGCTGCCCTCTTTGTCTAAACCAGTGCCATCTGACGGTGAATACCTTTTCCGATGGAAGACATTTTATTTCCGGAAATCGCTGCGAAAGAGGGGCAGGGGTTGAAACTTCGAAAGAAACTCTGCCAAATTTATTTGAGTATAAATACAAAAAGATTTTTGGCTATAAACCTCTTTCTAAAGAACAAGCTGCAAGAGGAACTATTGGAATCCCCAGAGTTCTGAATATATATGAAAACTATCCTTTTTGGTTTACCTTCTTTACTCAGCTAGGATTCCAGGTAGAAATATCCTCCAGATCCTCGAGAAAGATTTATGAAGCGGGAATAGAAACCATCCCCTCCGAATCGGTTTGCTACCCTGCAAAATTGGTTCATGGCCATATCATGAATTTGATTGATAAAGGGGTTACAAGAATTTTCTATCCCTGTATTCCCCATGAGAAAAAAGAACAGGAACAGGCTGATAATAATTTCAACTGTCCTATTGTGACTTCTTATCCAGAAGTCGTAAAAAACAATATGGAAATTTTAAAAGAAAAAAATATTATTTTTATGAATCCTTTTCTTCCAATGGACAATAAAAAAAGGCTTATTGAAAGACTTAGCGAAGAACTTAGGGATTTAAATATTTCAAAACGGGAAATTGCAGCTGCCGTAGAGTTAGCCTGGGAAGAAAAAGAAAGGGTTAAAGAAGACATAAGGCAAAAAGGAGAAGAAGTCCTAAAGTACTTAAAAGAAAACAATAAAAAAGGAATCGTTTTAAGCGGCAGACCCTATCACATTGACCCGGAAATCCATCACGGCATACCAAATCTTATCACCAGCTTAGGCATGGCAGTTCTTACTGAGGACTCCGTTGCCCATTTAGGAAATATCGAGCGACCCCTTAGAGTGGTGGACCAATGGGTATACCATTCAAGGCTTTATGCGGCGGCTTCCTTTGTAGGAACACAAGACCATCTGGAACTGGTACAACTCAACTCCTTCGGCTGCGGCCTGGATGCCGTAACCACAGACCAGGTACAGGAGATTTTAAGTAAGCATGGTAAAATTTATACCACGCTTAAAATTGACGAGGGCAATCAACTGGGTGCTGCAAGAATTCGCCTTCGCTCCCTAAAAGCTGCTATGGAAGAAAGGATAAAAAATGCCGAAAAGAATACGGAATCGAAGCCAGGTGAAAAGATAGAATATAAAAGAGTTCCTTTTACTAAGGAAATGACAAATAACTATACTATATTAGTGCCGCAGATGGCTCCTTATCAATTCGAATTTGTTCAAGAGGCTTTCCGAGCATCAGGATATCAGATGGAATTACTGCCTTCAGTAGATTATCAAGCTGTGGATGTAGGACTTAAATATGTCAACAATGATGCCTGCTACCCCTCGATCATTGTAATCGGTCAGCTTATTTCAGCCCTGCAGTCCGGCAAATATGATATCCATAAAACTGCCGTAATGATTACCCAAACCGGCGGCGGATGCCGTGCAACCAACTATATTGCATTCCTTCGAAAAGCTCTAAAGGATGCCGATATGGGGCATGTTCCGGTGATTTCTCTCAATGCTTTAGGAATGGAGAAAAATCCAGGATTTAAAATTACACCAAAGCTCATCAATAAAAGTATGATGGCTCTCGTGTATGGAGACCTTCTGATGAGAGTGCTTCTTCGAGTAAGGCCTTATGAAACCATACAGGGTTCTTCTCATTTGCTTTATAGAAAATGGGCTGAAAGATGTAAAGAATCCATTCGAAGAGGCAATCATAAAGAATTTACTGAAATCGTCCATGATATTGTAAAAGACTTTGATCAATTAGAGATTAATAACATAAGGAAACCTAAAGTCGGATTAGTAGGAGAAATCCTGGTGAAATTCCATCCAACCGCCAATAATAATGCCATTGGGATTATTGAAAAAGAAGGTGCGGAGGCAGTTGTCCCCGACTTAACAGACTTTTTACTATACTGTGCATACAATCCAGGCTTTAAACACGATTATTTATCCGGAAGTCGCAAGGCAAAATGGATTGGATTGGCTTTAATTAAGTTTATAGAATACTACCGCTCAGAAATGAAAAAGGCACTTCAAAACAGTAAGCGTTTTGAACCGCCTAAATCCATATTCGATTTGGCAAAAGGAGCTTCCAGCCTTTTGTCTCTGGGCAATCAAACCGGTGAAGGATGGTTTTTAACTGCTGAAATGATTGAACTAATAGAGTCAGGAGTGGAAAACATTCTATGTATGCAGCCTTTTGCATGTCTTCCTAACCATGTGACTGGAA
>JAAYMW010000089.1 GCA_012521175.1 Candidatus Epulonipiscium sp.
TAAAATCCCTAAGCATTTACAACATGCATTTATTGCTATCGAAGACGAACGTTTCTATAACCACAATGGAGTAGATTTTAAAGGTATGGTAAGAGCATTGATTGTAAATATAAAAGAACGTTCTTTTAGTGAAGGTGCCAGTACCATTACCCAGCAATTGATTAAAAACAGAGTTCTCACAACTGAGAAAAAAATCGAAAGAAAACTTCAAGAACAGTATTTGGCCGTTCAGCTTGAAAAAATCTATGATAAAGATCAAATACTGGAATGGTATCTCAACGAAATTGGGCTAGGCCATGGATTAAACGGTGTTCAAGCAGCCGCCAACAGATATTTTAATAAAGACGTATCTGAATTAACCTTAGCGGAAAGTGCGGTTATTGCTGCGATTACACAAAATCCTTCGCGATATAGCCCAATTAGCCATCCAGAAAATAATCGTGAAAGGCAAAAAATTGTCTTAAAGAAAATGCTTGAACAAGAATATATTACTCAAAGTGAATATGATGATGCCATTAATGAAGATGTATATTCCAAAGTTCAGGAAACCAGTCAACAATATGTAGAAGATTCTAAACACTCCTATTATGTTGACCAGATTATTGAAAATGTAATTAATGATTTACAGGTTAAGAAAGGGTATACGGCAACTGAAGCCAGTAATATGCTTTATAGTGGTGGATTAAGCATTTATACACCATTTAATCAACAAATGCAGGATATCGTGGATAAATATTATGCAATGGATGAATTTTATCCTCCTAAATCCTTCGAATTAAAAGCTGTATATAATGTATCCATAGAAAAACCAGACGGCACTGTAAAACATCTGGGAGGAGAAGGCATCATTGCCAATAAGGATGAGATTGAAACTTTTAAAGAAAAAAAATTAAAAGACTGGGAGATCTCTGAAAGTGACAAAATTATAAAGGAACAAGTTTATACGATTCCTCAACCCCAATCTGCAATGGTAATCATGGATTATCATAACGGTCATGTATTAGCTATTTCCGGAGGAAGAGGAGAAAAAATAGGTAACCTGATGTTTAATCGTGCTACCCATGCAAAACGTCAGCCAGGTTCAGCGTTTAAAGTTTTAGCAGCTTATGCTCCTGCCCTTGATACTGGAAAGATAACCCCAGGAACTGTCATCGACGATGTCCCTTTACAGGTAAAAGACGGTTCATCTAAAAAATATATCAACAACTGGACTGGAAAATATGAAGGGCTTAGTACCATACGGGAAGGTATCTATAATTCAATGAACGTATTGGCTGTTAAAACCCTGCTCGATGCCGGTATAAATACAAGCTTCGATTACTTACAGCATTTTGGATTTACAACGCTTGTAGACAATGAAGAACGAAACGGCAAGGTATATACGGATAAAAACCCTGTACTTGCTCTTGGAGGAATTACCGATGGTGTTACCCCTCTAGAACTAACAGCAGCCTATGGTGCTATTGCCAACAAAGGGGTATACAATGAACCTGTATTTTATACAAAAATTTTGGACCATGATGGAAATCTTCTTATTGACAATACCCCTCAACAACGCAGAGTGTTAAAAGAAACTACTGCTTTTCTTCTAACCAATATGATGGAAGATGTAATTACCAGGGGAACCGGAGGCCTTGCGCGTTTTAAAAACATTAATATGCCTATTGCAGGAAAAACAGGAACCACTTCTGATGATAAAGACCTTGTTTTTGCAGGGTATACGCCTTACTATGTGGCAGGAATCTGGTTGGGACATGATACTCCAAAAAAACTTCGTTACGATAAGAGCTATCATAATTTGCTTTGGGCTGCTATTATGGAAGAAATCCACAAAGATCTTCCTATTAAAAAGTTCGAAGTACCAAATGGAATTGTACAGGCTAGAATATGTACCGAATCTGGTAAATTGGCTACATCGACTTGTGAGCATGATCCAAGAGGATCTACTGCAAGATATGAGTATTTTGAACAAGGCACACAGCCCAAAGAATACTGTGATGTTCATAAGACAGAAAAAGTGTGTATCGTATCCGGACAACTTGCAAATGAATACTGTCCTGAAGAAACCATTAAAGAAAAAGTGTTTATTGTAAGACCAGTGCCTTACGTTCCTCCAAGCCAAAACGGTCCATTCCCAAAAGATGCTCAATACGAACTACCTGTCTCTAAAGAAGAAGCATATTGTAATATGCATGGACCTAATTCTGGTACAATTATTAATCCAAATAATCCTGATGACTTTAATCTTCCGGAAGCAGATGAAAATGGGAATATAAGCAATCCTGGCAATAGTGGAAATTCAAACAATAACGGAAACACTGGCAATAATAACTCCCAGAATACACCACCAGATTCTTATACGCCTGATTCTAGTATTACAGATACTCCAAGCAGCATGGATAATTTTTATATTCCATTACCTTAAGAAAACTAACAAATAAA